>JABSPL010000035.1 GCA_013215105.1 Flavobacteriaceae bacterium
TAAGACTTTTAAGACGTGAATTAGTTTATAGAAATAACATGTTTTCTGTGATTTCTGAATGTATTATGATATTTGGAAACAATAGAACTATAAACTTATATAACCCAATAGTTTTCACCAACACTAACTCAACATTAACAACTCACTAGTTCAACAACCATCGTTGTTGAACTATTCTACGCTTTAAATTATGTTCGCTTATTTTAACATAAGTGTTCTTAAAATCACATATCCGTTTATTATTGTTATCCGTAATTTAACTACTTATACATCAGTACTTGTAATACTTTATACGTCAAAGTAGCAAATAACATTAATATTTACTTAGGCAGATAATATTAATTGGTTATATTTGAGAGTTGTGTAGCATTCCAAACTTAAAGAAAATGAAAAAAGTATTTACTATAGTTATATTCTTAATTTCAGCAACTCTTTTAGCACAAAAGGAACTTGACTATGAATTTCAAAACAAAATGTATAGTAAGTCTCTAAGTGAATTAAAACTTTTGCGGAATGAGTTTTTCGCTAGAAAAGGATATAAATTTAAAAGCAAAGAACTAAATAATTATTTTAACAAATTCGATTGGTACGAGGGAACTAAATCAATTGATGAAATAGAACTATCTACTGTAAATAAAGCTAAAGTAGATTTTATAAAAAAAGTTGAGTCACAAAAAAAATTAAACAGACATAGAATAAGAACTCTTAAGCTTTTATCTACTTTAGAAGGAGAATCAATGGGTTTCTGGAATTGGTCAAAAGATGATAGAATAAAATACATTACTGATTGTGAAAAAGTTGGTTATCTTATAAATGACAATTCAGGAATGATGCAAAAGCTTTTTATAGGTGATAATCATTTATTTGTTCGAGTGATAGACGGGGCTTGGGAGTTTGTAGTTATACAGATTAATGATAATAAATTTTTCCTCTTGACCCATGATATAACAGGAGATTATAATAGCTTTGTTTCGTATATATATGATGAAAATAAAATAAGCCGATTGGATATAAATATTTTTCCTGAAAATTGGGAAAGTAATTTTAAACGAAAAGATAAAGATTGCGAATTCTATGAATCACCTTTTGTGTTTGATTTTTTGATTGATAATGAAACTATCTTAGTGGAGAGTTGGGAAGATGAATGTTTATTAAAAAAGAAATTAACTTTTGAATTTGACAAAGAAAAAATTCAATACCAATTAAAAAAATGACACTACATAACAATAGAGTTCGGCTATACTAATCTGCCAAAAAATATTGGAAGCTTAAAAGAAGATAAACATAAAATATTGTTTTGCTATGGGTGGTTTAACTTTAAGAGTTGACAAAGTGGGATATGACGAAATTGACGAGTACACTTTAGAACTATGGGAAAAAGCCCAAGAACTAAATGGTGATTATGACGGATGGGAAACTTCGATAGAAAAATAAAAAAACCACAGCTAACAATATATAAAAAAACTAGTAGAAACAGTAATAAATTCAATAGTTTCAGCTCTTATCAAACTTTGTGCTTAACCGAAAGTTTAGTTCTTGAAAAACGTCTACGTCTCATATGTTATCCGTTATATGCTACCTAAAAAAATATTTTGTAACATTTTGACATTCCTTGTATCTAAATAAAAACTAAAAGGAAATAAAATGAAAAAAACACTAACAGTATTAGTATTTATAGTATCTACACTCGTAGTTAACTCTCAAACAATTTATTCAAAAGCATTTGGCAATCCAAATGATAAGCCGCTACTCTACCTTCACGGTGGGCCAGGATATAATTCTGTAGGTTTTGAATCAACAACAGCTCAAAAACTTTCGGAAAATGGTTTTTATGTCATTTCTTATGACAGACGTGGTGAAGGAAGGTCACTAGATAATAATGCAAAATTTACATTTAATGAAACTTTTGATGATATAAATTTAATTTACGATAAATTCAATTTAACATCAGCAACACTAATAGGACATAGCTTCGGTGGTATAATTGCAACCTTATATGCAGAAAAATATCCAAATAAAACTAAATCTATTATTCTCGTCTCAGCACCGCTATCAATGCAAGAAACGCTTTCAACCATATTAAAGTCATCAAAATCAATTTACATTAGCAATAAAGATTCAGTTAATCTTAACTATATAAATATGTTAGAAAAAATGGATAAAAGCTCTATAGAGTACAGTTCATACTGTTTTAGTCACGCTATGCAAAATGGATTTTATTATCCAAAAGAGCCAACAAAAGAAGCTGTAAATATTTATTCAACGTTTAAAACAGATAGTTTGCTTATAAAATATAGTTCAAAAATGACTTATGAAGCCCCAAGAGAATTTTGGCAAAACGAAAAATATACAACACTAGATTTATATGAAAATCTAAAACGAGTATTAAATAATAGCACACCTGTTTTCGGTTTATATGGTAAAGATGATGGTCTGTTTTCAGAAAGTCAAGTAATAAATATTGAAAATTTAATTGGGGAAAATAATTTGGAATATTTATACAACTGTTCTCATAACCTCTTTATAGACCAACAAACCAAATTTATTAACGCGTTAAAAAGATGGACTGAATAATGAATTTTGAAACTATTTATAAAACATATTGGCAAAAGGTTTTTAGGCTATGTATGGGTTATGCAAATGATACAGATACAGCGAAAGATTTAGCTCAAGAAACATTTATTAAAGTATGGAAACAATTACCCAAGTTTAGAAACGAATCTTCTATTGGAACTTGGATATTTAGAATTGCTTCTAATACCTGTTTGCGTCAAATTAAAAAAGATAACAAGATGCCTAAGTCTGAATTACCCTTAGAGATTAAGGATGAAATTTTAGAAACAGATATAGAGAAGGATATACAGTTTTTACATCAATATATTTCAGAACTACAAGAAGTAGAACGAATCATCATATCATTGGAACTAGAAGATATGAATCAAAAAGAAATAGCTGAAATTGTTGGTCTATCTGAAGGTAACGTTAGAGTTAAGATTCACAGAATAAAAGAAAAATTAACACAAAAATTCAAGAAAAATGGTAACTAATATAGATTTAAAAAAAATATGGAATAAACAAAAGATAGAAACTCCAAAAGTTGAAATTCTTTATGCTAAAGCAAATAAACTAAAAAGAAGAAGCTTTTTAAAGCTAATATTAGTCAATATTACACTTTTACTAACCATTACTTTTATTGGTTTTATTTGGTATTATTATCAACCTGAATTAGTAACTACTAAGATTGGTATTATATTAACTATTTTAGCTATGATTATTTTTTTACTACCTTTTAATAAACAATTTTCTTTACTTACTAAGAATAAGACAGAACCTAATAGTAAGGAATACCTTCAACAACTTATAAAGTTAAAAGAAATACAAGTATACCAACAAACTACAATGTTGAGTATCTATTTTATAATTCTTTCTTTAGGAATTGGGCTATATCTTTTTGAGTATGTTTCTAAAATGACAATTACTTGGGGAATAATCACCTATGCTATAACTATACTTTGGTTTGCAATAAATTGGTTTTATTTAAGACCTAAAGCAATTACGAAACAGAACGCAAAACTTAATAAGCTATTAGTTGAATTTGAGAAATTGAATAATCAAATGAATGACTAAAAGATAGCATATAACACTATATATAAATAATAGCAGTCTAAGTGCTGAAATGAAAATGAATTTTATAAATTTAAAGTCAGTTTTTAACTGAAAAGTTAGCATCTTAAAATCCGCTACTTTTCATATATTAAACGTTAGCATACATTTAAGAAAAACAGAAATACGAATGAAAATAAGAATAATAATAGGAGTTTTATGTGTAATCGGAATTGTTTACTTCGTTTCAAGAAATAATAACGGAAATAATCAGAAAACACAAGTTGCTAAACAAATCCAACTTGAGGAATTGGAATCTGTTATTACAAAATTATTGGATGGTAAGTTAAAATATGATTTTTTCGGAATAACTTCAGATGGAATTGACTGTATTTATTTCGTTAATAATAAAGGGGAAATAGATATTGAATTTGAAGTTATGACAAACGAACAAAAGCCTTATGTTGAAAAACTAATAAGTTTCGCTAAAAATAAAAACTATCAAGTAATTAAAATGAGTTATGGAAATAAACCTCTTTACTCTGGACTCAAAGAAGCACCAGTTTACAAACTTGAATTAAATGCGGACAAATTTCAAGCGACCGAAATTGGTAAAGAGATAATAAAAAAAATATTCAACAAAAACGGAGAAACAAAATTTGATGTTGTCCCATAGAGTGAAAAAACGTATGCTAACTATTATCTCATTAACAATTAACAATTATCTAGTTATCTAGTTATTCAGTCACCTCATTAACAATTACCTCATTAACAATTAACCATTATTCAGTTAACAATTATCTAGTCATCATATCAACAACCCCTCCCCTTTTATAGACTTATGTATCTCAGCTATATTACTAGGTATCTCAAAGTCCAAAAGCCAGTTAATATCTAATTTATTCTCTCTTGCGGAATCTAATAAAACTTTATTATCTAATATAAGACCTCCTAATTCCTTAAATCCATCTTCTAAGTCTAACAACAAATCTTCATCTAGCTTGGTTGTTAATATCATTATCTTAAAAACACGATTAAACAACGATACACAGAACTTATGTTTTTTGGTTGGTGAATCATTTCTTAATATTCGTTGCTTAGCAAACTTTAATACTTCATTTATCATTAACAAATTGAGACTAACCTCTCCAAACTTGTCTTTAGTGACCTTTACATGATGAGTTATATCGCCACTTATATACCCCATATCTATCTTTAGGCAAGTCAATGAATAGTCTTCTCTTGCTATAGAACCAGAACTGCTTACCACATGTTTTTCCATTTTATGCCTACGCTCGTCTACAGTAGTATCTTCGACTAACTCAAACTCTAAACGCTGAGCTAAAACATAATCCTTTTTGAGTAACCTCAATATTAGTTTGTCTTTCTCCTTCGAAGGTAAGTGACTTATTGCCTCTTTGAACTCTTTAGTGAATGCTCTCATTTGTTTTAATTATAAATTATTCAATGGTTGATTTTTAAATGGTTAATTATCAATGGTTAATTTTTAAATGGTTAATTTTTTAATGGTTAATGGTTAATGGTTAATTTTTCAATGGTTAATGGTTAATGATTAATTATCAATTATTTCGTCAACTCATTAACAATTATCTCATTAACAATTAACAAATATTTAGTTAACAATTACTCCGTTATTCAATCAACTCATTAACAATTAACAATTATCTCATTAACAATTAACAATTATCTAGTTATCCATTATTTCTTTTTAATATTTACTTTACTAGTAGTAAGAATACTTGTAATCAATTTCATTATTTCAATAGCACTTGCATATAAACTATCAAACTGTATATCATCTAAGTAATCTGTTTCTTTTAATAACTCTATCCAATATATACTTTCGTTTAGTTCTTTTTGAGCAATAGACAATTTATGAATAAAGTCTTTCTTTGATTCAGCATGTTCTGACTCTCTAACCATAGCACCAACACTTGTACCAGAACGTAATAATTGCTTAGACAAAACATACTCTTTCTTATCATTAACCAAAAACTGATAAAGCTTAACTATACGAATAGCAAAACCAAAACTTTTCTCTTTTATTATATTTCTCTTCATATCTTTTTTTTAATTATTAATTATTCAATTATTAATGGTTAATTATCAATGGTTGATTATCAATGGTTGATTATCAATGGTTGATTTTTAAATGGTTGATTTTTAAATGGTTAATGGTTAATTATTCAATTAACAATTATCTCATTAACCATTATCTAGTCACTTCATTAACAATTACTTCATTAACAATTAACAATTATCTCATTAACCATTATCTAGTTATCTCATTAACAATTATTCAATTAACAATCATCTAGTTATCCAGTAACTTCAGGTACCCAATAAAAAGAAATAGCATACATAAATACCGATAAAATAATACCAATCATAAAGACTACATAAGTAACTCTAAGTATTTTATATTTTTTATGTAATACTTTACCTAAGAAATACAAATCTTTAGTCATAGACTTATAAAGGTATTCTTTGTCTTTCATAAGTTCTATCATAGCTCCGTCAAATTTTTCTAAAGGCATTTTATGAAAGTTTCCAAAAAACAACAAATTAACTTTCTTATCTTCTATATCTTTTTGAGTAAAAACTCCTTCAGTTACCTGTGGACGGGTTGCCAGTATCGACAAAACTATAGTGGCAAGGCAAGACGTAACAAGTACCAAAGTAGGTATTACCAAATGAGAATTACTAGGATTATCTAGTCTTGGAACTATTTCGGCCAAAGCAAGTGATAGTATTATAGCATTAACACTTAGTAGTATATTTGCTTTAGTATCGGCTATAGCACTAAGACTAAGATGGTTTCTTAGAGTTACTCTAAACATAGTTTCTACTCCTTTTTCGGGTAAAAAGGATTTTTCTTGTTTCACTTTTACTTTCTTTTTGTTTTTAGAAGTTTCTTTTTCGGCATTTCTTTTTTCTTCTACTAAAATAAATAGATTTTTTTCTTTTTTATCTTGCCAATTATCTAAAGCATAGTCAGTATAAAACCTATGTTTATTGCTAAAAAACGAAATATTACCTTCTATCCATTCCAAATCGGTAAATTCTTTTCCTCCTACCGATTTACATTCTTCACGTAACAATCCACTTATATCCAGATAGTTTTTAGATTTCAGATGACTACTATCAGCATCTGACATTATATTTTGCAATTTGCCTTTTGGTTTATTACCCATTTTAGTCGACATTATACAAGACTCTATAATATTTATATCATCATCGTTTAACTCGGTATCTTTAAGGAATTCTTTGGCAATTATAACACTGTTCTTCTCATGGTCTTTATAACCTTTGGTATATCCCGAATCGTGAAACCATGCAGCTAACATAATCAATTGAGTATCTTTGTCAGACAAACTTTCACCTATAGCCAATTCGTTAGTAGCTTTAACAACTCTCATAGTATGGCTAATGCTATGATAAACAAAACCTTTACCTAGTTTTGAATGAAACAAATCTAAGACGAAATTTTTTGATTTTTTTATAAGATTACTCATAATTATTTAAGAAATTAGCACGTTATTTATAAAGACTAAATTAATTAAATATTTTTAACTCGTCAAGTTTTATACTTAGACTAATTATAATTATATATTTAAAAACACAAATGACTACTACCCAGCTATATAAAAGACTATTAATTGTTATCATAATACTAAACTTATGTGTTTCTTGTGCTAATTATAGTCTACAAACTAAGGAAAACAATCAATTTGATTATACTTTTAACACTATTGACAAGCAACTATCCCACCGATTTTACTTACTAGGCGATGGAGGTAAATCGGAGATAGGACAAGAGTTAGTAGTCTTCAATGCTCTGAACAAAGAATTAAGTGGCAAAGATAATTCTAACACATCGGTATTGTTTTTGGGAGACAATATATATCCTAAAGGTATGCCTTCCAAAAAGTCAGACTCTCGTGAGTTAGCCCAATATAATATAGATATACAATTAAACTCTTTAGACAACTATAATGGTAATACTTATATAATACCAGGAAATCATGATTGGTATAGTGATGGTATCAAAGGACTTAAACGAGAGCAAAAATACATAGATAAAAAAATGGGGAAGAATGTTTTTTACCCTAAGAATGGTTGTCCTCTAAAAAAGATAAATATAAATGAGTCAACAGTACTTATAATAGTCGATAGCCAATGGTATTTGGAAAACTGGGATGACAACCCAGGTATAAATGACAATTGCGATATAAAAACTAGAGCTAAGTTTTTTGAAGAATTTGCAGGGCTTATATCTAAGAATGCTAATAAAAACACTATAGTTGCTATACATCATCCTATGTACACTTATGGATCGCATGGAGGACAGTTTTCTTTGAGAAGTCAAATATTTCCTTTTAGTTCATCTATTCCTTTACCAATAATAGGTAGTATTATATCTTTATTAAGAAAAACTGGAGGAGTTTCTACTCAAGACTTACAGAATTATAAATACCGAAAACTTAAAAACAGATTGATTACTCTATCACGTAAATCGGAAAATGTTGTATTTGTCTCTGGTCATGAACATAGCTTACAGTATATAGAAGAAGACGGTATAAAACAAGTGATAAGTGGTTCTGCTTCTAAAAAATCGGCAACCAGACTAGGTAAAGGAGCTCTGTTTACTTATGGAGCATTAGGTTATGCGGTACTCGATATCACTAAGACAGGAAAGACTATAATATCTTATTTTAAAGTTGATAGTAATTCGGTATCTACCAAAATATTTAGTCATCTTATAAATGACAATAAAAAACTTTCAGATACTAATAAGGTTTACAAAACTACTAGTAACAAAACAAAAGCAAGTATTTATTCTAAAGACAAAACTGATAAAAGTAAACTGTACAAACTATTGATGGGCAATCATTATCGTGATATATATAGTAAACCTATAGAAGCCGAAAAGGTCAATCTCGATACTTTATATGGAGGGCTTACTGTTATCAGAAAAGGAGGAGGTAATCAGTCTGTTTCTCTTAGATTGAAAGCTAATGATGGTAGAGAATTTGTAATGAGAAAACTTAAGAAAAGTGCTGTTTTGTTTTTGCAAAGTGTGGCATTCAAAGACAAATATATAGCTCCTGAGTATAATAATACTTTAGGCGAAGATGTACTTATGGACTTCTATACATCGGCACATCCTTATATTCCTTTTAGTATAGGCTATATGGCAGATGCTATTGATATATATCATACTAACCCTAAGCTTTATTATATAGAAAGTCAGAAAGCATTGAAGCAATACAACCAAGAGTTTGGAGGTCATTTATATATGATAGAAGAGCGACCTTCCGCAGGGCATAAAGACTTATATAGTTTTGGTTATACCGATAAAATAATAAGTACTGATGACCTCAGGGCTAAGCTAAGAAAGAATAAAAAACATTCTCTTGATGAAGAGACTTATATAAGGGCTAGGCTTTTTGATATGATATTAGGCGATTGGGATAGACATCAGGACCAATGGAGATGGGGAGTATTTAAGCAAGAAAATGGAAATACTATATACAAGCCAATACCAAGAGATAGAGATCAGGCATTTTCGAACTATGATGGATATATTCTCGAATTAGTAACTCGTATATTGCCTGACCTTAGATTAATGCAAACTTATAGTGGGAATATACGTGATATAAAATGGTTTAATAGTCAAGCTTTATCTTTGGACAAATCATTTACAACCCGTTCTTCTTGGACTGTTTGGCAAGAACAAATAGACTATATACAAGCCAAGCTTAGCGATAAAGTTATAATGGAATCTTTCGAAGAAATGCCTAAAGAACTTGATATATCTATAGCTATAGATTTGAAAAACAAGTTGAGACAACGTATAGAAAACCTTAGTAATATAGCTAGAGAATATTACGATATAATTACAGATTATTCTGTAGTAAAAGCTACTGACAAAGATGATTATATACTGTTAGAGCCTAAAGAAAATGGTAACTTAAGTATAAAGATATATAATAAGGATAATATAAAAGATAGTCCTTATTATTCACGTGAATTTAATAAAAAAGAAACTAAAGAAATATGGCTATATGGTTTGGATGGTAAAGATGTTTTTGAAAGTATAAAAGGAATAAAAAACAATATAAAAGTAAGGATAATAGGAGGAATGAACAAAGACACTTATATACTTGACGACAACAATTATATAGTTTACGATCATAAGACTAAAAAGAACAATCTCGAAGAAAACAATAGTAAAGTAAAGCTTACCGATAGTTATGATACCAATATATATAACTACAGAAAGACATATAAGACTATAAGTATGTTTACTCCTCTGCTAGGTTCTAACCCCGATGATGGATTCAAATTAGGTTTTAACAAAACATATACTATCAATAGTTTTAAACTAAATCCATTTACCAGACAGCATAAACTAAGTGCTATGTATTACTATGCTACTCAAGGATACGAGCTAAACTATAGCTTAGAGTTTGGTAATGTTTTCGATAAAGTAAATATTAGGCTTGCTACAAATTTTACTAGCCCTAACTATAGTATTAACTATTTTGGAGATGGTAATGAGACTAATAATATAGATAATCGAAAAGGAGACAACTATAATAGAGTTAGGATAAGGAATATTAGTTTTGTTCCTTCTTTAGTTTTTAGAAATATTCAAGGTTCTGCATTGTCTTTTAGTTTAGTCTTCGAAAATAAAGAATTACATGAGATAAAAGGTCGATTTCTTAATGAAACATATGGTATTATTAATCACGAAACATACGAAGATGAAACTTATGGAGCTATAGAAGTTGATTATATATATTCTAATAAAGACAATAAACTTTTCCCTACTCTAGGTATGGAGTTTGGGATTAATCTTGGTGTTAAAAAGAATATATCAGAAGTAAACAATCCTTTTTACTATATAAAACCTAATATATCGTTTATATACAGGTTGACTTCTTCGGCCAATATAGTACTTGCAACCAAGTTTAATTCTGAACTTATATATAATGACTATGGACACTTTTATAATGCTACAACAATAGGAGGAGACAATGGAGTTAGAGCATACAGAAATCAAAGGTTTACAGGAGATAAATCTTTTTATCAGAACACTGATTTACGTATAAGGTTATTTAGGAAAAAGACTTATTTGTTTCCTGTAGAGTTAGGCTTGTTTGGTTCTTTTGACTACGGAAAAGTATGGATAGACAATCAAGATTCACAAGTATGGCATAAAAGCACAGGAGGAGGTTTGTGGTTAAACGGAGCTGATTTGTTTAATTTTAACACTGGTTTGTATCATGGAAGCGAAGGTTATAGATTTGTGTTTGGCTTAGGTTTTGGGTTTTAAAAAACAAACAATTAACAATTAATAATTAACCATTAACAATCACCTAATTAACAATTAAAAATCACTTGATTAACAATCAACAATCAACCAATTAACAATTAACCATTAATAATTACCTAATTAACAATTAAAAAGTTAAAACATACAAATTACCTCCTCTACTTTTGTTTCTTTCGTCGGCTATTATTAGGGTTTTATTATCTTTAAAATATATAGCTTCCTTTTGAGAGTTATGGTTCAAATATATAGTTTCTCTATATCCTTCAAAGAAATCATCTCCTGAGAAATCAGACAAAAGCATAACTTTATTGTGCATCAGTAAGGCTATAGTTTTGTTATCGGGACTTATACTAGCTCCTGTAATACTACATTTTTTATAATCGTAACAAGTGTATATTTCCGATATCAGTTCGGCTATATATCTTCCTTTTTGGTCACTAAGTCGGTACAATTTACAAAGTCCATTATAAGGTTTGGCTCTACTTTTGGTAAAAAGGTATATATTCTTATTATAATGAATCATAGCTTCTATATCGTAGTTAAGATTGTATTTACTTGGAGGGAAATTCTTTTGATCTTCGAGACTAAAATGTATTTTTTGAGCTTTGACTATTGAGCCTTTTATATTATCTATCTTATTTATTTTATATATTATCAGGTTTTCTCTATGGTTCTTATTGTTTCCAAAATCTCCAATATATAGGTTCCCATTTCTGTCTGTACATATATCTTCCCAGTCTTTATTTTTGGAGTTTTCTATATTTATACTTTTTATTATATCTCCTTTCAGGTTTAGTAAGAATATTTCTTTAGTGTTTCCACTATCGTTTATTGCCCAAAAACTATCTTTATGACTAGAGTTCTCTATACCCGATATTTCTTTTAACAAAAAGGGTAAGTCAGTAATAATTTTAAATTCTGAGTTCTGGCTATGGCTAGTAAAAGATATTATGACAACACATATACATGCTAATAACTTCATATTAATTGTTTTATTTATATCTATTATGACTATTATATATACTGCCCTAAAGTAGTTAATTCAACTTTTACAGTTTTGATTATTTGGTTTATTTTACAAAACTTAAAGTAAACAAATATTTTACTTGTACTGTTTCAAAATACTCTTTATGTATACAAAACACATATAAACTAAAAAGCATAGTATACACGATACAATTACAAATATACATTATTTATAAAATAACA
>JABSPL010000036.1 GCA_013215105.1 Flavobacteriaceae bacterium
AGAGCTTTTGAAAAACAATATTTTGGTAAAACAATGAATTATTCGGAACAGACCTTAGCAAAATTATATGATGATGCAGAGTTAAATTCTGATGATAATACAAGTTCTCAAGGGTCAGAATCCACACAAGAATTGCATGAAAAAATACGCTTATTAGAAATAAAACAGGTGCAAAACAATACTAATATTGACCCTTATATTATTAAAGATTGCATAGCAAAAATTGATGATATTAAAACTTTTGGTTTTTCTAAAAAAGGCTTAGAAGATACGGAAATAGCTTATAGAGTTCAAGAGTTAAATATGGCTCTAGATATAATAAAGATGAAACTTTCAAAGCTCTAATCATGTTTGTAAAAATAGAAAAATCAAATAAAAGCACAGATAATAAAGGAACATCAAGTGCTATTATTTCGTATTTATCTAAAGAAAATGAAGGTAAAACACCTAATGAATTTGAAGGTTTTTTTAATCATGATAACGACAATATTAACGAAGTTAAAGCTACTGAACTTATAGATAAACAAAATAAAAACTTAGGAAAAACGGAAGCTAAATTTTACACTTTTACGATAAATCCTTCACAAAAAGAAATGGAACATTTATCTAAAATAGTAGGTAATGATACTGCTAAAAGTACTGCTGATTTAAGTGTTTCTCAGAAAAAAGATTTTGATATTTTAATCAAAAGTTATACTAAAAATGTGATGGAATTGTATGCTCATAATTTTAAAAAAAACATTAAAGGTAGTGACTTAGTTTATATAGCTAAACAGGAAGAAAAAAGAAAGTATAGTAACCTTAGTAAAGAGGTTCAAAGTAACAAAAATATAGAGGAACAAATTAAAAATAAAGTAGTAGAAAAATTAAAAATAGAGCAAAATATTGATGATAAAAAGAACTATAAAAGCATCAATAATTTGGAAGAACAAAAGCATCTTGTTAATAAAGAAATTAAGGATTTACAGGCTAAATATATTACTATTGATGAAAAACCATATGAATATAAAAAGGGAAACAAAATAAAAGACGGAGATTTAAAAGCAGGTTTTCAAACTCATATACATATTGTAGTTCATCATAATACTAAAGACTATATTAAGATTTCTCCTAATGCAACCAGTAGAGGACATAAGCAAAAAAGTGGAAAAGGAGATAAAGTTAAAATAGGTTTTAATCATAAAGAGTTTAAAGAAAACAGCGGTAATATGTTTAACGAGCAGTTTAATTACAAGCCTAAAAAGTATGATAAATATAGTAGTATTAAAGGAAAAGTTAAAGGTAAAGTTAAACAAGAATTGACTAAAAATGTAGTTGACGAAACAACTATGAAGGCTATAAAAGGGGTTAAAGATATAGCCGAAATTATATCAACATTAGCTTCTGTAACAAATCCTACGGCATTATTACAAAAAGTTCTAACCAAAATATTTAACGAATTTAAACCTAGAATATGAAAACAGCAATTATTTACATAATTTTATTTAATATAATAGGGCTTATTTTTTTGTTTATTTCTTATTTATTTATAAAAAATAAGACTAAACTAAGATATGTTTTACTTAAATATTTACTGATAGTCTTGTTTTTTTATTGTTTTGGTTACTATATTTTTAATGTATTTATGTCTATAGAGATTAAAAACTATTTAAGTTATTGTTTTTTTCCTAGTTTTTCTATCTTCTTTTTAGCTAGTTTTAATAGATTAAAAGCAGGGAATAGTGATAATCTAAGGTCAGATATAATACGCCCAATCAAAAAAAACTTTATAAAAGACATAGATAATCATGCTGAATTTTTTACAAAACAAGGAAAAATTATTATTAACAACTTTTTTACACATTTTTTAGTAGTTGCAGGAACAAGAGGAGGGAAGACAAAAAGTGTAGGTTTCCCTCTACTAAAACAATATATGATTAATAAATTTGGAGGCTTTGTTTATGATGCTAAAGAATTTGACTATACAAAAGCTACCTTATATTTTAAAGAAAAACTAAAAACAGATATACCTATATATCATCTAAATTTTAAAGACACTACAAAAACCTTTAGGTGTAATATAATAGATCCCTCTGTAATAAAAGAATATACTTTTTTAGCTGAAATAATAAGAGATATAGGAGTTTCGGTATCTGAGGAAGATAGTAAAAAAGATGAATGGTTTAATGCAGGCTTAGGGGTTGTACAAGCCGTTGCGGTTAGGTTCTTTTATGACTTTCCTCATATGTGTAATATCGGTTATATATCTATATTTTTTATAAAGAAAAATGCTAGTGAAATAGTCGAATTTGTAGAGCAAAGGATTGAAAGTAAAATATATGCTGATGAACTTATTAAATCGAAAAACAGCCCTAAAACTATGTCTAATATATTATGGTCAGCATCCCAAATAGTAAAGCCTATAGCAAGTAATAAAAATATATGTTATGTTTTAGGAGGTGATGATTTTAAATTCAATCTCATAGAAAAAGATAAGCCTAAAATAATAACAGTATCAAATGACCAAAAAAATGCTAGTGTTTTAAATGGTTTTATCGGCTCAATGGTTAATATTTTATGTAGACATATTGATTATGGAAACAAACAAAAAATATTCTTTTTTATGGATGAAGGTACTACTTTTAAGATACCTAATTTTAGTCATTTAGTGGGTTTATTAGCTGAATA
>JABSPL010000037.1 GCA_013215105.1 Flavobacteriaceae bacterium
AGGCTATAAAATAACGGGTAGTGATGACAGTATATTTGAACCGTCCAAAAGCAGATTAGATAAAAAAGGATTATTACCTAAGCAGTTAGGTTGGTCTACCGATAATATAAACGATAGTTTAGACGCTGTGGTACTAGGAATAAAACAAATTAAAAATGGATAATAATAAAGATAAGCCAGTAGAATTTTATAGAGATAAAGATATTTTAGGGTTTGACAAGCTTGACACATCTAAATTACATATCTCTAATAAGATAACAAAAACTAAAAATAAAAACCCTTGGATAGCATCAGTATTAAGCCTTTTTGTACCTGGGCTGGGACACGTATATGCAGGTAAGGTAAAAAAGGGAATAATCATCTATTTATTATTAATCCTAACTTCATTGATTATCGGGTTTATTTCTTTCAACTTCCTTCTTTTAATTTTAATAGTTACTTTAATAGTTTCTTTTCGTTTATACGCCATAGTTGATTCCTTCTTATTGGTTAAACGAAACTCAGATTTAGACACAAAACTAAAGAAATACTATAAATGGTATGTGTTTTTATCAATTATTACACTACAAATAGTCTTATTAAACTTCATTCCTAAAGAATATATTAACAGAATAGGACCTATTAACTTCTATACTATACCTACAATATCAATGAGTCCAACACTACAAGTTGGTGACTGTATAGCTATACAACGTACTAAGAATATAAAACAAAATGACATCCTTGTTTTTAAATCTCCCGAAGACACTTCTATCTCATTTATCTTTAGATGTGCAGCGACACCTGGAGATTCTTTGAAAATCAAAAATGGTAATACTCATATCAATGGTAAAATGATTGATAATAGGGATAAATTAAAATACAGATACATAGTTACAACAAACGGACAACCTATAAGTCAGAAAACATTTTATAAATACGGAATAGTAAACTACTATAAAATGTACAATAATACTATACCTGTTTTCTTAACTGATAAAGAAGCTATAGAATTTGCACAAATAAATATTGTGAAAAACATAAAAAAAAGAACTGAAGACATTAACCATTCTTCAGAACTCTTTCCTAAGTCAAATACTACATGGACGGTTGATAATTATGGTTCTATTTATATTCCTAAAAAAGGAGATAAAATAAAACTAACTAAGATAAACATTGGTATATACTCTTCATTAATAAAACTGGAAAACAAAAAGTACTCAATTAACAATTCTATTATAAAAATAGATGATATAGTAATTGAGGACTACACTTTTAAAAGTAATTATTACTTTGTTCTTGGAGACAGCAGAGACAATTCTCTTGATTCTAGATACTGGGGATTCGTGACAGAAGATTATATTATAGGAAAAGCTCTTTATATTTATTGGAGTGAAAATACAGAGAGAATTGGTCTTGAAATTGAATAAAAACTTTAAACCAACCTTACGGCCTATTAACCACACATAAATATGTATATTTGATTTTTATAAAAAAAAACTAAAATATGAATATACATTTTATAGCAATAGCAGGAGCTGCTATGCACAACTTAGCAATAGCTTTACACGATAAAGGCTATAAAATAACGGGTAGTGATGACAGTATATTTGAACCGTCCAAAAGCAGATTA
>JABSPL010000038.1 GCA_013215105.1 Flavobacteriaceae bacterium
TTTATAGTATTAATGTATAAAAATCAAACACCATGAAAAACACAGTATTATCATTGCTTTTATTTGTATTATTTGTGCAAGTAATTGAGGGGCAAGTCAAGAAACAATATCATGAGAATGGGAAACTTAAAAAGGTAGAAAACTATGTTGATGGTAAGTTAGAAGGAGAGTCTAAGTTATATTATGGCAATGGATCTCTGATGAAAAGTGAAGTTTATATTAAAGGTAAACTTAACGGCTTTTCTAAGGTGTTTTATACTAACGGGAGTCTCAAGAAGAGTGAAACTTATATAGCTAATAAACTTGATGGAGCTTCCAGTTTGTATTATCATAATGGTTCTCTTAAGAATAGTGAAAACTATAAAAATGCTAGACTAGATGGTTTGTCTAAGTCGTATTATCAGTCAGGAGTGTTAAAGAAATCAGAGAATTATAAAGGCGGTAAACTTAATGGTAGCTCTAAAATGTTTTATTTATCGGGGAACTTAAAGAAGATCGAAAACTATTCTAATGGAGAGTTAGATGGAGAGTCTAAATACTATTATCAGAATGGTGATCTGAAAAAATCTCAAAAATATGCAAACGGTGAGTTAAACGGAATGTCTAAGTCTTATTATAGAACTGGTAGCCTTAAAAAAAGTGAAAGTTATATTAACGATAAATTAGACGGGATATCTAAGTCTTATCATGATAATGGAGATATAAAGGAAATTAGCCAGTATATAAAAGGTGAATATAAGAAAATATCAGAAGCCGTTAGTAATGATGAGAATGTGAAAAAAGCAAGTAAATATATATCTTCCAAATACAAGTCGTTGAAAGATAAGATAAAAGGATAGTAAGTAGAGTTTTGTTTACTGTGATAAAAAAAGGACTAGTTATAGCTAGTCCTTTTTTTTTGATTATAGAGCATAACTCCAAAAAACATAAAGTTTAATACAATGTAAATAATAACTCTATTCTAAGTGAAATAATGGGTGTAATTAATCATTATAAAGGTGTTTTTGTTTACATAGTAAACATATACTTGACAATAACATCACTTTTACTAAAGATAGAAACAAAGCTGTGGATGTATTTTTGCTTAAAAATATAATCCATAATGAAATCAATTATTACTGTAGTTTTATTAGTGTTATCACTTAATGTTTTAGGGCAGAACAATATTGCCGAAAATAACTATATAAAGAAATCTTTAGTAGGCAGAGAAAGAGTGAGTGTTCAGGGTCAGGTTTTGGAGATGATAGGGGGTAGTAAAAGCCCAGTGTCGTTTGCTAATGTTATTCTTAAAAATAGCACAACAGGGGTGATGACCGATATAGATGGCTATTTTTCTATAATGATACCTACTGACAAACAATATATTCTGGTTATATCTTCTATGGGGTATCAGACTGTTGAGAAGCTAATAGATACTAGTCTTGGTAGAAATATTAGTATAGTAATAAAGGAGGATTCTAATATGCTTGACACTATAGAGATAAAAGCCAAGACCAACAAAGAATCGGCTATTGTATTGCTTGCTGACAGAAAAAATGCAGTAGAGATGACTCAGAAGATAGGAGCGAGCAAGCTTTCTGATATCGGAGCATCTGATGCTAGTCAAGGAGTTGCTAAAGTAACAGGTGTTGCCAAAAACAATAGTAATAGCGGAGCTGTATTTGTAAGAGGTTTAGGAGATAGATATAATAATGTAACTCTTAACGGCTTCTCTATACCATCTACTAGTTCTAGTGCCAAAAGTGCTCCATTAGATATATTCTCTACAGATATAATAAGTAATCTTAGTATATCTAAAACTTACGATGTTACTAGTTATGGCGATTTTGCAGGAGCTAATATAAATATAAATACAAAAGGTAGTACTAGTAAACAAAAATTATATGTAGGTATAGGTACTAGTGCTAATAGTCAAGTTACTTTCAAAGATTTTAAAACTTATAAGGGAGGGTCTTCTGACTTTTTTGGTTTCGATAACGTAAGAGATAAGCTTCCTAAAGGAGCTAATGCTAATGAGAGCTATGGTAAGCTTAATAATAATTTCGAGTCAAAAGAAGAGACAGCTAAGCCAGAGTTGAGCTTTAATATGTTTTATAATAATAACTTTTATATAGGCGAAAATTCTAGTTTTGGGGTATTGGCTTATTCAGGTTTTTCTAACGACTATAGTTTTAGAGACTACCAAACAGCCGATTATAATGCTCAAGGAGGAACGAAGAAGAGGTTTAAAGGAGATAAATCTAAATATTCTACTAATTTCACCAATTTACTTAGTCTTAATTACAATATCGGCGGTGTGTCTTTAGACTATACATCGATGTATATAAATTCTTCTTCTGACGAAGTAAGTGTTTATAAAGGTTTTGATAGCTCGGAAGAAGCGGACTATCTTATGACGGGTATAATACAAGAATATGAGCAGAACAGTATATTTGTTAATCAATTAGGGACTAATATAGCTTTGAACGAAAGAAGTGAGATAGACTTAGGATTGTCTTATAATATGACTGATAGTAGTTTACCTGATAGAAGAAAGATAAACTTAGCTATCAATGAAGATGTTAGTTTGTATGAATATACTAACTTTAATATAGTAGGGGGTAGCCCTGTTTTAAATAGATATTTTTCTAAAATGGAAGATACAGAGTTTACGGCTAACTTAGCCTATACTTATTATCTTAAAGAAGATAGTAAAGACGAGTATATAAAAGTAGGAGCTTTCTTAAAAGATAAGGAAAGAGACTTAAATTTTAGTAATATAGTAGTTAACAGTATAGATAATGACTTTATGCAGCAAGTAAGAGATGATTCGGAACTGGCTGGAGATAGTAATTATTTGTATAATAATATGGATAAATACTTAGCCGATAGCAAGTATTGGGGTACTAGTTTGTCTATAGGTGATATATCTCAAAATCCTGAGCAGAGTTTTGAACTTAAGATATCTTCTGTTTACGCTAAGTTGAGTCTTCAGTTGTCAGATGACTTGTATTTGTTGGCAGGTCTTAGATTAGACAAAGTAGAGCAGAATACTCGTTATATGTCTTCAGGGTCATACAAGTCATTCGATATAAATAAAGAGAATATACTTCCTCAGATTAATCTTAAGTATTCTTTGAATGAAGATAATAAATTGAGATTATCGGCAAGTAAAACATATTCGATACCTATGTTTCAAGAGATGAGTCAAATGTCTTACGAAACGGAGATAGGACAGGTTATCGGTAACTCTTCTTTGAAGCAAGTAGATATTTACAATATAGATATGGGCTGGGATTGGTATCCGAGTGCAGGAAGTTTGTTTTCGGTTAATTTGTTTTATAAAAGTTTAAAAAACCCTATAGAAAAGGTTCAGATAACACAAAGTAGCACTATGACAACTTCTCTTATAAACGCTAAAGATGCTATGGTATATGGAGTAGAGTTGGAGTGGGAAACTAATATAGGTAAATTAACTAATAATGAAAGTTTAAATAATTTAGGTCTTTCTATAAATGCATCTTTATTAGAATCAGAAGCTAATGTTCCTGAAAATACTAAACAAGAGAGTTTAGGAGCTAGTGTTAAACTATATAAAAAGACACATAGTTTACAAGGAGCTACTCCGTTGCTAGTTAATACAGACTTATCTTATAAATTACCATCAATAAAGTCTAAAGCAAGTGTATCATACAATTATAATTCTAAAGTGATAACTCAGTTAGGTTCTTATAACGACAATATATATCAAGAGGCTATAAGCACTCTTAATTTTAAATGGAAAACCAATGTTAATAAAAGGTTAGATATAAGTTTTTCGGCTAAAAATTTATTAGACCCTAAGTATGAATATACTCAGAAGGTAGCAGGTAGAACTAAGGTTATAAACACTTATAACAGAGGCGTAACATTCTCTTTAAGTCTTAAGTATAAGTTTATAGACTAGTAACATTCTGTTAACTAAAAAAGAATTATTGCTTTATATATTTGCTAATAAGAAAGCTAATAATTACATATTAGTTAAAGTAATTAATAATTAACTATAAATATTAAATTAAAAAGAAATGTTTAAATTAAAAGAAAGTAAAAGTATTTTAAGTAAAGTAAACTTATTATTGGTATTACTAGTAGTAGGTCAATTATTCACTTCTTGTGATGATTCTGCAGAAGATATAGTCGAAGAAGTTACTGAATATAATTTGAATGCAACTTTTGAAGCTAATACGACAATAGATATAGAAGCAACTTTTGATGTTTCTAACTTGAATGACTTAGCATCGGCTTATGGTTTAATAGCTAATGTAGAAGGTGAAGGAGGTTCTGTAGTTAATTTGTTCACAGTAGCTACTACTAAAGCAGGACTTGTAGAAGCAGGAGCTACAGAAGTTGAAGGAGATATTTCTGAAAATACTACTTGGGAAGGAAATATAGTGTTGTCTGGAGTTGTGATAGTTAAAGATGGCATTACCTTGACTATAGAGTCTGGTACTGTTGTATATGCTAATACAGAAGATACTGATATAGATATATTGGTTATAGCTCAAGGAGGTAAGTTGATGGCTGAAGGAACTTCAGATAATCCTATTATATTTACTTCTATAAATGCAGAAAACAATTCATTAGCAGCTGTAGATGTAACTAACGCAGAAGCCTGGGGAGGTATAGTTATAAACGGTAAATCTACTATAAACTCAGGAGATACAGGAGTTGGAGAGTACGAAGCTACTGGAGCTTATGGAGGAACTGACGAGGCAGATAGTTCAGGAAGTTTGAAATATATAGTACTTAAATACCCTGGTTTTTCTTTTAAAGAAGACAAACAACTTAATGGTTTTTCTTTATATGCCGTAGGAAGTGAAACTACATTAGAAAACCTAATAGTTTACAGAGGTTTTGATGATGGTTTTGAGTTTTTTGGAGGAACTGCTAACTTAAAAAACTCTACAGCAATGTATGTTGTTGATGATGCTTTTGACTGGACAGAAGGTTGGAGAGGAAATGGAACTAACCTTATAGCTATATTAGGAGATATGTCTGATAAAGGTATAGAAGGAGATAACAACGGAGATGATCATGAAGCTACTCCTTTTTCTAACCCTACTATAACAAATATGTATATAGGAGGAGAAGGAACAGATAAAAAAGGTATTAATGTAAGAGTTGGTTCTAAAGGAACATTCTCTAAAATATACTTAGAAGATTTGAAGACTGGAATAGACATAGATGATATGCAAACAGCTAAGAATTTTGTAGAAGGAAATCTTACTTTTGACAATATAATGATGGAAAACATTACAAAACCCTTCGATGCAGATGGTATAGTGCTTAAATAATAGACTAACTAGCTAGTTATTTAGAGTTTAATGAGGGTGGGGGTTTGTTAAAGTACCAAATACCCTCATTAAGGCTATAATTAATCATATTTTGACATTAAGTATCAGTGAAAATATAAAAATAATTGTACATTAGCAAATCTACAACAACTAAGTTGTAAAAACATAAACATATAACAATGAAAAAATTAGTATTATCATTAGTAGTGGTTGCGACTTTAGGACTAGGATTAGTTTCTTGTAAAGTTGAAAAAAAGAAAGAAGTTAAAGCTGAAGCAGCTACTGAAGAAGTAGTAGAAGAAAAAATGGCAGCTAAAGAAGAAGTAGCAGCATCGTACACTTGTCCTATGGCTTGTGAAGAAGGTAAAACTTATACAGAAGCAGGTAAATGTACTACTTGTAAAATGGACTTAACTAAAGTAGATGCAGCATGTATCTGTACTGACGGTAAGAATGCTGATTGTAAACATTCTAAATGTGTAGAGTCTACTGTAGCATGTATATGTAAAGACGGTGTAAAAAATGCTGACTGTAAAAAATGTGCTGACAAAGTAGCATGTATCTGTAAGGATGGTGTAAAAAATGCTGACTGTAAGAAATGTGATAACAAAACAGCTCATTCTTGTAAAGGTGAAGAGTGTAAGACTAAATGTAGCGAAAAAACTGCTTAATTAGCTTAGCTTAACAAAAAATTAAAAGAGGCACTAAGAAATTAGTGCCTCTTTTGTTATTATAAATTGTTGTTATACGAATTTTAGAACTAAAATAATTTACTATTATAAAAACAAGAAACTAAGTTAAAATAGGATGATGTTCTTAGTTATGAATAATTATAGAGGTATGTTCTTTATATATAATTCAGTTTTGAAATACGGTACAATTTATGTTTGTAAAATAATCGTAACAAATATGTTTATATTATTATTATTATTTGTACTTTTATAAATCGCTTTTAACTTAAATATATTGCAGATAAAAACACTACCAAAAGTAATAGAATATCCTATAAAATTTGAACCTATACTTAAAAGTAAGATATGGGGAGGAGGTAAATTATCTGATTTGTTGGGTAAAAAGAATATAAGTAATGACTTAGGTGAAAGCTGGGAGATATCGGATGTAGAAGGTGATATGTCTGTAGTTAGTAACGGAGACTTAAAAGGTTTGAGTATAAGGCAGCTAATGGATACTTATAAAGAATCGTTTATGGGTGTTAAAAATTATAGAGATTTCCCTAAACAATTCCCTTTACTTATAAAATATATAGATGCAAGTAAAGACTTAAGTATACAGGTGCATCCTGACGATAAGCTAGCTAAAGAGAGGCATAATTGCTACGGGAAATCTGAAATGTGGTATGTTATGCAGGCCGAAAAAGATGCCAACCTTATAGTAGGCTTTAACCAAAATGTAGATAAAGATATTTATTTGGACAATCTGAATAATAAAACTCTGGAAAACATACTTAATTTCGATAAAGTAAGCAAAGGAGATACTTATTATATCCCTTCTGGTTTGGTTCATGCTATAGGCCCGGGGGTTTTACTTGCCGAAATACAACAAGTAAGCGATGTGACCTACCGTATATATGACTGGGATAGGTTAGACAGCAATGGTAATGCCAGAGAGCTACATACCGACTTAGCTATAGACGCTATAAATTTTGATTATAAAGAAAAATATAATACTATATACGGGTCTGAAGATAATAAATCGAATAAATTAATTCATAATGAGTTTTTTAAGACCAATTTATTAATATTGAATCAAAACAAAGATATAGACTATAGTGATTTAGACTCTTTTGTTATATATATATGCGTAAAAGGAGAAATAAATATAGAATTAGAAAACTCCAACTCTATAGATCTGAAAACTGGTGAAACATCGATAATACCTGCTAGTGTCAGTAAATTAACTATAAAAACACTTAGTGATTCGGTAGAAATACTCGAAGTTTATATTTAATTAGGCTTTAATACTTTCGAAAACATAGCTAAGTTCATCTTGCATTAGTTTTATACAATTCACATATTCTTCTATGACTCTAGAGCTGTTGTCAAACTCTTTAGGGTCGTTGTAGGGAAGTTTATGGACTCACATATTATTTGTGGTCATATTTCTTAGAAAAAAAGCTTTTATTAGGGATAGAATCAAATTCGTATAAAGGATTGTCGTTTGAGATTAAAGTTTTGTTTTTTATACCTATGATGTAGATAGTTTTAGAAATATTTGTAGTTAATGAGGTCGCTTGAGTAGCTCCCTAATACGATTTTACATTCAATTTATAATCAGAAGAAAATTTAGAAAACCAATACTCCATTATCTGACTTCTACGAGAGTTATGGGTGCAAACAATAACGACGTAAACAGTTTTATTATTGTTATATTCATTATTTATAGTGTCTGTAAGCCCCTCTAGTTTTCTTTCTCAGTTCATTTTATTTGTTTTCTATTAATTCGGCTATAGAATCCCATAGCTCTATTCTTTTCAATAATGATTGTTTGGCTACCTGTAGTACAGCATCCCATTTGCTGTTATCTTCTTCACATAGTTCTGAAATCATTTTCAAAGACAAAGGTCCATGATCGTCACCGTCCAATTCGATATGTCTTTTTAGGTAATAAGTTAGCTTATTGTATCGTTTGTTGTCAGAATCCGATTTGTTTAATATCTCCATAAACATATCGGGTATTACGTCTTCTCTACCAAAAGTAAACGCTGAAGCTATAAGGTGTATTTCTTTGGTATTGATAATATCGAAAGAATACAATACGAAATCCATAACTCTCTGGTCTATTTTTAGTTTACTAAGCGCATTTTCTACAGTTGAACCAGACTCTATATTATTTACCAATTTACTTATTTCATCAGTATTAGCACCAACTTGCTCCATAGCGTCTATATACATTTCGTAATGACTTTGTGGTTCTCCCTCTAGGTTTAGATCGCTTTCTTCGGCATGAACTATTTCGTTTATAAAGCGAGCTATCATAGGGTTTCTCCTAGGTGTCCACGGAATATTTGTGTTTGTAAGCTTTATCTGTATAGCTTTTAGTAACGACATAAAATCCCAAACAGCAAAGCAATGGTTTTCCATAAAAATCGTTATATCATCTATGTTTTTAAGGTTATCGTACAATCTATGCTCCCTTAACCTAGTTCTTAAACCTGATAATTCCTTCTCGATATGTTCTAACCTCATTTATATATTTATTTGTAGTATTTCTTTTTTAACCAAAAACTCATTTTAACTATCAATAACAGAGCCGAGGTTTATATTAATGGACTTATAACTCCGACCATAGCCTGACTGCTATTTACTCCATATACGGCAATGTCAATAGCTATTGCTAGATTAAAGTTGTTTACTGTGGCAGTAAACGATATTAAAATATTCTTATCATAGTCTATATTGTTTTTTTATTTATATAAAAATTAACCATATACATTATGAAAAAATACAGGGACAAAGGTACTGATATAAGTAAAACATCCATAGGTAATTTAAGTATTATTTCACCTTTCATACTAAACATAATAATGATAGTTTTTTCATGTTTGTTTGTTGATGGTTTTAATAATAAACAAGCCTAAAATTGTTTTTGAATTGTAATGAAATTATTATGTTTATACCACTCTTTTTACGTTTTTGACTCCGTCTATAGCCGATATAACATCTATGACCTTGTCTAGTTGGAAGTTGTTGAAAACTCCTATAGAAATATTACCTCCAAACAAACCTCTTTCGGTTGAAATATTTAAGCTATATATGTTTATTTTCATCTTTTTAGATATAATATTGGTTATATGGTTTAGTATACCAATATTGTCTAATCCGCTTATTTTAAGTATTATTCTGTATTCATCCTCTTTAGGAGCATCCCAGTTAGCTTCTATTATTCTATATGCATAGTTAGATTGTAAGCTAATAGCATTAGGGCAGTTGTATTTGTGTATTTTTAGGCCTTCTTTGATTGTAGTGAAACCGAATACTTTGTCTCCGGGTATAGGGTTACAACATTTGCTTTTGGAGTAGTCGAGCTTCTGTTTTTCTTTGCCGAATACCAAAGAACTATTTTTATCGGTGTTTACATCGGTTATTTCTCTCCTAGGGATATCGACTTTTCTTATTTTACTCTTAAAATAATTTAAAAAGACATTACCTCTCTGGTTAGCAAATTCTTTCAGTAAACTATTTTCTATAGCTCCTATTCCTGCTTTGTAAAACAAAGCGAAACTAGTTTTTTCCTTAGCAAAAGCAACTAGTTTGTTTAATTCATTCTCATTAAAAGATATTTTAAGGTGTTTTAGCTTACGTATCAACAGGGCTTTTCCTTGCTCTGCTATTTCTTTTTCCTCTTCTTTTAATGTCGATTTTATCTTGGTTTTAGCTCTGGCTGTGACTACAAAATTTAACCACCTGATGTTTGGTCTTTTGTTAATAGAAGTGGTAACACTTACCTGGTCTCCGTTTTTTAATACATGGTTTAGTTGTACCATTTTACCATTTACCTTGGCACCACTACACTTGAGTCCTATCTCGGTATGTACCGAGAAAGCAAAATCTAATGCTGTAGCATTTTTGGGTAAAGCCTTCAGGTCTCCTTTGGGAGTAAACACAAATATTTCTTTAGAATAAAGGTTGAGCTTAAAATCTTCTACAAAATCTATAGCACTTATCTCTTTGTTTTCTATGGTTTCTTTTAGTTTGTTAAGCCAGTTTGTTAAGCCGTTTTCTCCTATTTTACCTTGTTTGTATTTGAAATGAGCAGCAAAACCTTTTTCGGCTATCTCATTCATTCTTTCCGACCTTATTTGTACTTCTACCCATTTGGCTCCTGGTCCCATTACCGTAGTGTGAAGGGCTTCGTAACCTGTTGTTTTAGGTTGGCTTATCCAGTCTCTTAGTCTTGTAGGGTTAGGACGAAAATACTCAGTTATTATAGAATATATACGCCAAGCATCAAACTTCTCTAGCTTAGGGGTCGATTTGTATACTATTCTGATAGCAAACCTGTCTAAAACTTCTTCAAAGCTAACTCCTTGTTTTTGTATTTTCCTGTTTATAGAATATATAGACTTAGTTCTTCCTAATATAGTGTAATCTAAGTTTTCAGCATCCAAATGCTCTTGTACTTTATCTTTGAATGATGTAATATAATCTTCTTGGTCTTTTTGATCAGCCTTGACCTTGGCTTCTATTTCGTTATAAATATCAGGTTCGGTGTATTTCAGCCCTAAGTCTTCCAACTCTGTTTTTATATTGTACAAACCTAGCCTGTGAGCCAAAGGGGCATATATATAAAGGGTTTCAGAAGCTATCTTAACTTGCTTGTCGGGTTTCATAGCCGATAAAGTCTGCATATTGTGAAGCCTGTCTGCTATTTTGACAAGTATTACTCTAACATCTTCGTTCAGAGTTAAAAGCATTTTTCTGAAGTTTTCAGCTTGTAACGATGTGTCTTGCTCACTGTTAAGATGCGACATTTTGGTAAGCCCTGCTACCAAAGAAGCTATTTTTGGACCGAAACGTTCATTAATATCCTCTTCGGTATAGTCAGTATCTTCGACCACATCGTGCAAAAGAGCTGCACTTATTGCTGTAGAACCTAGTCCTATCTCGTAAGCGACTATCTTAGCAACCGCTATAGGGTGATATATATAAGGTTCTCCCGATTTTCTTCTTTGACTCTTATGAGCTTCTATAGCCAAATCAAAGGCTCTTCTTATAGTGTCTTTTCCTTCTTTGCTAAGAGTTTGGTAGCTCTCTTTTAGTAAATCTTTGTATTTGGCTGCTATATTTTTATTCTCTTCTTCTATACTTACATTGTACCCCATATATTCTAATGTTTATAGTTCTATTTGATATAAATATAGCCAATTTTATTGTGATTATGTGTCTAAATCTAAGTTATGTTTGTCCGAAAGACAAGACTCCGCATAGGATATAAGCCCCTTAGATTCATAGTCAGATAGTTTGCTTTCTATTATTTTATAATTATTTTTCTTAGGTATATCTACTACCAAAAGTATATTGTTCACATCTATAGTGTTGCACTTGAAGTTAATTAATTCCCTCTTCAAAGTCTCTTTAAAAATATCGTTGTTAGACACTATTATATGTATTACCGAATTTTCCGAATAGTTAAGAACATTGTTGTAAGTAAGACTATCGTCTTTGGTCGAAAAAGTAGCGTAAAACTCGTCACCAATAGCTATAAATGGACCGTATAATGGTATAGATATCAATTTGTATAGATTATCCTCTTCTAGCTTTTCAGCTTCTAGTTCTTCGGTTATTTCTTTGTCCAATAACGAACTGAAATAATTGAATTTGATTTTTAATTTGTCTTTTTTCATAACTCTTGACATAATTCTATTAATATTCCATTAGTGCTTTTAGGGTGCATAAAACATATTAGCATATTATCAGCTCCCTTTTTTGGGGTGCCATCTCCTATTATAGTAAAACCTTCGTTTTGTAATCTTTTTATTTCAGCATATATATCACTTACTCTCATAGCTATATGATGTACTCCTACTCCTCTTTTGTTTATGAATTTGGCTATAGAGCTATCTTGGTTAGTAGCTTCTAGCAATTCTATTTTACTGTCTCCTATTCTGAAAAAGGAGGTTTTGACCCCTTCCGATTTTACTTCTTCTGTTTTATAAGATTCAGTATTTAATAGTTTTGCAAACAATAAATTGGACTCTTCTACATTTTCTACCGCTATCCCTATATGCTCTATCTTATTCATATATCTTAAAACAATTTGATTTATCCCAAAAATACGAAAATATTATCATATATTTGATGGTAAAATAGTTTATAATATGAAATACTTATACCTGATAACCGTTCTACTAAGCTCTGTTTTGTTTTCTCAAAATAATGATCAAATCAATTGGATATCATTAGAAGAAGCCGTGGAAAATCAAAAAAACACTCCTAAAAAAATATTTATGGATGTGTATACCACTTGGTGTGGTCCCTGTAAAATGATGGATAGTAATACTTTTACTAACAAAAAACTGATAAAATATGTGAACGAAAACTATTATGCAGTCAAGTTTAATGCCGAAAACAAACAAATAACTACTTATAAAGGTAATGAATATAGAAAAGGAGAAGGTAAAAGATCGCAACATCAATTCGCCAGATATCTTAAAGTAAGTGCTTACCCTAGTCTAGTGTTTTTTGACGAAGAAGCTAAACCTATATCGGTACTTCCTGGATATAAAGATGTGAAAAATGCTGAAGTATTCTTAAAATTATTTGTGGCAGAAGACTATAAAAACATAAAAACCAAAGAAGAATGGATAGAATATCAGAAAAATATGAAGTTTAGTTTTTCGAAATGATTACTATTTAGCTCTTAGCATTTCGCTTTTTACCTTACTTAGCGCCTCTGGAGTAATTCCCAAATACGAAGCTACCATTTTTTGGGTGACTCTTTGCATTATCTCAGGATAAGTTTTTATGAAATGTTTGTAACGCTCCACTGCTGTCCAACTCATTAACATTATTACTCTTTTTTGTAATACTGTTATCCTGTTTATAAGTAATTCTGAAGAGGGTTTTTCTTCTTCGTTTTTACTTTCGACTACCTCTATGACCGAGTTTTCTAAAGCATCTATAAATAGCTCGCAATTATTGCTGAAACCCGTAGCATCCGATACTATCCAACCCTGAGAAGCAAACATAAAAATGTGCTCTTTGCCTTTTTCGTCTACGGTGTAGCTGCGTAATAAACCTTCTTTCACTCTATAAACCAATCCTTTCTTGTCTCCTTTACTCTGTAGTATATGTCCTTTTTTGATTGTTATTGTTTTCAATATTTGGCTTTTTTAATCGTTAAAGATATCAATTTACTTTTATAAAAGTATTTTATTTCAAAATATAAAAGCTAATAAATATTTTACTACATTTATAGTCTTATAAAATACTACAGTCTATGCGATATTATATATTTTTACTTTTTATAACTGCTTGCGGGCAGACCAAATCACCAGAAATGAAAAATCACAAATTCACCAATAGTCTAATAAACGAAACCAGTCCCTATTTGTTGCAACATGCACATAACCCCGTTGATTGGTATCCTTGGAACGACGAAACTTTAGAAAAAGCCAAAAAAGAAGATAAAATGATACTTATTTCTATAGGTTACTCTTCTTGTCATTGGTGCCACGTTATGGAAGAAGAAGTGTTCGAAAATGAAGAAGCAGCTAAGCTGATGAACGATAATTTTATCTGTATAAAAGTTGATAGAGAAGAAATGCCCAATGTAGATCAGGTGTATATGGATGCCGTACAGATACTTACAGGCAGTGGGGGATGGCCGCTTAACTGTATTGCCTTGCCTAACGGAAAACCATTCTGGGGAGGTACTTACTTTCCTCTTAAGAACTGGAAAGAGATACTTTATAAAATAGTTTTATTGAGAAACGAAGATCCTGATAAAATAAACGAATATGCCGAAAAACTTTCAATGGGCATATATAAGAGTAACTTGATAGAACTAAATGCAGCCAAACAAGACTTCTCTAAAGAAATTCTAAAAGAAATAGTTACCAAATGGACCTATTCGTTTGATCAAAATGAAGGAGGCTATAACAGAGCTCCTAAGTTTCCAATGCCTAATAATTACTCTTTTTTGTTACAATACGGTTATTTGACGCAAGACAAGGAAATACTCTCACAAGTAGAACATACTCTTGACAAAATAACTAATGGAGGTATTTATGATCATATAGGTGGAGGTTTTGCTAGGTATTCGGTAGATGCCAGATGGCATATTCCTCACTTTGAAAAAATGCTTTATGACAATTCTCAGATGGTGAGCTTGCTTTCGGATGCTTATAAATATTACAAAAAAGATAGTTATAAAATAAAAATAGAAGAAACCCTAGAGTTTGTCAAAAACAATTGGTTAACCGACCAAGGTGCGTTTTATTCTTCTTTTGATGCTGATAGTAATAATAAAGAAGGAGAACTTGAAGAAGGTGCATATTATGTTTGGAACAAAGAGGAGTTAAAAGAACTTCTAAAAGATGATTTTGATTTGTTTGCCGAATTCTATCAAATAAACGAAAAAGGATATTGGGAAGAAGGAAATTATAACCTTATAGTCAGTGAAAATGAAGAAATATTTTCTACTCAAAAAAATATACAATATGATGAGTTTTTGGTTAAAACAAAAAAGTGGAAAAATATTTTAAGTAACTATAGAGACCAAAACCGTAGTAAGCCAAGACTTGACGATAAAATAATATGCTCGTGGAATGCCTTGATGTTAAAGGGGTATATTGATGCTTATATCTCTTTAGGAGAAGAAGAATATTTGGAAATAGCTATCAAGAACGCCTCTTTTATTGAAGATAATATGTTAGATTCTTCTTATAAATTAAGTAGAATATATTCTGGAAATAAAGCCAGTATTTCGGCATATCTAGAAGATTATGCTTGCCTTATTGATGCTTATCTGTCCTTGTATCAAGCGACTTTCGATACTCATTGGCTTAGTTTGTCTAAGTCTTTGACCGATTATTGTTTAGATCATTTTTATGATGCAGGAGCTAATATGTTCTATTTTTCTTCGAACTTAGATAAGTCTCTTTTTGCCAGTAAAATGGATATAGAAGACAATGTAATATCCTCGTCAAACTCTATAATGGCTAACAATCTTAATACTCTTAGTTATTTCTATTATAACGATTTTTATAAGACTATTTCGAGCCAAATGTTACAAAATATAATGCCAAAAGCTCAACAATATGGAGCTGGATATTCTAATTGGCTTAGTTTATATATTAAAATGGACTTTCCTTTTTATCAAATAGCTATTATGGGTGGAAATGCTTTAGATGACCTAGAAAAGGTTAACAGGGATTATTTTCCTAATAAAATAATAGGAGGTTCTACCGAGCTTTCTAGCACTCCTTTGCTAAAAGATAGATACAAAAAAGATAAGGATTTGCTGTATTTATGTATTGATAAAGTATGTAAACAACCAGTAGAAACTATTTCAGAACTTAAAAAACTTATAAATTAAATATAAAAAAAACGCTGTTATTTTACAATAACAGCGTTTTTTAATTCTTCTTTATTTGGTGTTTCGAACCAATTTTCCATGAAGTCAAAATTCTCTTTTGTAACTTCAAATTCAAAAGTTTCTCCTTTTTCTAAGTTTCTACTCATCACTCTTTCTAGCCTTGTTTGTTTCGTTATATCCAAAAAATGTAACTTGATTTCGAAACCATTGTTTTGTGAGAACTCTCTAAATTTTTGTCTGTGTTTTAATTTAGACAAGCCTAAGTCGAGTATAGAATGGGTGTTAGAGTTTTCTAATTGACTGATAAGTTCCAGTATAATAGACTCAGAGCGTTCTATTCTTTCTAAGAACCACTCTAAGCCATCATTTTCTTTTTTGTCAGGGAAAAACAAAGTTTTATTCCATTTGTCTATAGAGAAAATAACACCTTTATTTTCTTTTTTTAACTTATTGGAATAAGTAGTTTTACCCGAACCAGTATTGCCTATTATAAGGTGTATCATTTCCTATTTTATTTCCGAGATTCTCATAGTATTAACCATTCCTTGTGTTTTTACAGGCATAGAAGTAAGGTTTACGGCTAAGTCTCCTGGTTTTACACAACCATTTTCTTTGGCTATAGTATTTATATCTATTATAGTTTGGTTGGTGCTTTCTAGTTTGTCGTAATAAAAAGCCTTAACACCCCAAAGTAAATTAAGCATAGGTATTATTCTTTTATTAGAAGAAAATACTAAAGTCTTAGTGTTAGAACGCCATGCAGATATCTGAAAAGCGGTATATCCACTATTAGTAAGTGTGAAAATAGCTGTAGCTTTTATATCGTCGGCAGCCAAAGCAGCGTGATAACATACCGATTTGGTTATGAATCGGTTAGTTCTTATATGCGGCGGTTTTTGAGGTACCGATATACGACTGTAGTTCTCTACACCTAGTATTATCTCTCTCATTTTTTGTATAACAACAATAGGATATTCTCCTACCGAAGTCTCTCCCGATAGCATCACAGCATCAGCACCGTCAATTATAGAATTGGCTACATCGTTAACCTCAGCCCTTGTAGGTACTTGGTTAGTGATCATAGTTTCCATCATTTGAGTTGCTATAATTACAGGTATTCTGGCTTGTTTGGCTTTGAATACTAGTTCTTTTTGTACCAAAGGAACGTCTTGCATAGGTATTTCTACTCCCAAGTCACCTCTGGCAACCATAAGTCCATCACAGTTTTGGATTATACTATCTATGTTTATTATAGCTTCAGGCTTCTCTATTTTAGCTATAACAGGTATTCTGTGTTCCGATTTTTCTTTTATCAAATTATTGATAGCATCAAGGTCTTCTCCTGTTCTTACAAACGAAAGAGCCATCCAGTCAACTTCTAGTTTTATAGCAAACTCTGCATCTTCTATATCTTTGGCAGTAAGTGCTGGTTGCGATATATTGGTATTTGGAAGATTAACCCCTTTTTTAGATTTTAAATCACCACCTCTTATTACCTTTGTTTTAACTTCTTCCTTTAGGTCGGTACTTATTACTTCAAACATCAGTTTACCATCGTCTACAAGTATGTTTTCACCTACTTTTACATCTTTAGGAAACCTTTTGTAAGTCATAAAAGCTTTTTTATTATCACCTTCACATTGTTGGGTAGTGAAAGTGAAAATATCATCTTTAGCTAGTTTTACATTATCAGCCATAATCCCAACTCTTAGTTTAGGTCCTTGCAAATCGGCAAGTATAGCAACATTATAACCTAACTCTAAGTTTATGCTTCTTATGATTTTGACGGTTTCTATTATATTGTCATAGTTAGCATGTGAAAAGTTAATTCTAAACACATTTACTCCCGTTGTCATCATTTCTTTTAATACTTCTCTACTACTACAAGCAGGCCCTAAGGTTGCTATTATTTTTGTTTTTTTTTCGCTTGACATATGTTAAAATATTAGGTTTTCTTTGTTTTTTAAGCTTTCAAATTCTATGTTTTCACTATAAACCACATTAGGAATATTTCTAAGTGTAGTTAATATATTTAGAGTTTGTTGCTTTGTTAATTTTTCTTCAGTTTTTATAAAATACTCAAATTGTTTTTTTCCTTTTAGTAAATAATATGTATTAGTGACTCTAGTCTCTATATCTTCAAACAAACCTCCTTGGTTTATTATGGTTTCTATTTTACTAGTGTTACTTATTAAGGACCAGTCTATTTCGTTCTCTTTAGCCGTGTGTTTATATAATGAAAAATCACATTTAACAGGTTTGTAATTTTTGAGATTACTAGTTCTTTCAAAATTTAAAAACAAATGTTTATTCAGTAAATAAGCTAATTTGAAGTCTTCTAATTCACTAGTGATACCTATTATGCTTTGTTGGTAACAGTCAGTGTCATCTAATGTAAGTTTATATCGACTCATGAATTATTTGGCTTATATACTATGTTTCTGTAAAAAGATAGCAAACAAATATAAGATATTACTTTTAAATATATATGATGTTATAACAAAAAAAAGGTTATATGTGTTTTGTAATATTTACAAGACATGTAAATAACTGTTTTTATAGGGTAAGAATATAGATTTAGAAGGTGTTATCGTTCATGTATTCTATCACCATACCAGTAGCTCCTATTTTGTCGTTTACATATTTTTTAGAAATATTTCCTAGACCAGCTCGTATAAATCTATCATCTTTCAATTTGTTAAATATTTCATTTAATTTTTTAGTATTATTAACTGAAATACATCCGCCCAAAGCCGTCAAGTCAATAGCCTCTTTGAATTTACTGTAGTTTTCACCTATAACTATAGGTATTCCGTAAGTTGCAGGTTCTAGTATATTATGTACGCCGCTTTTGGTGAAGCCTCCTCCAACATAAGCCAAATTGGCATAGGCATATATGCTGTTTAGCATCCCTATATTGTCTATTATTAATACCGAAAAACCACTAATATCTTTGTTATTTACTTCTGAAAATAAAATAGATTTAACTTCTAAAGTTTCTCTAAAAGAATTTATGTTTTTTAAATCAATATTATGAGGTGCTACTATTATTTTTTCGTTCTTACTGAAACTATTGTTAATATAATTAGCTAGTAATTCTTCATCTTTTTGCCAAGTGCTACCCGCTACTATCAAATGATTATCTGATTTGAATTTTTCGATAATCTCTATAGAAGGACTGTTTTTAGCCATTTCGAAAACTCTATCAAAACGTGTGTCTCCTGATACCGTAGCTTGTTTTATTCCGTGTTTCCTCAATAATAGTAACGATTCTTTATCTTGAACAAACAAGTGTGAGAAATGATTAATACTTTCAAGAAACCATTTGCCATATTTTTTAAAGAAAAATTGATTTTCTCTGAAAATACCAGAAACTAATATAGTAGGAATGTTTCTGTTTTTTAATGACTTTAATAAGTTAGGCCAAAACTCATATTTGACTATTATAACTATATTAGGACTTAAAGCTTCTAAAAACTTTTCTATAGAACTTTTTATGTCAAAAGGAAGATAGAAAACAATATCGGCTAATTCGTAGTTTTTTCTTATCTCATATCCCGAAGGAGAGAAAAAACTTACAGCTATTTTATGGTTGGGGTATTCTTTTTTACATTTTTCTATTATTGGTCTCCCTTGTTCAAACTCTCCAAGCGAAGCACAATGAAACCATATTACCTTATCGCTTACTGATATTTTTTGCTTTATCAGTTTTATAGTTTGTTTTCTTCCTTTTACTGATAAACGTAGTTTAGAATTGAAAACAGATACTATTCTGGCTAAAAATACAGCTACAGATATGATAATATTATAAAAAAAATGCATGTTGGTGTTTTGTTAAATGAAAAAAGCTCCCATAGTTATATGAGAGCTTCAAAAGTTTTTACTTACTTATGCTTCCAATGGAAGTATAGAAACGTAAGATTTATTGTTTCTTTTTTTGGTAAATTTTACGATACCGTCAATACCTGCATGTAAAGTATGGTCTTTCCCCATATGTACATTTTTACCTGGATTATGTTTAGTTCCTCTTTGACGAACTATTATATTTCCAGATATAGCCAATTGACCTCCGTAAATTTTAACTCCTAATCGTTTCGATTCTGATTCTCTACCATTTTTCGAACTACCGACACCTTTCTTATGAGCCATAATTAATGCTTTTTAAAGTTATTTTTTGTTTTTAATTAAATTCTGTAGTGATTAAGCTCCTAGAACTTCTTCTATAAGTAACTCAGTAAGATACTGTCTATGACCGTTCTTTACTTTGTAACCTTTTCTACGTTTTTTCTTGAAAACGATAACTTTATCACCTTTTAAGTGACTCACTACTTTAGCTTTTACGCTAGCTCCTTTTATAGCTGGGGCGCCTACAGTTACTGTACCTTCGTTGTCAGTCAAAAGAACGTTGTCAAAAGTTACTTGACTTCCTTCTTCGTTTTGCAAACGGTGTACATATACCTTTTGGTCTTTGGCAACTTTAAATTGCTGCCCTGCTATCTCTACAATTGCATACATATATTATTATTTTTATATAAAATGTGAGCAAATATACTTCTAATTTATCAGACTATCAATATAAAATATTTTTTATTTCAAAGCACAACATATACTAGCAATACTAACCTTAATACCCTCTATACCTATTAATAAACTACATAAACTATTGATAGTTGCACCAGTAGTAACCACATCGTCAACAACTAATATGTGTTTTTCTCTCAGAATATCTTTGTTTTTTATTTCAAATACGTCATTCATACTATTCCATCTACTTGTTTTACTCTTTTTGGTTTGAGTCTCACTATGAATTTTTCTAAATGCAAACTCTTCCAAAACTTCTATTCCGGTATGAAATGAAACCCTTTCGGCGTATTTATCTAACTGATTATAACCTCTGATTTTTAGCTTCTTAGGGTGTAAAGGAACTTTTATTATATAATCAACATCTTCAAACCTTTTGCTGTTTTTTATGATTTGTCCTTGCCAATCTCCTAAGAAAACACCTATATCTTCTCTGTCTTTGTATTTTAACTTTCTGACCATATCCCTAGGAAAACCTCCTTTACTATAAGAAAACAAATAAGTGCATTTGTTTATATCCAGAAAAGATTTCATTTTTCTTTCCAAATAATTATTTTCTAAATCTTCAAAACTACTATTTGATAACTCTACAGTACATGGTATACATATATAAGTATCAATATAACCTATTATATCATCGCATGAAAGACACCTTTTAGGGTAAAATATATCGAGTATTGACCTAAGAAACATAGCTTGTTTTATTGTAAAGATAATGGTTTTTAAGAATATAGAATACATTTCCCTATGACATAATACTCTATATCACTTATACCAGTTGAATCTCCATCTGTCATATATAAATAGTTTCTTTTCTCCTTTATCTACGTTAAAAAACAGAACCATAGCGATGCTATGCTTAGATTTTTTGCCTTGCTAAAGAAAAAAATAATTCTATTTCTTTTATGATATTTAGAAATACAATTGGTATTATAGGTTTATTGTCTAATAGATAAGCCTCATTTTTTTAATAAGAATGATACTTATGTTTGTAAATAAACTAGTATTTATAAAAAAAGCCTCCTAAATAAAATTATTCAGGAGGCTTTAAAAAAAAATGATATTTTTATTACTTTATAAGACTATAGCTTCTCTTAACAAAAGAAGTCAAATCTTCTCCTTTTAATAAGTTTTGAGACAATCTAGCCAAATCAAAAGCTTGTTTTATTAATCCTTTTTGCTTCTCTTCGTCAGATTCTACAAGTATAGAACCAACCAATTCGTGGTTAGTGTTTATTACCAAATTGTACATCTCAGGCATATTATTCATACCAAACATACCACCACCTCCAGTAGCACTCATCTCCTTCATTCTTCTCATAAATTCAGGGATAGTTACTGTAAACGGATTAGCTTCCGAATCTAAAGCTTCTAACTGTACAGTGTAGTTTTCTTTAGGAACGTTACCTTCTATGATAGGCTTCAATTTGTCCTTTTCTTCATCAGAAAGCTTACTAATCTGAGTGTCGTCTTTCTTTATAAGATTATCTATAAAATCAGAATCAACTCTTGTAAACTTAACATTTTCGTTAGAAGACTCTAACTTTTGTATAAGATGAGAAATGATAGGAGAATCTAGTAATACTACATTGTATCCTTTTTTCTTAGCTTCTTCTATATAACTATGTTGAGCTTCTTTATTAGATGAATATAAAACTATAAGATTACCATCTTTGTCAGTCTGGTTGTCTTTTAAAGATTCTTTTAAGGCATCTATAGTATGATATTTACCATCAACTGTTGGGTAAAGAGTGAATTTGGTAGCTTTTTCGAAGAATTTATCATCCGAAAGCATTCCGTATTCTATTATTACTTTTATATCATCCCATTTACTCTCAAAATCTTCTTTGTCGCTCTTGTACAAAGATGCTAATTTGTCAGCTATTTTCTTAGTTATATAGCCAGAAATCTTCTTTACAGCAGCATCTGCTTGCAAATAAGAACGTGATACGTTAAGAGGAATGTCTGGAGAATCTATAACTCCCTTTAACATTTGTAAGAAATCAGGAACTATACCTTCTACATTGTCAGTAACGAATACTTGATTTTGATACAATTGTATTTTATCCTTTTGCATGTCCATACTCTGACTTACTTTTGGGAAATACAAAATACCTGTAAGGTTAAACGGATAATCTACGTTTAGGTGAATACTAAACAAAGGCTCTTCAAACTGAGAAGGATATAACTCTCTGTAAAAACTCTTGTAATCTTCACTTTTCAAATCAGATGGCTTTTCTATCCATGCTGGTTTAGTGTTGTTTACTATATTGTCAACAGTCTTTTTTTCGTCCTTAGCATCGTCGCCTTCTCCTACTTTTTCTGTTATTTCTTTAGTTCCGAATTTTATAGAAACTTGGTTAAATCTGTTGTATTTAGATAAAAGTTCGTTTATTCTTGATTCTTCCAAAAACTCTAAAGAGTCTTCTGCTATATGAAGAATTATCTCAGTACCTCTACTTGTCTTGTCAGCTGACTCTATAGTATATTCTGGAGAACCATCACATGACCATTTTACTGCAGCTGCATCGGTAAAAGATTTTGTTATTATGTCTACTCTCTCTGCAACCATAAATGCAGAGTAAAAACCTAAACCGAAATGACCTATTATACCAGACTCATTGTCTTTGTATTTGTCCAAAAACTCTTCAGCTCCCGAAAACGCTATCTGGTTGATGTATTTTTCAACCTCTTCCTCGCTCATTCCTAGACCTTGGTCTATTATATGTATCTTTTTAGCTTCCTTGTCTATTTTTATTTCTATCTGAGCATTTTCTATTTCTACTCCTTTAGCTTCTCCTATAGATGCTAAGTGTTGTAGTTTAGAAGTTGCATCTGTTGCATTAGATATTAATTCTCTTAAAAATATTTCGTGATCCGAATATAAAAACTTTTTTATAAGTGGAAATATATTCTCTACCGATACGTTAATGTTTCCTTTTGCCATATTTATTTTATTATTTGGTTTAATTATTTTATAATAACTCTATAGTCAAAAAAAAGACCAAAGAGTAATGTATGACAAAATGTCTCTTATTTCTTATATTTCATTTACAAAACTATACTATCATAAAAATACATTTTTTTTATTATTGCATATGAGTGAAATCTACATTCACAAAATATCTACTTGTCTTTATATAAGTAATACTAACTTAAATTGACACTACTATCTATATTCTACATTGTAAAACACACAAACCCGAAGAAGGTAAAATACAATTATAGTCTAATTCATTAATTTACATGGCATTGCATTTGTTATGTAATATATATATTCGTATATTTGCTTGTGTTTTATAAAAAAACAATTAAAAAATAATATTATGAAAAATATTTTTATCCTGATTTTTGTACTTATATCTACAAATAATTATTCTCAAGAATTCTTCTTCGGAAATCCTCATACACATAATCCTGAAATAGTAGAGGTGAAATACATTCCTAGTTCTAATACAATGACTTATACGTCTAGTAAAATAATAGAACTTACCTTAACAGTTCCTGTATCAACTATATCCCCTTTAGCTGGTATTATCACTGTTCTTAGCACCTATAAAACCAAAATATATCCAATTACAACAAATGGTGAAATTGGTGCAGAAATAACCGATTTCACTTTAATTCAATTTGAAATAGATGTATCTCGACAATTTAAAGCAGCCGAATCGGCAGAAGATCCTGGCACCATTTATAATATAACCGTAACTAGAGAAGAATCTTCTGAAGAGACAGGTACTGATGAAAATAAGATAGTGAAATTTGAATATACAAATCCTATTGATCCAGATGATAACACTAGCACCGGTAATATAAGTACTTCATTTACAGAAACTATAGATATAAGAGATATTTCCAGTTTTATAGCGAAAATAACTGTTAGTAGTGGAGCTACTTTAACAGAATACGATGACAGCTCATTTACAAATGAAGAAAGTATACAACCGACTTTTGATCAAGTAAAATACTCTGTAAACTTCGGGCTAGATGCTTTTAGTAATAGTACAGCTATCAAATATTTTAGAGTTACTTCTTCAGATGACAGTTATGAGAATTATACCATTACCATAAACTCTAAAGATTTTATAATTACCGAAGCCGAATTTGACGCTATATTCCCTAATAGAGAGCATCGTTATGGAGGACCAGGACCAGGAGCTTCTGATTTTTATGGGACCCGTATAACTGCAGATGGTAATAATCCCTTGACTTATATTAACTTTATAAAGGCGTCTGAGAGTAAAAAAAATGGGAACTATATATTTTCAGATTTTTTAACCGAAGGTGATGATGATGAAAAAAGATTGGAATTATCTGCTCTATTCGGAAATTTGATACAAGAAACAGGAGGGGGAGATAATGGTGAGTATGGTTTGGTTTATATAGAAGAGCTTCGCTGCGATGGATATACAGATCCTTGGAATCCTGGAGATCCAGAAGCTAATGAAGAAAACTGTATTGATCATTATCTAGGAGGGGCTGATACGTATTCTTCAAGTACAGGTAATTCATTCCACGGTAGAGGTCCAATACAAATATCCCACCCTACAAACTATAGACAATTCAGTAACTTTTATTATGAAGATGAAAATATTCTTATAGATGACCCTGATAGGGTAATCAAAGATGGGGTTATTAGCTGGTCTTCGGCTATTTGGTTTTGGATGACTCCCCAAGGACTTAAGCCTTCTTGTCACGACATAATGTTGAACTACGATGGAGATAAGTTTGGTAAAACTATAATGGTAATAAATGGAGGTTTAGAGTGTGGTCCTACAAAGGAACTAGGTTATAAAGAGAAAGTTGCAAATAGAATATTATACTATAAAACAATATCTGAACTACTAGGCTTAACTCCCCCTCAAAACGCAGGCCAATTTTGTGAGAAGAACACTTCAGCCAATGGAGATTATGAAGACGATGGGACTGGATCAGATCTGTTTTGTGAATCTCCTCAATGGAGTCAGGGGGGGTATGAAGAGGACAGTAAAGTATATCATAATGGTGCAATCTGGACAGCTGAGTGGAGCATTTATACTACGGATACGCCAGGTGAACCGACTTACTATCATGCTGAGCATCAAGCTAATGAGGGTACTGGATGGAAGAAAACACAAGCCTGTCAAAATCACGATGATCCTGCTTTATATTGTGATTTTCCTAAATGGGTTTTGGGAAATTCACAATATGAAGGAGACACAAAAGTATATCATAATAGTAAGATTTGGAAATCGGCATTTTGGGCAGACGATGATGATGAGCCAGGAGTAGGAAACGGAACCATCAATTTCAATAGTGCATGGAAGGTAACACAAAGTTGTGAAGATGTCGATGGACCAAGATTGTATTGTGGAGAAGCTCGCCTATGGAGAGGGGATATTGAATTTAAACGATTAGATAGAGCTTTTCATCTGAAACAAGTGTGGATTGCTAAGTGGAATATCCCTTTCCTAGATGTACCTGGACCAGGGGGAACTTATGTAGATGGAAATGGTGCAACACAAGATTCTGGATGGCTATACCAGCAAAAATGTAATATAGATGAGCCTATATATGGAGAAGATGCTGCTGAATTACATTGTGGGTACCCAAAGTGGAATGCAGATATAGATTATGGAGCAGCTGAAGGAGATCAATTGAGAGTATATCATAACAGCCAAATATGGCTGCGAATTGGGTGGGCTAGTGCAGGTTTTGAACCTGGTAATCATACAGCATGGCAATACTTTAGCGATTGTACTCTAGAAAACGAATTAGGTAATTGGGAATAATTAGTAACAAACCCAACTTTAACAAAAAAGTTGGGTTACAAAGGGTATTATATAATATTTACTAATCCTATATAGTCTCGTTCAATATTTTTACAGCGTCTAATATATTGTTTTCGTTCAAATACAAATCAAAGAGAAGTCTATCTCCTCTATAATCGGTTAAAATTCATTTTGAATTCAAATATAAGGCTAATGAGAATTATAGAAATAATGTTCATTATATATAGAGATCTTATACCAGCTTACTTAGATTCAAGTAATAAATGCAACTTTTTAGATTTGAGATTTTAATGTATTTTTCAAAACAGAAAGAGAAAAAGGTTTTTCCCTTTCCTTGTTTTGAATGGTTTTGCTACCTTACTGCCTCAAATCGCCAAAAAAGAAA
>JABSPL010000039.1 GCA_013215105.1 Flavobacteriaceae bacterium
ACAACTCCATGAGTTGCACATTCTTTTATCAATTTGAGTTTATACTCCGTCGTGTACTGTTTTTTTGTAGTTTCCATAATATAAAGTTAATGTTTTTATTATAGAATTAAGTATGACTATTTTAGGGGCTTAAACACTTGTAGTTGTTTTGGTGTCCTTAGTTATAGGTGTTATCCCTGCGGTGTATTTATCTAACTTCAAAGCGATGGAGGTTCTGAAAGGTAATATGTCTAGCAGCAAAAAAGGAATAATACTAAGAACTATAATGCTAGGTATTCAGTTTTCTATTTCAGGATTTTTCTTAATAGGTATTTTGGTTATTTTTTATCAAATAAATTATATGACCTCTAGAAAACTAGGCTTTTCGGGAGATCAGATAATGATAGTTAATATGGATAATACCAAAAACAGATATACAAAATATAAAACTCTGAAAAATGAATTAGCAAAACACACTAATATAGAAGATATAACAAGTAGTTTCGATCTCCCTGGTTATGGAGGTTATAATTCTACAGAGGCTTATTACAACGATTTCACCTCTGATGTAAATATAAATGCTGTTGATTTTAATTACTTAGATTTAATGAAAATTGATATATTAAAAGGTAGAAATTTTAAAGAGAAGTTTGCTTCGGACACTATTAGTAATGTTATTATAAATGAGACTCTTGCTAAAGGACTAGGGATATATAATAACCCTATAGGAAAGCAAATTATAATAGGCTTATCTGGAGATGATTCTAAAAAAACAGTTATAGGAATGGTAAAGGATTATCACTCTAGGGGTTTTGATGCAGAGATAGACCCTATGCTTATAATGCATTGGAATACCGATGATTTGTTTAAAAAATATAACTTCGACAATGTTCAATTTAAAATAATCCCAAATAATATTGAAGAAACTATTAGTTATATAGAAAATTATTGGAATGAGAATATAAGTCCAGACTATCCGTTTTCTTATAAGTTTTTGGGTGAAAAGTTTGCGGAAACTTATGAGAAATACGAAAAACAACAAGCAATGTTTTTAGTGCTATCAATTATTGTTATTATAGTTTCTATGTTGGGGTTATTTGCCTTGGCAACTCTTAATATTCAACATCGTTTGAAAGAGGTAGCAATAAGAAAAACATTGGGAGCATCAGCAAAAGATATAATATTTCAGCTGTTAAAAAACTTCTTGATAATAACATTAGTGTCATCTGTGGTGTTGATACCTATATCATATTTTGCAATGCAAAACTGGCTAGATAATTTTGTTTATAAAATAGATATTCCTTTGTTCCCATACATAATAACACCTGTTGTGTTGATAATGTTAGTAGTTGTAATAGTCGGTTTCAAGGCTTTTAGAACCACTAAAATAGACCTTATTAAACACTTAAAATTCGAATAAAATGATAAAATCTTGGATAAAAATATTTTACAGAAATAGTAAGAAAAATAGTTTAAATTTAATAATAAACATATTAGGACTAGCCTTAGGGTTTGCGGGACTTATGTTTGTATTACTATACTTAAACGACGAAAAAAGTTATAACGAGTGGAATCCCGAAAAGGGAAAAATACATAGGGTTGTTCATCATATGGCTAATGGTGAAGTTTGGAGCAATAGCACCAAAATAGAAGGACCGACGTACAAAGAGGAAATTCCTGAGGTTACCGATTATTACTTGAGTGGTGGTTGGTATTTCCCTGCATTGTTGAATGTAGACGGGAAAGATGAATTTACAGAGGATATATTGATAGGTGCTGCTAATTTTTTCGATTTCTTTCCTTTCGAAATATACGAGGGAAATGTTAATAGTTTTAAAGAAGCTAAAAACCATATAGCTGTGTCTAAAAAGTTGTCTGATAGGTATTTTGAAGGAGGTGCAGCTGTAGGTAAAATTGTGATATTGGGCAATAAATCATATGTTATTACTACGGTATTTGTAGCTAACGAAAAGTCGTATTTTAATCCTGAAATGGTAATCCAATATTCAAAAGAACAAACATCTGATTGGAGTAGTTTTTCTAGAAGTTTGTTTTGTAAAATAGACGAAAACGCTTCTATAGAAGATGTAGAGTCAAAAATGGATGCTATTTTCACTAAAAAAAGCTTTATCCCTGAAGCCGAAAAATCTAATATAAGTTTAGAAGAGTTTAAAGATAAAAACGGATCTAATGTTAAGCTGGAAAGAGTAGTAGATATACGATTACATACTTTAGCTGATGATGCAGGTCCAGAAGGTAAAGGTAATTATCAGCTGATATTGATAATGCTAGGTCTATCTGTATTACTGATAGTTATATCGTGTGTGAATTTTATAAACCTATCTGTTTCATCGGCAAGTCAACGATCTAAAGAGATAGGTGTCAAAAAAACTATTGGATTATCAAAATTCACTATAGGGGTACAATATATCTTAGAAATAATATTTCAAGGCTTTATATCTTTTGTTTTATCATTAGTCTTTGTTGAGTTGTTAATGCCTTATTTTAATAATTTTATGAATAAATACATAGGGTTACTAGATGGCTATGTGCTTTTGGATATGAGTGTTATAGCTCTGTTAATATCTATGTGTATAGGTTTAATTCCTGCTATATATTTATCTAATTTTAAGGCTGTAGAAGTATTAAAAGGAAATGTGTCTCGTAGTAAAAGAGGGGGTGTTATCAGAAATGCTATGTTGGGTATTCAGTTTTTAATATCAGGATTGTTTTTGATAGGTGCTATGGTTATATATTTACAAGTTGATTATATGACTAGTAAAAACCTAGGGTTTTCGGGTGATCACGTGTTGTTGGTAAATATAAACGGTCTTGGAGATAGATATAAAAAATATGAACTACTTAAAGAAGAGTTAGTAAAACATCCTGATATAGATATTATAACTAGTAATTACTATACTCCTGGAAGCGAAAACTCTAGTACTACAATTGTTACTTATAAGGATGTTATTTATAAGACTAAAAGTGATATAGTTGATTTTGAATATATCAAATTAGTTAAACTAAAAATATTGAAAGGCAGAGGTTTTGAAGAGAAATTTGCTTCAGATACCATTAGTAATATTGTGATAAATGAAACTTTAGCTAAGGAATTAGGTATTTATAACGACCCTATAGGTAAACAGGTGAGATTAGCATATAGCTCTCCTGACGGAATATATAATAAAACAGTAATAGGAATGGTTAAAGACTATCATGTAAAGGGTTTTGATCAAAATATAAATCCCATGTTTATGTGTCATTGGAATACATTCGAGTGGGCTAAAAAATATGATTTCAGTACTGTTATATTCAAAATAAAACCTGAAAATATGGGAGAGACCATAAAGTTTATTGAGGATTATTGGACTGCAAACGTAGATCCAGGTTACCCTTTTAGTTATAGGTTTTTGAATAAACAATTTCAGGCGACATTTATAAAATATAAAAAGCAAAAAACGTTGTTTTCGATACTCACATTTATAGTTGTATTAGTGTCTCTATTAGGTTTGTTTGCTCTAGCAACTCTAAATATACAACAACGCCTCAACGAGGTTGCAATACGAAAAACCTTAGGAGCTTCGACCAAAGAAATAATGTGCCAACTAATAAAAGGGTTTATAAAAATAGTGCTTATAGTAGGGTCTGCTGAAAAAGTATTTATTTAACTAATACTTAGTTAAATAAATACATAAAACACTTATTTGTATATGGTCAAATGCAGGTTTATTGCTATATTACAGCAAATAACCATGCATTATGATAAATTATACTTCGG
>JABSPL010000004.1 GCA_013215105.1 Flavobacteriaceae bacterium
AAATGATTCTCCCTGCAGCCGTAGGTATAGTTAGTGATGTTTTAAGTGTAAAAAGTGCGACGTCGACTGAAGCTACTTTAGAGTGGAAAGCACCTAGTGGTGGTGGTAGTTTAATTAAATCTGGGACTAATTATGTAACTAATTCAAGTTTTACAGGAGATACTGATAATATTATTATTGGTGCAACAGCATCTCTTATGGGGGCTTCTGCAAGTAAGAATATTGCACTAGGTCTGTATGCTCTTAATGCAAGTGTTTCAGGTAAAGAGAATACAGCAATAGGATACGCGGCTCTTATGAGTGCAACAGGAAATAATAATATAGGAATAGGACTTAATTCAGGAAGTAGTATTAGTAGCGGGTCAAGTAATATAACTATAGGTCATTCTGCTCAAGTTCCAAAGGCTTATTCTAGTAATCAACTTAGTATAGCTAATTTCATTTATGGAAAAGGAATGAATGTTTTGAGTACAGGTAAAATAGGGATAGGAGTCAGTGAACCTACAGAAACTTTGACTGTAGGAGGGAATACTATGATATATGGTGATCTGACATTGATAGATGATACAAGTAATGAGCTAACAATAAAAACTCCAGCAACTCTAACGTCTTATAGTTTGACCTTTCCAGCAGCCATAGGTTTAGCTAATGATGTTTTAAGTATAAAAGCTGTGTCTTTTGGAGATGCTATTTTAGAGTGGAAAGCACCAAGTGGTGGTAGTAACCCTGTTGTAGCAGGTACTTTAACATTAGGAGAAGATGGAAGTTCCGACTTGGGTACTATAGTACTCCATGATAGTGATAATTTTACAGATAATACTCTGACAATAAAAGCTCCAGCAAACTTAACAAGTAATTTGGTTTATACAATGCCAGATAATAATGGATTAGTCAGTCAGTATTTGACAACTAACGGGGCTGGTGTTATGAGTTGGACTACTGGAGGAGGTTCTTTAAAACAAAGTGTAAATTATTCCTTTTACACTAATGCAAATTACACAGGTAAAGCTGGAGGTAATAATGTTTCCATAGGTAATGGATCTTTTCAAAGTTTTAATTCAGGAGACAATAATGTAGCAATAGGAGCGCAAACTTTAAATGCAACTACTAGTTCTATAGGAAATACAGCTGTAGGTTATGAAGCTTTAAAAGTCGTATCAGGAAACTACAATACCTCTTTAGGACATGGTAGTGGAAATGCAATTACATCTGGAATTAAAAACATAACTATAGGGTACTTTGCGCAAGTAGCTAGTCCAACGGGAAGTAGCCAATTGAGTATAGGTAATTTGATATATGGTACAGGGCTTGATGGCACAGGGCCATCGATAAGTGCTGGTAATATAGGAATAGGACTTAAAGCTCCTAGGGAAAGGCTAGAGGTAGATGGCAATATTATAGCTACGGGTTTCCTTTATTCATTAGCGCCAGGATTCAAGACTTCCTATCCAGACTATGTTTTTGAAAAGTATTATGATAAAAAATCGGTTTTAAAACCTTCTTATACCATGATGTCCTTGGAAGATATTGAGACGTTTACCAAAAAAAACAGACATTTACCAGGAGTTCCTTCAATAAAAGAAGTAGAAGAAAACGATGGTCTGATAGCGCTAAATAGATTTACTCTTATGAATTTAGAAAAAGTAGAAGAGTTGTTTTTACATACTATAGAGCAACAAAAACAATTAGAGGCTAAAGAAGATAAAATAGAAAAATTAGAACAACAAAACAAAGCCCAAGACGATTTATTGCAAGAGTTACTTAAAAGAATAGAGAAATTAGAAAAATAAAATATTATGAAAAAGGCTATAATTATATTTTTGATTTTTATTAGTTGGGCGGTTGTCTCTCAGACTAGTAATATAGGGGAATTGACTATTGTAGAGGGTACTGTGCTTAGTATAGTTGACGAGTTCGACAACAAAGACACTGGCGATATAGTTAACAATGGAGATGTTTATCTGTACAGTAGTCTTATAAACGATGGTATGTTTAGGTATTCAAAGAACAATGGTAATATAACTAGGTTCTTAGGAGATGTAAAACAAGAAATACAAGGCGGAGGTTCCTTAGAGTTTTACGATCTATTATTAGATAATTCATCGTCTTATCCTGCTTTTGAGTTAAGAACAAGTATGAGTATTTTTAACAAATTGTATTTGGAGCAAGGTATATTGCAGAGTAGAGATCTGGGAGGTTCGGTGTTGTTTCAGGATGATGCAAACCATGAACAGGCGTCTAGTAGTAGTTATATAGATGGATTAGTTTCAAAGAAGGGTAATACTGAATTTGAATTTCCGGTAGGATCGGGAGAACATTATAGGTCTGTCAAAATATCGTCACCTAGTTTGGTGAGCGATGTTTTTTCGGTGGTTTATCATCAGGAAAACAGTAACGATAATGGCTACAGTCATTCTTCGGTATCGTCTAGTGATATATTATTTATAGATAATACCGAATATTGGGAGATAAACAGAGAGGAAGGCAATTCGGAAATAGAACTTACATTAAGTATAAACTCAGGTTCTAGTTCAGAGGCTTTGGTCGATGCTTTATCGGGGTCGGTACATATAGTTGGTTGGAGTTCTGCTGATAGTGAATGGAAAGATTTGGGAGCTAATATAGGCCTAAACGATGATGATCTGATAACTAAAGAGTCAACTTTGGGTTTTAGTATTTTTGCTTTGGCACTTATGAAAACAGAGGAAGTTCCTTTGGATGGTATAGTTATCTATAATGCTATTACTCCTAACGGGGATGGTAAGAACGATTTTTTCTTAATAGAGGGATTAGAAAATTATATTGATAATACTTTAAAGGTGTTTAACAGGTGGGGTGTTACTGTTTATGAAGAAGGTAATTATGGGGAGGAAGGTAAGGTTTTTAGAGGTAAATCGGGTGGTAGAGCGACTATAGGAGGAGGTAATTTGCCTAGAGGTGTTTATTTTTATATGTTGAAGTGTAAAAGTAAAGCTACAGGTAAATATATTGAAAATAAAACAGGTGATTTGTATATTAATAATTAAAAAAGCTTTGAAAATGAAATATTTAAAATTGACAATATTTTTGTTTAGTTGTGGTGCTTTTTCACAGCAAGACGCACAATATACCCAGTATATGTACAATACTATTATTGTAAATCCGGCTTATGCAGGTAGCTCGGGTATGGCTAGTTTTAATGCTATTTATAGGACTCAGTGGTTGGGTTTAGAAGGAGCTCCCGTCACTCAGACTTTTTCGATAAGCAGTCCTTTTGGTAGTAAAATAGGGATAGGTTTGTCAGGTACTAACGATATAATAGGGCCATCGAAACAAACGACTTTTTTGGCAGATTTTGCTTATAAGCTAAAATTAAATAATAAGGGTTTGTATCTTTCTATGGGGGTAAAAGCAGGTGTTGATATGTTGAAGGTGGATTATACTGAAATTAAGATAAAAGATACAAACGACGAATATTTGCAAGAAAACATGAATAAAGTGTCTCCTAAGGTAGGTATAGGGCTTTATTTATATAGTAAAAAATGGTATATGGGAGCTTCTGCTCCTAGTATTATTAGTACTAATTTTTATTCAGGAGAAAACGTCTCTATAAAAACGGCTAAGTTACATATGTATTTTATAGGAGGTTATGTTTTTGATATAGATAGAGAATTTAAATTAAAACCAACTTCTTTGATCAAATATGTACAAGGTTCACCCTTGTCAATAGATTTGTCTTTGAATATGATGATAGGTAATAAATTGATATTAGGAGCTTCTTATCGTTTTAGTGATTCTATAAGCTTATTGACTAGTATTATGGCTACGGATAATTTGACTATAGGTTATGCTTATGACACTAAGGGTGTCTCTATTGATAATTCAGGTTCACACGAGCTTTTTTTAAGGCTTGATATGTCTAACAGGGTAAGAGGTAAGATATCTCCCCGATTTTTTTAAAAATGTAATGTTATGAAAAAAATATTTGTATTGCTTATGCTGATTGTAAGCGTTAATGTTCTTGTATCACAAGATAGAAATTTTAAAAAAGGAAATAAGATGTACAATCTTTATTCTTATCAGGAAGCTGCTGATTCTTACCTCAAAGTATTTAGTTCGGGATATAGTTCTGATGAGTTATTTGAGAAACTTGGTAATTCGTATTATTATATAGGAGACTATAAAGAAGCATTAAAATGGTACGATAAATTATATGCTTTAACCAAGGATAAAATGAAAAGAGAGTGTGTTATGAAGTATTCACAGTCATTTAAAGCTATGGGGTATAATAAGAAAGCAGGTGAGTTTTATGATATTTATTTGGAACTTCTAAAAAAAAGCAAGAATTTAAATAAATATAATTATATAGACTATTACAAAGAAACTGTGAATTTGAAAAAAGGTAGGTATTTAGAATCAGAAACAGATGTAAACTCTGAATTTTCGGAATATGGTGCTTTTTATAAAGATAGCACGTTTTACTTCACCTCAAACAGGCCAGGGTTTAAGATGAATGAAAAAATTGACGCCTGGAGTGATAAACCTTTTTTTAAAATGTATAGTGTTAGTTATGATTTTGAAAATAAGTCTTTTGGAAAGTCTAAGCTGGTAGAAGTAGGATCTGACACTAATTTTCATGAATCTAGTCTTGTAATTACCAAAGATGGTAATACTATGTATTTTACTCGTTCAGAGGATGGAAATGAATTGAATTCGTTAGGTGATCTGAAAATATATAGATCTATAAAGGAAAATGATATTTGGTCTAATACAGAAATATTATCTTTTAACAGAGAAGGATATTCTAGTGCTCACCCTGTTTTGAGCTCAGATGAGAAAACTATGTATTTTGCTTCTAATATGCCAGGTTCATTGGGTGACTCAGATATATTTTCAGTTTCTATAAAAGATGGAGTTTTTAATGAGCCTATAAATATGGGAAATAAAATAAATACAGAAGGTAGGGAGTCTTTTCCTTTTCTGACCAAAGAAGATGAATTGTACTTTTCTTCTGATGGACACATAGGTTTAGGAGGGTACGATGTATATTATGTCGATCTAAATGATTTTGATATGCAAATTTTTAATATAGGAGAGCCTATTAATAGTGCTAATGATGATTTTTCGTTTTATGTAAATGAAAAAGGATTAGGTTTTTTTACAAATAATAAAGAAGGTGACGATAATATATATATGTTTAAAGAGAAAGAACCTATGAAGGAATTTTTGAAAGCAAATATTGATATTTATGTAAAAGATTATGAAACAAGGGTCTTGGTAGATAGTACATCGGTAACTATATCGACCATGCATGGTGTTTTGGTAGAGACTAGTGATAGGATAAAAGGAGGTGAAAAATACACGTCATTTCTTAGGAAATATAAAAAATATCTCATAAAAGTAGAGAGGAAAGGTTTCGTAACTGTAGATAGTTTAGTGACCTTAGATGAAAAAAAAGATTCTAATATCTATATTATGATGAAAAAAAATAAAAGTGATTTTAAACTTAATATGATTGGTTTGTCAAAAATGAAAGTTAAAGTAGAGGAAGTATTGATAAGAAAGTCTAATGATCTAAGTTTATCTCCGGAAAAAGAAATAGTTAAACCTATTGCTGTTGTAACAGATAGTTTGGCTGTTCATAGTACAGAGATAAAAATATCACCAGAGGTCAAGCCGGTAGTTATTGTAGAAAAGAAGGTGAATTATGAATTTGATAATATTTATTTTAATTTCAATAGTTATTATATTAAAAACAAATACGGTAAAGAGTTGGATGATATATCGGCATTATTGATTAAAGGAGATAAAAAAATAGAGATTATAGCTTATACGGACGAAAGAGGTACTAGTGACTATAATATGAAGTTGAGTGTAAAGAGGGCTAAAGAGGTAGTTGAGCTTCTTATATCAAGAGGGATTAGTGAAGATAATATAATATATAAAGGTAAAGGTGAAGATATGGGGATTACAGAAGATTGTAAGGAGGATAAAGAATGTTTAGAAAAAAAATATAGATATAATAGAAGGGTGGAATTTTTAATTTATGATAAAAAATAGTAAAAAAACATTTCTATAAAACAAAAAAGCCTCATATAGAGGCTTTTTTGTTTTATAGAAGTAAAGTAAACTAATATGTTTTGTTAAAACTTAAATATTAGTTGGAAACATCTTTTAATAAATGATAAATAAATGTACTTTTACCTTTGTAAAAAAAAACTCTAAAACATATGGGAATAATAATAGCAATAGCAAATCAGAAGGGAGGAGTAGGTAAAACTACTACATCTATAAACTTGGCAGCTTCTTTGGGAGTGTTAGATAAAAAAGTTTTATTGATAGATGCCGATCCTCAAGCTAACAGTTCGTCAGGTTTTGGTATTGCGACACGTTCTCATAACGACGATGCTGATAGCGATTTAAAATTGGCAGAATACAGTACTTACGAAGTGTTAGAGCAAACTATAGATATAAGAAAAGCAATAGTTTCTACAGGTGAAGTAAATGTAGATTTGGTTCCATCGCATATAGACTTAGTAGGGGTCGAAATAGAATTGGTTGACAAAGAAGAACGAGAATATCACCTTAAAAAGGCAGTAGACACTATAAAAGATGATTATGATTATATACTTATAGACTGTGCACCGTCTTTGGGACTTATCACTTTGAACTCTTTGACGGCTGCCGATACGGTACTTATTCCTATACAATGTGAGTATTTTGCATTAGAAGGTTTGGGTAAACTGTTAACTACGATACAAACTGTTCAGAAAGGGACAAATGTAGACTTAAATATAGAAGGGCTTTTGCTTACTATGTACGATGCAAGACTTAAATTGTCGAACCAAGTTGTGGAACAAGTGCAAGAGCATTTCAAAGAAATGGTTTTCTCGACAATAATAAAAAGGAATATCCGTTTGGGAGAATCTCCTAGTTATGGAGAAAGTATAATCAAATATGACTCTACATCTAAGGGAGCAAATGATTATTTGGCACTGGCAAAAGAATTGATAGAAAAAAATAAATAATATAGCTGTAGTATGGCAAAAGCAACAAGAAAACAAGCTTTAGGAAGGGGACTTTCGGCTTTGTTGAAAGACAGTAGTAGTTCAATAAACTCTATAAGAGATAAAGGAGCGGAAAAGCTTGTAGGTAGTATATTGGAAATAGAACTAGCTAATATAGAAATGAATCCTTTTCAGCCAAGAACTAAGTTTGGTGAGGAAGAACTTCAGGAATTAGCTGATTCTATAAAGCAATTAGGAGTAATACAACCTATAACTGTAAGAAAACTAGAAGGTAATAAGTTTCAGTTAGTGTCGGGGGAACGTAGGTGTAGAGCCTCTAAACTAGCAGGCCTTACGGCAGTTCCTGCTTATATAAGACTAGCTAACGACCAAGAAATGCTAGAAATGGCTTTGGTCGAAAATATACAACGTAAAGATTTAGACCCTATAGAGGTAGCTATGTCGTACCAAAGGCTTATAGACGAAATAAACCTAACTCAAGAACAAATGAGTTTAAGAGTTGGTAAAAAACGTTCTACGGTTACTAATTATCTTAGATTATTGAAATTAGACCCTATAATCCAAACAGGGATGAGGGATAGTTTTATATCTATGGGACATGGTAGAGCTCTTATAAATATAGACGATTTGGAAGTTCAGATGTCTATTTACCAGAAAATTCTGTCAGAAAAGCTATCGGTAAGGCAAACTGAAGAAATAGTCAAAGGTTATAAAGAAAATGGTTTTTTAGATTCTCCAAAAGTATTAAAAACCAAAGATCTTGCTCCAGAATATGTAAATGAAGGAATAAACAAGTTTGGAGACTTTTTTGGGTCAAATATAAGCGTAAATGTAAATTCTAAAGGAAAGGGGAAAATAAGTATAGCGTTCAATTCGGAACAAGACTTCGAAAGAATAAAAAAACTATTAGAAAAAAGTGAATAGATACCACATAATTATATTTGTATTGGCTTGTAACTTGGGTCTTTCTCAGGTTACAGAGTCGGTCAAAGATAGTATATCAGAAAGAACACAAGCAATAGAGATGGCATTGTCTCCGGCTAGAGCTGGTTTTTACTCGACTATATTGCCCGGTTTAGGTCAGGCTAAAAATAAACAATATTGGAAGTTGCCTATAATTTATGGTACTCTTACTACTAGTACTCTTTATTATTTTTATAGTAAAGATAAATATGACAGATATAGAACGGCATTTAAATTAAGGAAGTCAGGGAGAGTAGATGAGTTTTCTGAAGAATATGGAGGAGATGTAATACTCTCGGACGACTCTTTGGTGAAAGCACAGAAACGATACAAAAAAGATAAAGATTTGTCGCTATTTATAAGTATAGGTTTGTATCTGATGCAAATATTAGACGCTAGTATAGGTGCTCATTTGTCAACTTTTGAGATAGAAGAAAACTTATTGATAGAACCTAAGGTAGGTTATAATAGTGATGGTTATAACTTTGATATGAACGATAATAACGAGTATTTGGGCTTGAGTTTGGTCTTTAAATTTTGATATAACTATGAATATAGCATTGTTAGGTTATGGTAAAATGGGTAAATTGATAGAGCAAATAGCTCTGGAAAAAGGTCATAAAATAATATTGAAAGTAGATAGTAAAACCAAAGAAATAGACTTCACTAATGTAGATGTTGCTATAGATTTTAGTTTGCCAAGTACTGCTTATACCAATATAAAAAAAGCAATAGAAAACTCTGTGCCAGTGGTTAGTGGTACAACTGGTTGGCTCGATAAAATAGACGAAATAAAACAATTGTGTATAGAGCGTAAGGGAGCTTTCATATATAGTTCTAATTTTAGTATAGGAGTCAATTTGTTTTTTGAGATAAATAAATATTTGGCAAAAATAATGGAAAACACTCAGGGTTATTCTGCCGATATACACGAGATACATCATACTCAAAAGTTAGACGCTCCTAGTGGTACGGCTATCACTTTAGCCGAAGGACTTATAGAAAGTAATAAATATTATCAAAATTGGGAGTTTGAATCGGGAGATAAAAATAAACTATCAATAACTGCAGAAAGAGAAGGGGATGTACCTGGCACACATGTGATAAACTATAAATCGGCTATAGATAGTATCGAAATAAAACATACGGCACATAACAGAAATGGTTTTGCTACTGGAGCAGTAGTTGCAGCTAGTTGGTTAGTAGGTAAACAAGGTGTTTTTGATATGAGTGATGTGCTTAGTATAAAATAAGACGTGGTAATACAGAAAGGTTTAAAAGTCCATTTTTCAGGTAACAAAACAATAAAAAAACAGTTTAATAATAAAAGATAAAATATGAGTCATTTACAATTTTGGAGTATAGTGTTTGTAGTGTCCAATTTGCTACATTTCTTAGGTACTTGGAAAATATACAAACAAGCAGGTAAAAACCCTTTGATGGCTTTAGTACCTGTTTATAATGCTATATTGATATTCGAAATAATAGGAAAACCAAAATGGTGGACTTTATTGTTGTTTGTGCCAGTAATAAATTTGTTTATATTTCCTGTAATATGGATAGAATTAGCCAAAGGTTTTGGTAAAGACGGCCCTAAATATTCTTGGTTATCGGTTCTTTCTTTAGGATTGTATGTGGTTTATCTTAATTATGATAATAAATCGGAATATATAAAAGACCGTACTAGAGTCGAAAAAAGCGAATTTGCCAAATGGGTTGATTCTATAGTTTTTGCAGTTGTAGCTGCAACTATAGTACATTCTTATTTTATACAACCTTATGTAATACCGACTTCTTCGTTAGAAAAAACCTTATTGGTAGGTGATTTTCTGTTTGTAAGTAAGTATCATTACGGAGCCAGAACGCCAATATCGCCTATAGCGGCACCTATGGTTCATGATTCTATTCCAGGTACAGGAATGAAGTCGTACCTTAATATAGAATTACCATATTTCCGTTTCCCTGGTTTTCAGAAAATAAAAAGAAATGAAATAGTAGTGTTTAACTGGCCTGGAGATACCCTAAAAACTATGTGGGGAGATTATTCGGGAGAGTTTACTTATAAGCCTATAGACAAAAAAACCAATTATGTAAAGCGTTGTGTAGCTATAGCAGGCGATTCTTTACATATAATTGACGGTTATATACATATAAATGGAAAACGAAGTGTTTTTAATGAAAAAGCAAAACCTCAATTCACGTATTTTGTAAAAACCAAAAAGCCAAGAAGCCTTAGTCTAGAAGAAATATACAATAGGTATATGGTTAACAGAGGAGAGGCTACTTATGATTCAAGAAGAGATGTTTATTCATTTAGTATGGATAAAGAAAATGCTGACAAGTTAAGAAACAATCCTAAAGTAAAAAGCATAGAAAGACAGATAGTCTCAGGGGGAGTTTTCGATAAAGGAGTATTCCCTCACGATGAACAATACCCTTGGTCTCAGGATAATTTTGGACCTTTGTATATACCTAAAGCAGGTGTTACGGTCGAACTTAACTCTAAAACTATTCCTTTTTATAAGAGGATAATAGCAGATTATGAGGCTAACGATTTGGTTATTATGGATGACGATATTTTTATAAACGGACAGCAGGTTAGTTCTTATACCTTCAAACAGGATTATTATTGGATGATGGGAGACAATAGGCATAGGTCTTTGGATGCTAGGTTCTTTGGTTTTACTCCATTTGATCATGTGGTAGGTAAACCTATACTTATATGGATGAGTTGGGATACCAATGGTAAAACTTTATTAGATAAAATACGTTGGGAGAGATTATTTACTACCGTACATGGGCAGGGAGGTTTAAAATCGTATTGGTATTATGCTTTGTTGTTTATACTGATAGTTTCTGGAATAAATAGATATTTCACAAAAAAAAATAAAGATAAAAAAGCATAAGTTTTAGTCTTTAGAATAAAATAAAAAGAGGGCACATATATTTATATTATTTTAATATAAGTCTATGTGCTTTTTTAGTATATTTGGAACAAAAACAAAACATAATGAAGAAAATAATATTATTGGTAGCTGTAGCTATATTTTCGGTTAATGCATCTTATTCTAATAAGCCTTTTTGGGGTAAAACAGGTCATAGAACAGTAGGCGAAATAGCAAGTAAATACTTAGACGAAGATACTGCTAAAGCAATAGCAGACTTGTTAGACGGAGAAAGTCTTGCCTCGGCATCTACTTATGGTGATGATATAAAGTCAGACAAGAACTACAACAAATTCTATCAATGGCATTATGTTAATTTCCCTTTTGACACTAAGTATTCTGACTCAGAAAAAGCTAAGAAAGGAGACCTTATAATGGGGATAGAAACTTGTATAAGGATAATAAAAGACAAAAAGAATACTAGAGAAAACAGAGTTTTATACCTTAAGATGTTAATTCATTTTATAGGCGATTTGCACCAACCATTACATGTAGGTAGGGGCGAAGACAAGGGTGGAAATGATATAAAAGTGACATGGTTTTATAAAAAGTCTAATATACACCGAGTTTGGGATAGCGATATGATAGATAGATACAAAATGTCTTATACCGAGCTAGCTAATAATGTAAAAAGGCTTAGCGATAGTGAGGCAAAAGCTATACAAAGTGGAAGCTTGATGGACTGGGTTATAGAGTCTCAAAACTTGAGCAAGAAAGTATATGCTTCGGTAAAAATGGGAGATAAGCTTAGTTATAAATATGCTTATAAGCACTTTGGAACAGTAAAAGAACAATTACAAAAAGGAGGATTGCGTTTGGCAAAAATTCTTAACGAAATAATGAAGTAAATTGATACAGAAGAAAATAAATATAAGAAACAAAAAGGCACATTTCGAATATGAAATATTAGAGCGATATGTGGCAGGAATACAGCTTACAGGTACCGAAATAAAATCGATACGCTTGAGTAAGGCTAGGATAACCGAGAGCTTTTGCGAGTTTACCGAGCAAGGAGAACTTTTTGTTATCAATATGTATATAGAAGAGTATGCTTTTGGTAACTTTCAGAATCATAGACCTAACAGCCAAAGACGTTTGTTACTTAACAAAAAAGAACTAAAAAAGCTTCATAAAGATATTAGTACTAAAGGTATGACAATAATACCTTTGAAACTTTTTATGACTAGCAACGGTTGGGCTAAACTAGAAATAGGTCTTTGTAAAGGTAAAAAGCTTTATGATAAGAGAGAATCTCTAAAGACTAAAGATAGTAAAAGAGACCTAGACAGACTCAAAAAACAGTTTAATAATTAAATAATCACTGAGCCATTTATATTTATATAGATGGCTTTGTTATTGGAAACAATACGGTGAAATTAATTGGCATTACCTTATGCTATGTATGTGAATCAGGTGTCTAGTGTTGTTTTATATTTTGAGCCAAAGATAGTCTATCCTTATCGTTATAGAGGTAAACCTAATTTTAGTGATATTAATGAGTTTAATACTCTTGTTTGTTCTGAAAACAAAGGCATAGATGTTAGGTTATCCTATTGGTGTACTGAGATATAGTCAAAGATAATAGTGATTTTTTTATGTTTTGGAACTACTTAACAACACTATCCTTGGCCGCTATAGTAACTGTCAAAAACACTTTTTACATAAACAGATACATCAGAATGAAGATTGTAAAAAGAAGATTTTTCTAATTCTACTTTGTCTATAAAAGATAAACTATCGTTTACAAACAGTATTATAGCAAATACTATAGATATAATTATAAAAGATTTCAAGATGCTAAATACTGCTCCTAGTATTTTGTTGATGCTACCGAGAGCTATAGATTCTAATACTTTGGTTAGCATCTTTCCTATTAGGCTTACTGCAAACACCGTTAAACAAAACAATGAAGCGAGACTTATTATATAAGCATATTTGTCGTTTATTTCTATATGTTCTTGTAAAAAAGTTTGAAATGCTTGGCTATAGTGTATAGTACAGTAGACACCCAAAACTAAAGATAGCAAAGAGAAAACTTCTATCAATAATCCGTTTTTTGTTCCTTTGTAAAGTGAAATACCTAGTATTACTAATACTATTATATCTATATAATTCATTTGGATTTAGTTTTGAGTGAAAGTAGCTTTTTTATTTGAATTATTAACTCATAATTATAAAATTAAACACCATCTCTGTAATGTTCATCATCACCTGCTATTATTTGTAAATAACTCTTATATCTAGACTTTGCTATTATTCCAGTTTCTAAACCGTCCTTAATAGCACATTTAGGTTCGTTTATGTGTCTACAATTGTGAAATTTACATTGTCCTTTTATTTTAAAAAATTCTTTAAAATAATCACCAATTTCATTTTCTTCTAGATCTATTATACCAAAACCTTTTATACCTGGGGTATCTATTATATAGCCTCCAAAGTCTAATTTATGCATTTCAGCAAAAGTGGTAGTGTGTTTACCTTGCTGATGTATTTCCGATATTTCTTTGGTTTTTATATCTAATTTACTGTCTATAGAGTTTACAAGTGTCGATTTACCAACTCCTGAATGTCCCGAGAAAATAGAGACTTTACCTTTCATTAAATCTTTTATCAGATCTAAATTTATTTTTTCCAAAGCTGATACTTCTATACATTGGTAACCTATAGAGCTGTATAGGTCTATCAATATCTCTTTTTCTGCTCTAGCTTTTTCGTTATAAGTATCTATTTTATTGAATACTAATACAGTTTCTATACCATAAGCCTCAGTACTAGAGAGAAAACGATCAATAAAAGCACGGTGAGTTCTAGGATTATCTATAGTTATAAGCAAAAATGCCAAATCTACATTCGAAGCTATTATATGTATCCTCTTAGATAAATTTACAGACTTACGAACCAAGTAGTTTTTCCTGTCTCTAATAACCTTTATTACTCCTGTCTGCTTGTTTTTTTCCAAGTCAAATTCCACCAAATCACCTACGGCAACAGGGTTTGTGCTTTTTATTCCTTGCAGTCTGAACTTACCTGGTATTCTACATTCAAACATCTGGTTTTCTTCGTTTTCTACTTGATACCAGCTTCCTGTCGATTTTATAACTATTCCTTTCATATTATTATATTGTGCAAATGTAAGTATTAAACTATATTTGCACAATAAAATATTTACAAACTATCAATTTAATATTAATTTAAGATTTATTATATATCTAAGATGAAATTATATGCTATGTTTGTTTTTTATATTAAAAAAAAATATGACGATTTCAAAAGAAGTAAAAATAGGTTTTTCTAGTTTAGTTATTTTAGTGCTTTTTGTTTGGGGGTTAAACTTTCTTAAAGGTTCTAACTTGTTTGGTAAGGATGCAAGGACTTTTTATGTGCGCTATCATGATGTGAAGGGTTTAGGTACTAGTAGTAAAGTTACTATTAACGGGCTTGTTGTGGGTAGAGTTTTGGATATATCTTTTGACTCGTCTCCAAACAATAGAGGTGATTTGGTAGTGGAGTTTAGAGTCGATTCTGATTTTACTTTCTCTAATAAAAGTCTTATAAAAATATATGACGAAAGTATTATGGGAGGTAAAGCCTTGTCTATAATACCTAGTTACGACGGAGAGGATGCCGTGAAAGGAGATTTCCTAGAAGGAACAGTCCAACTTAGCATGTTGTCGACCATGTCAGATAAACTGACACCTATGTCGGACCAAATACAAAACTTACTTCTGAAATTGAACGCTACACTAGATGGATTAAATAGTACTGTTTTCAATGAAAGGGCGAAAAAAAATATGCAAAATATTCTCGATGATATGAGCTCTAGTGCTGGGTACTTGAAAGAAACTATGTCTGCTATAAATAATAAAATGAAGCCAGAAGGAGACTTAGATAAAATAATAAAAAACACAGCTATTGTTTCTGAAAAGATGGTTGTTATAGCTTCTGATATAGAAAACGCTAAAATAGCTGATTTGAGTCTTAAAATGCGAAAAACACTAGATAATACCAATACCCTATTGGAATCTATAGCTAGCGGTAAAGGTACTCTTGGTAAACTAATGACCGATGACGCTATGTATAATAATCTTAAAAATGCATCTAAAGAGTTAGAAGAAATGCTAAGAGACATGAAACTTCACCCTAAACGATATGTTCATTTTTCTTTGTTTGCTAAAAAGGAAAAGCCTTATGTGGCTGAGCCTAGTAAATAGCTAATCTGTATTAATTATAAATAGAGTTTTACCCTTTTAATAGTCAAAATATTAATGTATTTTCGTGTTTTACTATTCTTTAAAAGATAAAACAACCTATGCAGTATATTGATAATATTATATTCTTCCTTATTTTAGCAGTTTCTATTGTTTTTTTTGTCAAAAACATCAAAAAACTAAGTAGAAATATTAATTTGGGAGTTAAAAATCCTCAAATGGATAATAAAAACCTTAGATGGAAAAGGGTTTTAAAGATAGCTTTAGGGCAGTCCGAAATGGTTAAACGACCTATTTCAGGAGCTTTACATGTGGTGGTTTACTTAGGTTTTGTAATTATAAACATAGAAGTACTCGAAATAATGACAGATGGTTTGTTAGGGACTCACAGAGTTTTTGCTCCATTAGGTGCTGTTTATAATATAGGAATAGCTAGTTTTGAGATATTAGCTTTTTTGGTGCTAGTGTCTGTTATTGTTTTTTGGATAAGAAGAAATATAATAAGAGTAAAAAGATTTTGGAATAAAGAGATGACTAGCTGGCCCAAAAACGATGCTAACTTTATACTTTATACCGAAATGGTTCTTATGATCTTGTTTCTTATAATGAACGCCGCAGATTCTAAACTTCAGTTATTAGGAGCAGAACACTATACTATAGGAGGTAGTTTTCCTATAAGTCAGTATTTGACGGGATTGTTACCTAGCGATATTAGTTCTCTTATAATGATAGAACGAGGTGCTTGGTGGTTTCATATTATAGGTATAATGGCTTTTCTTAACTATTTGTATTATTCTAAACATTTACATATTTTATTGGCTTTTCCTACTACTTTTTATTCCAAAATAGAAGCTAGAGGTCAGTTCGAAAACTTAGAAAGTGTAACTAAGGAGGTTAAAATGATGATGGATCCCGACGCTGACCCTTATGCAGATACTTCGTCTGGAGAAGAGGAAGAAATTAGTTCGTTTGGAGCAAAAGATATTTTCGGCCTAGAAAAAAGACAATTGTTAGGAGCTTATGCTTGTACCGAATGTGGTCGATGTACTTCGGTCTGTCCTGCAAGTATAACAGGAAAAGAGCTTTCTCCTAGGGCTATAATGATGAAAACTAGAGATAGATTAGAAGAAGTTAGTAAAAATATAGATAAAAACGGAGAGTATAAAGACGATGGTAAAATGTTGCTTAACGACTATATAAAGCCAGAGGAACTTTGGGCTTGTACTACTTGTAATGCTTGTACTCAGGCTTGTCCTATACAGATAGATCCTTTGGGGATAATCATGAAAATGAGACAGTATTTGGTAATGGAAGAGTCGGCAGCACCTCAGGAGCTTAACAGTATGATGACTAATATAGAAAATAATGGAGCTCCTTGGCAATTTAACCAAGCAGATAAGCTTAATTGGGCAAAAGAAGATAACTAGACTATGGAAAGTAAGGAGATTTTAGGAATAAAAAAAGACAAAGAAGGCAATCTTATAAGTCCTGTGTTAAAAGATGATATTAAGAATTATCTGATAGATATTGACGGTACTATTACCGAAGATATACCTAATGAAGAGCCAGAAAGAATGGCTACATGTAAGCCTTTTTTGGATGCTTTGGATATAATAAATAAATGGTATTTACAAGGTCATTATATATGTTTTTTTACTTCTAGAACCGAAAAACATAGAGATGTTACTGAAAAATGGCTTAAAGAAAGTGGTTTTAACTATCATGGAGTGTTGTTTGGTAAACCAAGAGGAGGTAATTATCATTGGATAGATAATCATATAGTAAGGGCTACAAGGTTTAATGGTAAGTTTACCGATATGATAAAAAAAGAACAATTAATAGAAGTTTTCGACGATAAAGAAACTTTATAATAATAAAAAATGAGTGATTTCAATATAAAAGTGCCTACCATGGCAGAGTATATAGCAGAAGGGAAGCAACCTGAGGTGCTTTTTTGGGTAGGATGTGCAGGAAGTTTTGACGATAGAGCTAAGAAGATAACTAAGGCGTTTGTAAAGATATTACATGAGGCTAAGGTTGATTTTGCAGTATTGGGAGCCGAAGAAAATTGTACTGGAGACCCTGCCAAAAGGGCGGGTAACGAGTTTTTGTTCCAAATGCAAGCTATGGGTAACATAGAAGTATTAAATGGTTACGATATAAAGAAAATAGTGACTGCTTGTCCTCATTGTTTTAATACTCTGAAGAATGAATATCCTAGTTTGGGAGGTAATTATAATGTAATGCACCATACCGAACTTATAAAACAACTTATATCTGAAAAGAGGCTGACTGTAGAAGGAGGTACTTTTAAAGGTAAGAAAATAACATTTCACGACCCTTGTTACTTAGGTAGAGCTAACAATATTTATGAAGTCCCTAGGGAAATAATAAGCAAGCTAGAGGTAGAGTTAGTAGAGATGAAAAAATGCAAAACTAACGGTCTTTGTTGCGGTGCAGGAGGTGCTCAGATGTTTAAAGATGCCGAAAAAGGTGATAAAGAAATCAATATACAAAGAACAGAAGAGGCATTAGAAACCGAGCCAGAAATAATAGCTACAGCTTGTCCTTTTTGCAATACTATGATGACAGATGGTATTAAAATTAAAGAGAAAGATGTTGAAGTGCTGGATATTGCCGAAATAATTGCAAATGCAAAAGATTTATAGTACATTTATACAAAAATAAAGATTATGCCATATATTGACGAAAAAGATTTACTAGAACTTCATGATAAAATTGATAAATTAGAGATCGAAAAGGATAGAACAGGTGATTTAAGTGTTTCTTTTAAGGAAGATTTAGACTCTGAAAAGAAAATGGGACTTATATTTAAAATGGTGGCAGGTGTGTTTGTTGTGTCTACCTTGGTTCTAGGATATTTTAATTTTGTAGGTTCATCTTCGGATTTTTCTTTCGATGAAGATTCTCAATATGCGATATCTAAAGATTCTATGAATATACTTTTGTCGGCTTATGATTTGTATGATAATGCTTATGATAATTCGTTGCATAGTAACTCTAAAATAAGGTATTCGGTACAAGTAGGTTCTTTTAAGAAATATAACCTTTCTTTGTATTCTAATAACTTAAAATATGTAAAGGAATTTAAAGATGGAGAGTATAGAAAATATACGATGGGAAGTTTCGATAGTTATGTAGATGCTGAGAAATTTAGAGTAGGTCTGGATCATATGGGTTTTAAAGATTGTTTTGTTATGGCTATACGTAACGGGATAAGAGTTGAAATGGAAATAGCTCTTGAATTGACCAACGAAATGGAATATTTGAAGATATAAAAAACAAATAAAAAAATATTTAAAGTCTTACTGATATATAATCGGTAAGGCTTTTTTTTTGCTTATTTTTGCGAAATATTTACTTTTTGATAGTTTTTTGAGTTTTTGTATTGTTCGTATAGTTAGTTGGAATCTATGATTTTTACTAGTTTGTAAAAAAAATGGGTAAAAGTGGGTGTAAGTGGTAAATAATTATTAGATTTGTCTATCGACTGTTTATAAAAGCATTATGACTCATCTGACTGGTACATACGAATGTAAATCGGACTCTAAAGGTAGAATACTTCTTCCTTCAGGGTTGAAGAAGCAATTGTCAGATGTTGTAAGCAGAGGGTTTATATTGAAGAGGTCAGTTTTTCAGCCTTGTTTGGAGTTATATCCTATGGCAGAGTGGGAGTTGATGATGGAAAAGATAAATAAGCTTAACCGCTTTGTGAAAAAGAATAACGATTTTATAAGAAGATTTACCGCAGGAGTTAAACAAGTAGACTTAGATAGTTCGGGGAGACTCTTGGTGTCTAAAGATCTTTTGGCTTTTTCGGGTATATCAAAAGATATAGTTTTTGCTTCGGCAGTAAATATAATAGAACTTTGGGATAAAGATAAATATGAAGAATCTATAGGCGATTCTGATATAGATTTTTCGGAATTGGCAGAGCAAGTAATGGGTAATTTAAACGAAACAGATAATTAAACAGACAATGGAATATCATAATCCTGTATTATTAAAAGAAACTGTAGATGGGCTAAATATAGACCCTAATGGTATATATCTAGATGTTACTTTCGGAGGAGGAGGTCATTCGGCAGAGATATTAAAAAGACTTGGAGACAAAGGTAAGTTGTATGCTTTCGATCAAGATCCTGAGGCTATAAAAAACAAGTTAGACGATGATAGGTTTACTTTGATATCTGATAATTTCAGAAATATAGATAAGTATATGAAGTTTTATGGTCATGCTAAAGTAGATGGTATTTTGGGTGATTTTGGAGTTTCTTCACATCAGTTCGATTCGGCAGAAAGAGGTTTTTCAACTCGTTTTGATGCTGTTTTGGATATGCGTATGAATACCGAAAAAGGAGTAGATGCTTTACATGTTATAAACAAATATAGTGAAAAAACTCTGTGTGATGTATTTTTTAAATACGGAGAACTTCGTAATGCTAGGGCTATAACCAAAGCAGTGATAGCAGCTAGGAACGAAAAGGAAATAAGAACTAGTTTTGAGTTGAAAGAGGTTTTGAAATCGTTTTTACCAGCAGCTAAAGAGCATAAAATATTAGCTCAGATATTTCAGGCTATAAGGATAGAAGTAAACGAAGAAATAGTTGTTTTGAAAGAGTTCTTGGTTAATTCGGGTAAAATATTAAAGCCAAAAGGAAGGCTAAGTGTTATTTCGTATCATTCTTTGGAAGATAGATTGGTTAAGAGATATATAAAAGACGGGATATTTGAAGGAGAAATTGTTACAGATGTTTTTGGTAATAGTAGTTCTCCAATGAAAGCAGTTGGTAAGTTAATATGTCCGAGTAGAGAAGAAATAAAAATCAACAATAGAGCTAGAAGTGCTAAGTTGAGGATAGCGGAGAAAAAAAATGATTAGGAAAAAGATAATAGGAATATTAAAAGGAGAGTTTCTGGTAGGTGAAAACGCTTTAAAAAACTGGAAGATTTACGGGTCTATTTTATTATTCTTTATGGTTATTATATTTATGGGGCATAGATATGATAAAAAGGTTCTTTATATAGTTAAGATAAAAAAAGAGTTAAGAGAAAAAAGGTCGGAGCTAATCGATATAAGTTCTACTTTACAGAAGAAAAAAATGGAATCAACGGTAAGGAAAGATGTAAAAGCAATGGGTTTATTCTCGTCTTTGAGTCCGCCGAAAATAATTTTAATAAAAGATAAGATATAAAGTGAAATCACAAGGACAGAAAATAACAAATAAGATGAACGCATTCTCAATACTGTTGAGTATGTTTTTGCTTGTGGTGTTGGTTAAGGTGATTTATATACAATATGTCGAAGGAAATAGATACTTAGCTGTTTCGGACAAAAACAATTTCAAAGAAGAAGAAATAGAAGCAAATAGAGGTAATATATATAGTTTAGAAGGTGATTTGTTAGCTACTACTATATCCAAATACACTATTAGAATGGATGCTGTGACGGTTGATAATACTTTGTTTCAGAACAATGTTAAGGCGTTGTCCGATAGTTTGGCAAATATGTTCGGAACTTCGTCTATAGCTTTGGAAAAAAGAATAAGAAAAGCCAAGAAAGACAAAAACAGATATTTATTTATAAGAAAAGATGTAGGTTATATAGATTATCTTAGAATAAAGCAATTTCCGATATTTAACAAAGGAGCTTATAAAGGAGGTTTTATAGCTAAGAGTACTATTTTGAGAGAGTATCCTTTTGGGGCTTTGGCAAGGAGAACTATTGGTTATGAAAACTATAGAGGTAAAGTAGGTTTGGAAGGTGCTTATAGTAAAGACTTGAAAGGTAATAAAGGTTATAGAGTTGTAAGGAAAATAGCTCAAGGACAATGGCGATTGATAGATCAAGGTAGTGAAGTTCAGCCTGTTGACGGGAAAGACGTGTACACTACTATAGATATAGGGATTCAGGATATAGCTCATCATGCTTTGTTGAAACAATTAAAAAAATACAATGCAGACCATGGTTCTGTAGTTGTTATGGAGGTGTCTACAGGTAAAATAAAAGCTATAGCTAACTTAGGAAGAGCTAAAGATGGAGGCTATTACGAGAAGTTGAATTATGCAGTAGGAGAGTCTCAAGAGCCTGGTTCTACCTTTAAAGTAGCAAGTATAATGGCAGCTTTAGAAGATGGTTATGTAGACATTACCGATGTTTTTGATACTGAGAAAGGGACTATTTACATACATGGGAAAAAAGTAAAAGACTCCAAAAGGGGAGGTTATGGTAAGATTAATGTAGCAAGAATACTAGAAGTTTCTTCGAATGTAGGTACTGTAAAAATTATAAGAAAATATTACGATAACAAGCCTGATAAATTTATAGAGAGAATGAAGTCGTTCGGTTTGGGAGAGAAACTGGGGCTTCCTATTAAAGGTGAAGGAGTACCTATAATACCAAGCCCAGAGGAGGAGTCTTGGAGTAGGATATCTCTAGAATGGATGTCTTGGGGTTATGGAGTTTCGTTTACGCCTTTGCAAATATTGGCTTTTTATAATGCTATAGCCAATGACGGAGTTTTTGTGAAGCCACAGTTTATAGATAAAATAGTTTTAAACAACAAAGAAGAAGAGACGTATAAAACTATAGTTTTAAAAGAGAAAATAGCATCTATAGAAACTATAAATAAGATAAAAAAAATACTAGAAAACGTAGTTAAAAAAGGAAGTGCTAGTAAATTGTACAATCCTTTGTATTCTATGGCAGGAAAGACTGGTACTTGTCAGAAAAGTTATTGGAAAAAAGGAGGTTTGAGTTATATTTCGTCTTTTGCAGGTTTTTTCCCTGTAGATAATCCTAAATATTCTTGTATAACAGTAATACATGAGCCTAAAAAAAATATAGGTTATTACGGTGCAGATGTTGCTGGTCCTGTATTCAAAGAAGTAGCAGAGAAAATATATGTATCTACTCCTACCGAGTATTTGATAGAAAATATGGAGGAATCCATGGCTAAAATAGATGAAAACTATAATTATTTCGATAAAGATGTATTGACCAAAATACCTAAAGTGACGGGTATGCCTGTGATGGATGCTGTTGCTTTGTTAGAAAATATGGGCTTGAATGTAGAATTTGAAGGATTAGGAAAAGTGCGTAGACAATCTATAAGAAAAGGTTCGGCATTTAGAAAAGGACAAACTATAAAACTGACTGTCATTTGAAAAAGTTAAAAGAGATATTAAAAAAAATAAACTATACATCGAGCAGAGATACGCTCGATGTTGATTGCTTAAATATAGTTTTCGATTCGAGATCTGTAAAGAAAGGTAGCTTGTTTGTAGCTATAAGAGGAGTTATTTCGGACGGGCATGACTATATAGAGAAAGCTATTGGTAGTGGAGCTGTAGCTATAGTTTGTGAAGAAATACCAGAAATAAAAACTGATGTAATTTTTGTGAAAGTAGAAAATACATCTGAAGCTTTGGCTTATATAAGTGGTGATTTCTACGATAATCCTTCGGGTAAATTGAAGCTTGTGGGAGTTACAGGTACTAATGGTAAGACTACTACAACTACTCTTTTGTTCAATTTGTTTAGGAATATGGGCTTAAAAGTAGGACTTATATCTACGGTTAATATAAGAATAAACGAACAGGAATTCAAAACAAATCATACGACCCCCAATAGTATTACTCTTAATTACTATATGAATCAGATGATTTCAGAAGGAGTTGAATACTGTTTTATGGAGGTGAGTTCGCATGGTATTAGTCAGAACAGAACTAAGGGTTTGAGTTTTGTTGGAGGGGTTTTTACTAACCTGACTCACGATCATTTGGATTATCATAAAGATTTTAAAAGTTATAGAGATGTAAAGAAAAGTTTCTTTGATAATCTGCCAAAAACAGCGTTTGCGATATCTAATAGAGACGATTCTAATGGTAGTTTTATGTTGCAAAACACCAAGGCCTATAAGAAATATTACAGCTTACAGACTATAGCAGACTATAATGCTAAGCTTATAGAAAGCGATCTTAATGGTTCTTGTGTTGTTATAGATAGAGTAGAAACTTATATAAAACTAATAGGTAGATTTAATGTTTACAATAGTTTAGCTATATATTCGGTAGCTATAGAGTTAGGGTTGGATAAAACTGAAACATTACAAGGTCTTAGTTCTTTGGAAACTGTAGGTGGTAGGTTTGAGCATTTTGTATCAGAAACAGGTATACATATAGTTGTAGATTATGCTCACACTCCTGATGCTCTTAAAAATGTATTAGAAACTCTGACGCAAGTCAATAGAAACTCTGCCAGAATATATACTGTAGTAGGTTGTGGAGGCGATAGAGACAAAACCAAACGACCTATTATGGGTAGAATAGCGGTAAGTAATAGTGATATGACTATATTTACTTCTGATAATCCTAGGACAGAAAATCCTAATACTATTTTGGAAGAAATGGAAAGTGACCTTAGTATAGATATGCAATCGAAGTTTTTGACTATAGAAAACCGAAACCAAGCTATAAAGACAGCTTGTAAAATGGCAGAACCTAAAGATATAATACTTATAGCAGGTAAAGGACACGAAAAATATCAGGATATAAACGGAGTTAAGCAAGACTTTGACGACGTATTAAGAGTAAAAACGAATTTAAAACAACTAAGCAAATGATATATTATTTATTCGAATTTTTAGAGAAAAGTCAAGATTTGGCAGGAGCAGGGCTTCTTAAATATATATCGGTGAGGTCAGCAGCTTCGTTTATATTGGCTTTGAGTATAGGGCTTATTTTCGGTAAAAGAATAATAAATAAACTAAGGAGTTTACAGATAGGAGAATCGGTAAGAGACTTGGGGCTTCACGGACAAGTAGAAAAGGCAGGTACTCCTACTATGGGAGGAATAATAATAATAATAAGCACTTTGGTTCCTGTGCTTTTGTTCACCAAATTGTTTAATATTTATATAGTAATACTAGTAACTACTACTTTATGGATGGGTTGCATAGGTTTTTTGGACGATTATATAAAAGTATTCAAGAAGAACAAAGAAGGGCTTAAAGGTAGGTTTAAAGTAATGGGTCAGATAGGTTTAGGGCTTATAGTTGGTGCTATGCTTTATTTTAACGAAGAAGTTACTGTAAGAGAAAAAATAACAGATAATATAGAAAATGTATCTAAGACTACTTTTGGAGAGCCTACCAAAGACATGATAACTACGGTTCCTTTTTTTAAGCATAATCAGTTAGATTATTCTGAAATATTAACTTTTATAAGCGATGACTTGAAGTCTTATGGTTGGCTTATATTCATACCTATGGTTATACTTATAATAACGGCAGTTTCTAACGGAGCTAACCTGACAGATGGTATAGACGGCTTGGCAGCAGGTACATCGACCATCGTGGTTGTTACTTTAGGTGTGTTTGCTTGGGTGTCGGGTAATATAATTTACTCCGATTATCTGGACGTTATGTATATCCCCAACTCAGGAGAAATAGTGGTTTTTATAAGTGCATTTGCAGGAGCTCTGATAGGTTTCTTGTGGTACAATAGTTACCCAGCACAAGTGTTTATGGGCGATACAGGAAGCTTGACTATAGGAGGAATAATAGCTGTAATAGCTATTTCTATAAGAAAAGAATTGTTGATACCTATACTGGCAGGAGTATTTTTGATGGAAAACTTATCGGTGATATTGCAAGTAGGATATTTCAAATACACTAAGAAAAAATCGGGTGTTGGTAAGCGTATATTCCTAATGGCTCCTTTGCATCACCATTTTCAAAAGAAAGGATTTCACGAAAGTAAGATAGTAACAAGATTTTTGATAGTAAGTATTTTGTTGGCAGTAATAACAGTTGTAACACTGAAAATAAGATAATATGAAAATAGTAGTCTTAGGAGTAGGCGAAAGCGGTTTGGGAGCAGCATTGCTAGCGAAAAGTAAAAATATGGATGTTTTTGTTTCTGATTTAGGGAATATTTCAGAAGAAAATATATCTGTTCTTAAAGATAATAATATAGAGTTTGAGCAATTAAAACACGATGAGCAAAGGGTTTTATCTGCCGATATAATAGTAAAAAGTCCAGGGATACCTGATAATGTAAGTATAGTTAAGAAGGCAGTAGCCAAAGGAATAGCTGTGATATCGGAAATAGAGTTTGCTTATAAGTACAATAAAGGAGTGATAAGTGCGGTGACAGGTTCTAACGGTAAAACAACCACTGTTATGATTCTGAACCATATTCTTGACTTTTCCAAAAAAGATGTGGCTCTGGTAGGTAATATAGGCGATAGTTACGCTAGGCAGATTTTTAAGCAAGAAAAGGATAATTATGTGATAGAGATGAGTAGTTTTCAGTTAGATGGGATAGTAGATTTTGCTCCTCATATAGCTGTTATGACCAATATAACTCCAGATCATTTAGATAGGTACGATTACGATTTTGACAAGTATATAGCGTCAAAATTCAGAATAACAGAAAACCAGACAAATAAAGACTATTTTATTTATGATATTGATGATGAAGTGATAGTAGATTATCTGTCAAAAAACAATATAAACGCCAAGAAATTGCCTTTTTCGGTAAAACGAAAGTTAGAAGAAGGTGCTTATTTGGAAAATAACAAAATAATGATAAAGATAGCAGAAGAAAAATTTGAGGTTGATTTAGATTCAACAACTATTAAAGGGAAACATAACGTAAAGAACACTATGGCAGCTAGTTTGGCTTCTAGGATATTGAATATCCGTAAAGAAAGTATAAGAGAGAGTTTAAAAGTGTTTGAAGGGGCTGACCACAGGTTAGAAAACTTGGGATATATAAATGATATTAATTATATAAACGACTCTAAGGCTACTAATGTCAATTCGGTTTATTATGCTTTGGAGACTGTAAACAGACCTATAATTTGGATAGTCGGAGGTAAAGATAAGGGTAATGATTACAGCGATCTTTACGATTTGGTACGAGAAAAAGTAAAGGCAGTTATATGTTTGGGAGCCGATAATACCAAGCTTATAAATACTTTTGGAGCCATGGTAGACGATATTGTAGATACTAAATCGATGTCAGAGGCTATGATGTTAGCTAAGAGTTTTGCCGAAAAAGGAGATACTATATTATTATCTCCAGCTTGTGCTAGTTTTGACTTGTTCGAGAGCTATGAAGACAGGGGAGATCAGTTCAAAAGAGAAATAAATAATAATTAGAGTATGAACAAAATATTTAAACATCTTAAAGGAGATAGAGTTATCTGGGGCATAATAGTCGTCTTGGGTATATTCTCTTTTATGCCTGTTTATAGTGCTAGTACCAATCTGGTTTATGTAGTGAGAAACGGGACTACTTCGGGGCATTTGTTTAAGCATGGTATGCTACTGACGGTAGGTTTTTTTATAGTTTTTGTGTTTCATAAAATAAAATACAAATATATAAGCACATTGATTAATGTAATAATGTTAGGTGTTTGTGCTTTGCTTTTGATGACTCTTTTTAGTGGTTTGGTAATAGGAGGAGCTAATGCTAGTAGGTGGATACGTATCCCTTTTTTGGGTGTTGGTTTTCAGCCTTCGACCATAGCAGGATTGGCTGTTATGATATTTACGGCTAAATATTTGGCGAAAATAGAGGGTGTTACGCCTACTTTTAAATCGAGTTTTATTAGTTTGTGGATTCCTGTAGGTATAGTTCTTATGCTTATAATACCTGCCGATTTTTCGACTACAGCTATTATATTTATGATGGTAATGTTACTTACACTTATAGGTGGTTATCCTTTCAAATATTTACTAAAAATAGCAGGAATGGGTATAGCAACTCTGTTATTGTTTGTGTTGTTAGTAAAAGCATTTCCATCGGTAATGCCTAATAGGGTTGATACCTGGATGAGCCGAATAGAGAGTTTTCTGCCTAATGATGAGCCTGAAGGATATCAGGTTCAAAAGGCAAAAACGGCTATAGCTATAGGGAAACTAACAGGAAGAGGTCCTGGTAAGAGTACTCAAAAGAACTTTTTACCACAGTCTAGTTCCGACTTTATATTTGCCATAATAATAGAAGAATATGGTTTAGTAGGAGCTTTTGGAGTGATATTCTTTTATACAGTTTTGCTATTCAGAATTGTTTCGGTAGTAAAAAAAGCAAGTACAGTATTTGCCAAGTTATTGGCTATAGGTGTAGGTTTACCTATAATATTTCAGGCAGTAATCAATATGTCGGTAGCTGTTAATTTGTTGCCAGTAACAGGACAGCCCTTGCCGCTTATAAGTAGTGGAGGTACCTCAGTCTGGATAACTTGTATAGGTTTGGGAATATTGTTAAACATAAGCAGTAATAACGATAAAGATAGTAGTTTGGAAGATAATTTGGAGCAAAACTTAATATAGATATGAAACCATTGAACAATATATTGATAAGTGGAGGAGGCACAGGAGGGCATATATACCCTGCTATATCTATAGCTGACCGTATAAAAATATTGTATCCTGAGGCTAATATACTGTTTGTAGGTGCTAAGGATAAGATGGAAATGCAGATAGTTCCGAAGGCAGGTTACCAAATAAAAGGATTATGGATAGCAGGTTTTCAGCGTAAGATAAGTCTTAAAAACCTTATGTTTCCTTTTAAACTGGTTCATAGTTTGGTGAAATCGTATTTTATAGTACGAAAGTTTAATCCCGATGTAGTCATAGGTACGGGAGGGTTTGCCAGTGGAGCGGTTTTGTATATAGCGACTGCTAAAGGGATACCGACTCTTATACAAGAGCAAAATTCTTACCCTGGGATAACTAACCGTATTCTTGCCAGTAAAGTAGATAAAATATGTGTTTCTTACGATGGTTTAGATAGGTTTTTTCCTAAGAATAAAATAATAAAAACAGGTAATCCTGTACGTAAAGGGTTGGACGATTTAGGTTCTCTAAGAGATGAATCCCGTAAGGAATTTGGTATATCCGCAGACAAGAAATGTTTGCTTATAATAGGAGGAAGTTTGGGGGCTAGTTTTATAAATAAGATGATAGCGAGTAACTTGAGCACTCTTAAAGATATGAATTTTGAAATAATATGGCAAGTAGGAAAGTTGTATTATGAACAATATAAAGAATATAATAGCAAAACAGTAAGAGTAATGCCTTTTATAGAAAATATGAATATGGCTTATTCTTGTAGTGATATTATAATTAGTAGGGCAGGGGCAAGTTCGGTATCGGAGTTGTGTTTGGTTGCAAAACCAACTATATTTATACCATCGCCCAATGTTACTGCTAACCACCAGTACGAAAATGCAAAGGAATTGTGTAATAAAAAAGCGGCCGAATTATTAACTGAAGATAAGGCTCTTGAAGAATTTATTGTTTTACTGAAAAACATGTGTTTTAGTGATGAAAAGATGAATTTGTATTCAACTAAGATGAAGGATTTAGCAAAACCGAACGCTACTAACGATATAGTTAGTGAAATAGAAAAATTGTAGATATATGGAATTAAATAAGATAGAAAATATTTATTTTATAGGGATAGGAGGTATAGGTATGAGTGCTTTAGCTAAATATTTCTTATCTTTAGATAAGAGAGTATATGGTTACGACAAGGTGAAAACAGAACTGACAATAGGCTTGGAAACCAGTGGAGCTATTGTGTCTTATAGTGAAGATAAGCTTAGTCAAGAGATGTTGAGCCTAAACGTAGACAATACTATAGTAGTATACACTCCCGCTATGCCGAGTGACAGTAAAACTTTTAAATACTTTATAACTTCAGGTTTTCAGCTATATAAAAGAGCAGAGTTGCTAGGAGCTGTAACTAAGGACTCTTTTACTTTGGCTGTAGCAGGAACTCATGGTAAGACGACTACTAGTTGTATATTAGGGCATATATTTGAGGTGGATAATCAGAAGGCTACTTCCTTTTTGGGAGGGATAAGCGAAAATTATAATTCTAATTTGATATTAGGAGAAGATAAAATAACAATAGTTGAGGCGGACGAATACGATAAATCGTTTTTGAATCTTTCGCCTAATATTGCTTGTATTACTTCTATGGATGCAGATCATTTGGATATATATAAGGATGAATCTTATTTTGAAGAAACTTTTAAGACTTTTGCCAAAAAGGTAAGCGATAAAATCATAGTCAAAAAGGGATTACCAATAAGTGGTATTACTTATTCGGCATATGAGCCTGCTGATTATATGGCTAGCAATATAAGTTTCGAAAATGGTTACTGCTGTTTCGAAATAACTAACCCTAAAGGTGATGTTGTATTTATAGAGTTTGCTATGGTTGGTATTCACAATGTAGAAAACGCATTAGCAGCTTATGCTATGGCAGAGTGTTATGGTGTAAATAAAGAAAGCATCAAAAAGGCTCTTAAAAGTTTTAAAGGAGTAAAGAGGAGATTTTCGTATAAGATAAATACCGATGATTTGGTACTGATAGACGACTATGCACATCACCCTAAAGAGATTGATTCCGTATGTAGTTCGCTTCGTGTTCTTTACCCTAATGACGAAATATTAGCAGTATTTCAGCCTCATTTATATAGTAGAACTAAAGATTTTATGACTAATTTTGCTAGTTCATTGAGCAAGTTCGACAAAGTATTATTGTTGGATATATACCCAGCTAGGGAGTTGCCCATAGAGGGTATTACTTCGGATGTTTTGCTTGATAAAATAACTATAGAAGATAAGCTGAAATGTAATAAAGAGGAGCTTATAAGTCTTATAAAAGCTAGTAACAATAGAGTAATAGTAATGATGGGTGCTGGTGATATAGGTGTAGAAATAAACAAAGTAGTAGATAGTTTGACATGAAAAATAAGATAATTACATATTTGAAATTTACACTGGTCTTAGGGCTTGTGGTTTTCTTGTATGGTTTTGCCAATGGTCGAAATTCTCAAAGAAAACTAGAGGATATAAATGTCGTTTTTTCTTCGGGAGATAACCCTTTTGTGACTACTAAGATGATAAAAAATATAATGAAGAGAAACGGTGTTTCTTTGAATCAAAGTATAGCTTCAGACTTAGATTTACATCATTTGGAACAGAGAATTAAAGATTTATCGTATATTAAAAATATAAGTATTTCGGTAAATATAAAAGGAGTAATAAAAGTAAATATAACTCAGCGTAGGGCTATAGCTAGGGTTATTAATAGCAATGGTTTTTCTTATTATTTGAGCGAAGATGGGATTGATATGCCTTTGTCCAGAGAATATTCTCCACGAGTAATACTAGTAACGGGGGTAGAGGATTATAAAGAATTAGATAGAGCTTATTCTATGATAAAGCATATAGACTCTGATGAGTTTTTTGCCAAAGAAATAACAGGTATTAGTCATATAGGAAAGGGAGAATACAGGCTTAATAGCAGGATAAACAATATAGTAATAGACTTAGGTTCTTTAGAATATTTCGATGGTAAACTAAAGAAAATGAAGGCTTTCTATTTGAAGGCTATAGAAGATAATAGTATTTATAAGTATAAAAAAATAAATCTGAGATATAACAATCAGGTCATTTGTTCAAAGTAAAAAGACATGGAAAACGTAAACATTTCGGTAGGGTTAGACATAGGTACAACTAAAATAGTAGCTATGATAGGTTTGAAAAACGAGTATGGTAAGCTAGAGATACTTGGTATAGGTAAGGCCGAAAGTCTTGGTGTAAAACGTGGGGTTGTAAACAATCTTACTCAGACAACTCAGTCTATACAACAGGCAGTTAACGATGCTATAAGTAGTTCTGGTTCAGAAATAGACGAAGTAACCGTAGGTATAGCTGGGCAACATATACGTAGCCTTCACCATAGTGACTATATAACCAGAGATAATGCAGATGAAGTAATAGAAGATAGCGATATCGAGAAACTGATACAGCAAGTTCACAAGTTAGTTATGTTACCTGGAGAAGAGATAATCCACGTAATACCACAAGACTTCAAAGTAGATGGGCAGACCGATGTAAGTGAGCCTGTAGGGATGTACGGAGCTAGGCTTGAAGCCAATTTTCATGTTGTAGTAGGGCAGATTACTTCTATCAAAAATATAGGTAGATGTGTCAAAAGTTCGGGGCTTACTTTGGAAGGAATAACTTTGGAACCATTAGCCTCGGCCAATGCAGTGCTTAACCAAGAAGAAAAAGAAGCCGGAGTTGCTTTGGTTGACATAGGTGGTGGTACTACCGACCTTGCTATATTCAAAGATGGTATTATAAGACATACGGCAGTTATTCCTTTTGGAGGAAATGTAATAACCGAAGATATAAAAGAGGGTTGTTCTATTATAGAAAAACAAGCAGAATTATTGAAAATAAAGTTTGGTTCGGCTTGGCCAGGAGAAAACAAAGACAACGAAATAGTTGCTATACCTGGACTAAGAGGTAGAGAGCCTAAAGAGATTTCTCTTAAGAATCTTTCTAAAATAATACATGCACGTATAACCGAGATAATACAACAAGTGTATCAGGAAATAAAAAACTATGGACATGAAACTCCTAAAGGTCAGCTTATAGGAGGTATAGTGCTTACGGGTGGTGGAGCTTTGCTAAATCATCTTAAACAATTGGTAGAGTACGAAACTGGTATGGATACCAGAATAGGAAGACCTAACGAACACTTGGCAGGAGATTCTGATAAAGTGTTACAAAGCCCTTTATATGCTACTGCAGTAGGGCTTATAATGGAAGGTATAAAATTGAAGGAGAGTCAGGTAGGTAAAGAAGTTTCAGAAGATAAAACGGAAGAAAAAGTAAATGTAGTACCTATAATAGACGATAAGGAACTGATACCTGAAAGTGAAGAAGACGTAAATAAAAAAAATGAAAATAAACCAACTATGATAGAGAATATAACAAACAGATTGAAAAACTTCTTTGACAGTATAGACTAAAAAACAATATAAAATGAAAGCAGAAAACTTAAAAAAAATATTGTTTGACATGCCTAAGTCAAGGTCTAATACTATAAAAGTAATAGGAGTAGGAGGTGGAGGTAGTAGTGCTGTTAATTATATGTATAACGAAAGCATAAAAGGTGTAGACTTTGTTATTTGTAATACCGATTTACAAGATTTAGAAAGTAGCCCTATAGCCAACAAAGTACAACTAGGTATAAGCCTTACCGAAGGATTGGGAGCAGGTGCTAACCCGAGTGTAGGTGCCGAGGCTGCCGAAGAAAGTATTGAAGAAATTAAAAAAATGCTTACCGTACATACCAAAATGGTATTCATAACCGCAGGTATGGGAGGTGGTACTGGTACTGGTTCAGCCCCTATTATAGCTAAGATAGCTAAGGATATGGGAATACTTACTATAGGTATAGTTACTTCTCCTTTTTCGTTCGAAGGAAGAAGAAGAACCCAACAAGCCGAAAAAGGTATAGAAGAATTAAGAGCCAGTGTAGACTCTCTTATAGTTATAAATAACAATAAACTGAGAGAGGTATATGGTAATGTGACTAAAACTGAAGCTTTTTCGAAATCGGACGAAGTACTGAGTACTGCTGTAAAAGGTATTGCAGAGGTTATAACGCATCATTACAAACAAAACATAGACTTGCACGATGCTAAAACTGTACTATCTAAAAGTGGTACAGCTATAATGGGATCGGCTAAAGCTTCGGGTGATAATAGAGCCAAAGAAGTTATAATTAATGCCTTAGATTCTCCTTTGCTTAACGATAGTAAAATAACTGGAGCTAAGAATGTTTTGTTATTGATAGTTTCGGGTACCGATGAAGTTACTTTAGATGAAATAGCATATATAAGTGAGTATATTCAGAAAGAAGCAGGTTACGAAGCTAATATAATAATGGGAATAGGTGATGATGATAGCCTTGAAGACTCTGTATCGGTAACTGTAGTTGCTACTGGTTTTGCTTCGGGACAACAACATACCATAGGGTCTGTTTCTAACAAAAGGATAATACATAACCTTGAAAACGAACAGAGACTTAACTATAACTTTGATGCTAAAATAGAAAAGGTAGAGCATATAGAACCCAAAAAGATAATACATAGGTTTTTGGATGATGAAGACGATAAAGATATAGATACAATATCTAATACCCAAGAAACCATAGAGCCGGTGTCGACCAAAGAGTTATTAGTAGAAGATGATTTTGTTATAACCACTACTGCTATCAAACCAGAACCTAGTTCTACAGATGACAATAGACAGATGAAACTACAGTTCGATTTGCCTATAAAAAACACTGATCTGACTAATAAATTAGATGAACAGTTACAAGTAGAGGAAGAAGAAGAAATATCAGAGGTTATTGAGCAATTAGTATCAGAATCTCCTCAGGGAGATGATTCTGATGGGAAGATATATCTTTCTTTGGAAGATGAGCCCGAAGTAGATACTAGTACTTATGATGGATTTGTTCTTAAAACTAAAAAGTTAGAAAGCAAGCCTGTAAAAATAGCTATTGATAACGATTCTCCTTTGAATAAAAGTATAGAAGAACTAAAAGACTTGTCTTCTGAAAGAATTAACAAAATGAGTATGCTTAGTTCTAAGAGAAACAACAGCTCTAACGATCAGTATGTTGATGACTTAGAGAAAGAACCAGCTTACAAAAGACTAGGGCTTGATGTAGAAAGTAGAGAGCTTGAAAACTCTAGGTCTAGGTCTTCGGTAGAAATAGATGAAAATAATGAGTTGTATATACGTACCAATAATACGTTTTTGCACGATAACGTAGATTAATATTAAAAATAAATAGATATGAGTTTAGAAAAGAAAATAATGGAACAGTTAAAAGCTGCCATGAGAGCCAAAGATACAGTTGCATTACAGTCGTTAAGAGCTATAAAGTCAGAATTACTTTTGGTAAAAACTTCTAATTCTTCTGCCGAATTGAGCGAAGAAGACGAAATAAAGATGTTGCAAAAGTTAGTAAAACAACGTAAAGATAGTGCTACATTGTTTTCTGAACAAAACAGAGAAGACTTAGCAGAGCCAGAGTTGGCACAAGCTAAAATAATAGAGCAATTCTTGCCAGAGCAGATGAGTAACGACGATTTGAAAGCGTTTGTACAAGAACTGATAACCAAAACAGGAGCTAGCGGAATGAAAGACATGGGTAAAGTAATGGGGCAGGCTTCTCAGCAATTGGCAGGTAAGGCCGATGGTAAAGCTATATCGAATATAGTAAAAGAATTACTAAAATAATAATATAGTGATGCCTACGTAGTTCAACTGGATAGAATGTCAGATTTCGGCTCTGATGGTTGGGGGTTCGAATCCCTCCGTGGGTACAATATATAATAAGACTCAAACTGTTTTTAACAACGGTTTGAGTCTTATTTTTATGATGCTATTTACTTATTTTATTGCTTAGTGTATGTTTTAATACGTATATCTTTTTCTATAGAACCCACTATTTGAAGTTCCGAATGAGTAATAAATGTAGTGCTATTAAGCCTCAGTACTTTGTATTTGTTACCTAATAAAGTTAGTACGTTGTTGTCTAAACTCCATAGATGAGTATTACTAGTTCCACTAATGGTCTGTATTACTTCTCCATTACTATTATATTCGAGGTTTTCGTTCGTTAATAAGAGAAGACTTTCGTTTTGATCAGTTATAGGTTCTCCTGATATTACACCTCTTATACCTGTCATTTTCCAAGTGCCAGTCAATAAAGATTTATCAGCTACAAATGGTTCTTGTTTAGTAAAAGTAGATGTGACTTTATATTTTTTTGAAACCCCATCAGGATTATCAGAGAATTCAGAATATAGTACTAAAGTATTCTCGGTAAGGCTATTTACAGTATAAACATAATCTTCATCTTTTATTGTTAAGGTGATCGATTCTAGAGACCATGTACCCTCTTTAAAACTTGTATTACTTATAGTAGTATAAGATTTATCTTTATCGAATGTAGTTACAGTTTTGTCATCTAGGTCTTTAGATATTTCATCGTCGCTTAATTTTACTCCGTCACTAGTACCTTCTTTTCCTGTTAATAGCCAATCTGTATCTACAAGCATGCTTTCATCTGGTGTAAATGTCTCATCTTCTTTATCGGAGCAGCAGCTGAAAGTTAATACAGATACTAATATTAGTAATAGCACTGGTAATCTAAATATCTTTAATATCATAACATTTTGTTTTTAAATTAGTTATATTGTAAATATATGTAAATAATATGGGGTAAAAAAGATATCTTGTTTGTTTTTAGGTTATTAGTTAGTAGTAAACAAAAAGATGTAGAGACTAGACTTAATATACAAGACTATTCAACCCTCAAATATAAACAACCACCTTCCCTTATTAAAGAAAGATGGTTGTTTATATTTATATAACCTATTAGGTTTACATATAATCCTCTATAGGGTTACATGAACAGTTAAGGTTTCTATCACCAAAGGCATCGTCTACTCTACGAACCGAAGGCCAGAATTTGTTTTCTTTTATATATTCCAAAGGA
>JABSPL010000040.1 GCA_013215105.1 Flavobacteriaceae bacterium
TACGCATATCTGTAGGGTTTGAATAACAATAAAACTCATTGTGACTTCCTAATGCAAACATATTTAATTAAATTGATGAAAGTCAAAATTAAGTAACATTTTAGAGTAAATCAAGATGTGAGTAGCCGAGCGCTTACCTTTATTTTTACCATATTTATTCTTTCTTGATACATCTTTTTTCCGCTTATTTCAAATGCTCTTTCTACATTTTTTAATGCTTTTTCAAAATCTTTTTGAGATATATAGTAATCGGCAATAGAATCGTAAACATTTGCACTCTTAGGGTAATATTCTATGTTTAACTTAAAGAAAGTAAGTGATTTCTCAAGTTGTCCCATATCCATATTCATATAGCCTAACATATTAAACAAATCTTCTTCAAACGGAGCAACGGTATAGCCAAATTGTTTGCTGATTTTTTTCTCCCTATCTCTTATTAGTTTAACTAGCTCTTTTGTAGGGGTTTCAGGATTGTTAAATTTATCAGTACCTTCTATAGGGTACCAGTCAAAAACAGATATAAGACCATCCATTATAGAGGGTAGGGGTATAGTTCCGTGGATGTCTGATTTGTAAAACTTCCAGTACGTTTTTAATCCATTTTGCTTGTTTTTGTCTGCAATTTCATGAAATTCAATATTAGAACGAGCAAATATTGTGAATCCACTAGTATCATCCATAACATTATCTATGGTTATATCATTGTTCTGCATGTGCAACTGTCCAGACAATGATATAAAAATAGATTTCCCTTCTAGATTGTTGCTTTTAAAAACTTCTTTAGCTTGTTTTAATAGTTTCTGACTGTCCCAGTCTAAACTAGGATCTATTGCCAGATAGTTGTCAAAAACATAGCTATGGTTAATTAAAGCATTTATAGTAAACAAGCCTCCATAAGAATGACCTATCAAAGTTCGGTAGTCAGTAGCAGGGTATTTGTTTTCGATAAAAGGTATTAATTCCTTTTCTATGAATTCTATAAACTTATCGGCAGATCCATTGTCTTGGTTATACGAGTTTTCTACTTTAGAAGTAGTTAAGTCTCTAACTCTGTTGTTTCTGTTAGAAATACCTACTATTATCATTTCAGGAATAAAACCGCCACTATAATATTGGTGAACAGTCGATACAGCATTTAGATGAACTCCCCGTCCAAAACATACGCAACAGGGTATTTTAAAGGGTTGTCGGGATTGAAACTCTTAGGTACTTGAACCCAAAACTCTCTGTTTTCACTAAGTGTTTTAGAATATATACTGTCAGAAACTCCTATATTGTTCAAATAATTAGTTTGAGAAAAACTTAGTGTATTTACTAAAAATAAAATAAATAAAATCGTTAATAAGTTTGGTTTTGTTACTGTATTCATCTTTATATAATTTAAGTATTTATTGTTGATCCTAATGTAGTTACTGTTTTATACCAATTGTATTTCTAAATGTCATAAAAGAAATAGAATTATTTTTTTCTTTAGAAAGGCAAAAAATCTAAGCATAGCATGGCTATGGTTCTGTTTTTTAACGCAGATAAAGGAGAAAAGAAACTATTTATATATGACAGATGGAGATTCAACTGGTATTATATACTTATTGTTCAATAACAATCTATTTTTTTGTTTGTAACTAACAATATATGGAGCAAATTAATTAAATATGTATTCAATGATGCAAATTATATATTTTCAACAAATTTTTATAGATTTTTAACAAAACTTTTATTTTCACCTATACTATTGTGTTTGTTTCTGATTAAAACTATAATATATATATATATATTCAAAACAGATAAAAGCCCCAAATTGTTTTTGAGGCTTTTATTTAAGATTACTTAGTTACTTATTTTATCGAACCATACATTCATAGTCCTACCGTTAGTTATCTGTAAACCTATTACCTTAGATCTTTTATTTCTCTTTATTTCAAGATTATTAACAGGCCAACTACCTTCAAATTTATCTTTGTATATTCTCTTAAGTTTTATCTTACCAAATTTCATAAAATGAACATAAGCCTCACCTTTTTCTACAGTTAGACTATAGTTAGTCTCCATCTCAGGACTATAATAACGTCCTATATATCCCGATAACTCTTTCTTGTCTGCTTTCTCTACACCATCGATTAATTCGAAAATATATGGAGGCTCTTCTTCTACAAGTACTGTCATTTTACTAGGCTTAACTTCAAACTTAACTATAAGCTTAACGTCAACTCCTAGCATCTTAAAAGTGTTTTTACTTATAGGTATCAAAGCATTTTCGCTACCTCCTGACCTTGAATACATCAATGTGTCATTTTTTACATAAATTTTACGACCGTACTTTTCATTTATTTCCCAATAAGTCCCTTCAAATTTAGATAGTTTTTTCTTAGATAATTTTATAAACTGATATGGATCCTCAGGAGAATTTTCTTCTTCTGGCTTTACTTTGTTTTCTTCTCGGGTTAAAATAAACTCAGCTATCTTATCTGCTCTATAAATAATATCGCTACCTCTAAAATTGGTCAACAAAACTATATTTAGTTCATCATCGGGGTAACAGCGTAGTACAGCTCTGAAGCCTCCAATAGAACCTCCGTGTTGTATTATCTTTTTGCCCATATGTTTCTCTATTCTTAACCCAAAACCATAATAACTCTTCTTTCCATCGTTGAAAACACCTGTTATCTGTAATTTTTCGAAAGCTGATTGCCATCCTTCTTTTGGATTCGAAAAATTATTAGACCACTTAAGCATATCGCTAGTTGTAGAGTGCATATTACCCGAGCCTATATAATTCCAATAGTCTATGTTTCTTGTAAATTCGTCCTCCATATGGTAAGATGTAGCATTGTTAACCACTACACGGTCAAACTGATCCTCTACATAAGTATTAATCAGACCTAGCTCTTCAAATATGTTTTGCTTCATCCAGCTTTTAAACTTCTGTCCTGTTATACTCTCTATTATGGTCACCATAATTATATAACCAGTGTTAGAGTACATCAACTTGTCTTCAGGAGTGAAGTTAAGTTTGTTTTGCTTTAATAAAATTCTATTAACATCGTCATTGTTAATCTCATCGCTACCTCGCCAACCTGCCAAAGCTAGTAAACCATGGATGTCTCTTAGCCCACTAGTATGATGTAGCAAATGCCTTATAGTTATAGTATTTCCGAAGTCAGGAAATTCAGGAATATGTTTTTTTACATCATCGTCAAACGATAACTTACCTTGCTCTTCTAGCAAAACAATTCCCATAGCGGTAAACTGTTTAGATATTGAACCTATATTAAAAATGGTTTCAGTACTATTAGGGCTAAGATATTCCAAACTTGAGAGTCCATATCCTTTTGAAAAGACGACTTTTCCGTTTTGCATCACTGCTATAGAGCCTCCTGGATGATTGGGCTTGTTCCATCCCATAAATAGACTATCTATATTTTGTGATTGCTCTTTACTTAATTGACCATTTGCCGTGTTGGTCAAAATAAGAATTAATAATGTGTGTAAAATGTAATTTTTAAATTTCATAATTAAAAGTTTTTGTTTCTGCAAAACTCTTTAATTATTTATGCTAGACAGTAAAAAGCTACTGACAATGACCCGACAGTAACCCGACAATAACCCGACAGCAACCCGACACGTGCTTGATAATGAGTTATATAATATTAAATTTAAGTTTGAAGTGTAATTTATTGTTTTTGTCTATGCTTGCAGTGTTTCTAATTATAATATAACCATTAGCCACTACTGAAAATAAAAGCATAACCGATGTAAACCTATCTTTTATAGACAGTGAAAAATGTATGGCCAAACTAATTATAAAAGATATAGCAGTAAGTATAAGCCATAGTATTTGTATAGAAACTATTTGCTTTGTCAGAGGATTAAACTGTTTTTTGAAAATCATTATGATCAATGGCATAATGATATTCATAGGAGGAAGAATAACAAATAATAAGGAAGAAGTATTTATTAGTTTAAGTAATTTGTAATTAATACCATCTATTATTTCTTCTATACCAAGTAAGGTATTCTCTGTTATGTTCAAAGCCTTTGCTAAAACTTTAAGAGTATGTCCTTTGGGTTCAGCTCCCGCTTCTATGCGTTGTATGGTTCTCACAGAAAGCTCTGCTTTTTCGGATAGCTCCTCTTGGGTTAGATTTAATTTCTCTCTATATTCAACTAATTTAGACATTATTTTTAAGTAGTATTATTAATTTCCAGTAAATATAATAAAACTAATTTAGCTGTAATTAAAATTAGTAACTATGATAGTTGTTTAAGATTTTTAGAGTGCTTAAAATATATTATAAAGACCTATAAACCAAAGCTACCTCGCCATGTGGGTCTATACTGAACTCTTTGACCAAAGATTGGTTTAAAGTGCCTTGATGTAAGAAATTAATCTTCTTTTTGTCTAAAGGATACTTTAGTCCTTTTGTAGTTATTTCGGCTTCCAAAGTAAATACACTTACATTTTGCCCGGCAAAGCTATCAAAATTAGTTTTTTCCTTTATAGATATAAAACTCCCCCAGTTGCTAATAGCATTTATACTAAAAAGCTGAGCATACTGAAACATCATAGAGAAATTAGCAAGGAAATGATCTTCTCTTTTACCATTTACACCTATTATATCTATTTTTTTTATACCTATCTGAGCACAAAACAACATGGCCTTAGTCAGATCGTTGGTATTTTGGTCTTCGCTGTACAAAAAACTAGTCCCCCCCTGTTTTATATTGTCATAAATAGATGTTAAATCGCTTTGAGTAACTATATTATCAATATTTTTAGCAAAAACAAGATTCAAATCGTAAGAGATATTAGTATTTATAAAACAAGACTCATCCTCTAATTTTATAGAATCCATATCGCCTATGACTATATTGGGTTTTATATTTATATAAGTATTATAAGCTCCATCGCAAAATATAACTATAGTCTTTTGGTCGCTGAAGTCTATATTTTCAATAGACTTATACCTCTCTCCGTCGGCAACTATTATTGCTTTGTTGTAGTTATTTGTCATTTGCTAAAGATAACATGTTTTTTTTCCATTGCAAATATCCTACTATTGACATAGTGGTATAAAACAAGAATAAAATAGCAGTAGGGTATAATCCTTTGTGTATATATAAAGCCATAGAAACAAAATTAGCGACAAACCACAAATGCCATTGTTCTAATATTTTTCGGGTTAGTAGCCAAGTAGCTACAAAACTAAGGGCAGTAGTAAAAGAATCGCCTATAGGTACTACCGAATCGGTATAATTGCTGAGTATAAAATATAGAACTGTATAAAGCAGAGCAAAAGAAACTATAGATATAGTCATATGCTTTTTATCCATTTTAGATACAGTTATATTACTAGAATTATCCTTTTGAGACCAAACAAACCAACCATAAATACCCATTGCTATATAATAAACACTAAGTACAGTATCAGCATAAAAACCTGCTTTAAAGAAAACTATAACATAAACAGCCGAGGTAACTATACCTACTGGCCACATGCTTATTTTCTCTTTTATCTCTAAGTATAAAAACAAAAATGCCGTTATTACTCCGAATATCTCTAACCAATTATTTATTATCCAATCCATAATACTTTGTTCTAAAAACAAAAGACAAACTCCTTTTAGAAGATTGCCTTTTGTTTGTTGTTGTTATTTAAAAGTTTATACTAGCCTTAAACATAAAGTTTATAGGTGCCTGTGGGTAGTAGTAAGACCAAGTTCCTAAATCGTATCCATCTTTTTCGTTTCCTGAGTTTATCCAATGCCCACCATAAGCATTGTTAGAGTATTCTACCGAAAATATATTATTAGCGGAACCTTGTAATACTATGCTTTTTATATATTTATTTATTTCTATTTTATAAGAAGCATTTAGGTTGTTTACCAAATAACTATCTAATTTAGCCTCTTTCACATTTGCATTGGTAAAGTATTGTTCCCCTACATATTTGGTAGTCGCTGATATAGTTAAATTGTCAACCTTAGTGGTAAATACACTTGCTCCTATAAAACTAGGACTGTAAGATATATCATTATCAGTATAGTTTACTGGTGTTCCATAATAATATTCGGTGTGATTCTTTATCTTATTTTCACTCAAGGTAGCATTAGCTTCCCAAGTTATGTATTCTCCTAATTTCACTCCTAATACTAATTCAATTCCTGCTCTATAGCTATCTTTTACGTTCTCCATAAGGTCGTAGCCTACGCTACTCTTTTTACCAGTGTTTACTAATTGATCAGTATAGTCCATATAGTACAGATTAATTTCAAAAGACATTATATCGTTAGAGTATTTGGCTCCCAATTCGTAGTCTATTAGTTTTTCGGAGGTAGGTTTTACTGTTCCTCCTTCTTTTAAAGCTTCTTTTAGGTCGGCTCTTGCTGGCTCTCTATTGGCAATAGCTACAGAAGCATAAGTACTAAAGTTGTCGTTTACCTTATAAGAAAGCCCTAGTTTAGGATTAAAGAAACCATAGTTCTGTTTTTGCTTAACAGATTTAAGATCATCATCTATACCTGATATATTATAGTTTATCTTTCTTACTTGAGCATCTAAGAACAGATTAATATCTTCTGTAGCCTGATAATTAAATTTAAGAAAACTACTAATTTCCTCTTTTCTTCCAAAGTTATGATACCATTGGTAGTCGTCAGGAACTTGATTATCCTTGTCTATCCATTTTATCTCTCCGAAGTGATTTCCTAAATACCTATTAGCACTAGCTCCAAAACTCACATCTAACTTATCTAAGCTATAGTTCGCCGATACTACAGCTCCAAAAAAATCATTGTCTAACCATTTTTGACGTATAAGGTCGGTAGTTATACTAGCAAAATTACCGTATTCTGATATGTCCTCATCTTCTTTATACTGCTCATAATACCCTTTCCCTCCAGTATAGTGCAAAGAAACATTATAGTTAAAATTGTTATTTTCTCTTTTGGTAAATGTAAACTGGTAATGATTTTGTTTATAATTATCGGTCTGTCCGTCGTAGTATTTAATAACATCGTTTTCGTCGGTATATTCCCCAGCTGGGTTATAAGTTCTGTTAGCCTCTACATCGGGATTTCCCCACCAAGTGATACCTGTTTTTTGGTCACCAAACATAGCACTAGCTTTTATTTGGTAGTCATCACCCAAATAAGTAGCCGATATTTTTGCTGATTTATGATCAGAGAAACCTCTATCTACATATCCTTCCGAATCTAGTTTACTAATACGTACATCCATAGCAAACTTATCGTTAATAAGTCCTGTACCTACACTAACAGTGTTTTTGTAAGTATCGTACGAACCTACCGAAGAGCTAACAGTAGCATAAGGATTCTCGCTATAAGCTGAGGTAGCAAAGTTAACGGTAGCCCCAAAAGAAGCAGAACCGTTACTCGATGTGCCAACACCTCTTTGTATCTGTACATTGTCTATAGAGCTAGTAAAGTCAGGCATATTTACCCAATAAACACCATGTGACTCAGAGTCGTTAAGCGGAATACCATCGATAGTCACGTTTATACGACTAGGGTCGGTACCTCTCACTCTAAGACTCGTATAACCAATACCAGTACCAGTTTCGGAAGTAGCAACCACCGAAGGAGACATTTGCAACATATAAGGAATATCCTTTCCGCTGTCTTTGTCGGATATCTGGCTTTTACTGATATTAGTAACCGCCATAGGGGTTTTGCTACTAGCACGAGATGCTTGCAATACTATTTCGTTAAGCCTATTGGTTTGCTTTTGAAGAGTGAAATCTATATTATTACTACTGTAGTCTATAGTTAATATAACTTCTTTGTAGCCTGTGAACTTAGCTGATATTTCTGTGTTTGTTTTGTTTTTTAGGTTAAAAGTGTAATAACCATCACTGTTGGTATAGGTAAAAATATTAGAAGGCGTAAGTTGTATAATCACCTCCGATAAAGGTTTGTTTTTAGAGTCAAGTACACGTCCTTTTATAGGAGTTATTTCTTGACCTATTGCATAATTTATTGATAGAATCAATAATACTAGGTTTGTAATTTGTTTCATTTTTTTGTCTATTATATTTTTTAATTTTTTTGAATAAACCGTGCACGTTTACCAGTAATAAAATATAACAGGGTATTAAAGAGTTTAGAAATAAACTCTCTTTTGTTAGAATAAACTATCTCACTACGTCGGTACTAACCGAATCAGTTCAATGGGTGTAATCTCAGCCTTAATAAATAAAGCACCCCTGTAATTTTGGGGCAAATGTATATTAATTATATGTATGTGCAATGGATTATTTTAGGATTTTTTGAAGTATTAATTGTTTTTCAATAAGAACTTAGGTCTTATTTTAGCAGGATTCTTATTGCTTTCTATAAGGTCTATAAAATTGGGATCATTAGTTTTAATTAAATTAATGAATTCGCTCCAATTTTCTTCTGAAATGAAATAATAAGAACCATATAAATGGGTGTATTTACCTTCCATATAATATTCGAGTAATTTATCTATGGTGAAATAAGCGACTCTATATAGTTTGTCTTACACAACTTCATAGTGCATTCCCATTTTTTAGAAATATTCAATTCCAGATAATCAAAATTGTTTTCTGCCATTGTTTTTTGCAATACCCTTCTGTCGAACGATTCGTTATGAGCAACTACTACTTGTCCTTTGAGCCTTCTACTCATTTCAGGATAAATTTCATCAAATGTATGTGATTTGTTAGCGTCTCTTGCCGCAATCCCATGAACTCGAGTGTTATGTCAGTTATATTCGTTGTTAAGCGGTTTTATAAGAGTATGATACTCGTCTATCTATAATACCGTTTTTGACAGTAACTATTCCAACGGCACAAATATGATGCTGGATTGCTGTTTCAAAATCTATTGCTGTGAAGTTCATTGTTTGTGGTTTTGGTTTGGTTTGTTGGGGTGTTTATATTAGGAGAAGTTATAGTGTTGGTATATCGCTTCGCTATTGAGATTTATTTTATAGTATCTAACAAATGTACCGAATGTATTGGTTTTCATGATGAGCCTCAATGTGCGGCGGTATGACCCGTTGACTGCTGTATTCCTGACGATAATAACGTATAAACAGAGGGAGAGCTTAATGCTAAAAAAGACTTCAGGCATAAATAATACGCATTTAATAATACTATTAAAAACACTCTTTATATATGAAATAAAGAGTGTTTTTTATTGTATTTAGCTTTTAATAGCTTTAGGGTTATTGGTTTAGTTGTTTTTATTGTATATTCGTATTGTTAATTTTAAAAACTGTGAATTATGAATAAAGTACTTAAGTCTATTTTAGTTATATATATAGTGCAAATAATATTTTCATGTGGTTATGATGTTACTAAGATAAAAATAATACATAAAAGTTTATATTTAAATGTCACAAAAGATAATAAATATACATATGCAAAAAGTAAATGTAGTTTTGCTATCAATTATTTCTATTTGAATATCGAAGTTATATCTGAGCACGAAACATTATCTTATATTAATTTCAATGATTTATCTTTTCAATCGTCTATGGCTATGCTTAACGGAGGTCCTCCTCCTGAATATATAGTTGAGAATCCTATTATGTCTATAGAAATTATAGTTGCAGGGACAAGAACAGATGAGCAAGCTGATGTTACTGATTTATTTAAATTAACACATTTAGATAAAGAGATATTTGTAAGCGAGATACAACTGATAGATAAAGAATTTAGAGATTATTTATTTGTTTACCCTATAAAAGATTCTGAATTTCCTAAATACTCTAAATTTATAGTCAAGGTACATCTTAAATCAGGAACTGTATTTACTCAAGAAACCTCAGAAATAGAGTTTTACGACGGTGTAGAATGATGTTTGTCACAGCTTAATAGAAATCAAAATATCTATAGAAAATGCCCTGATAGAGTCGGATACACTAAGTGAATCAACAGCCGAGTCTTTACGTCCTGTAAATGGGAATACATCAGGTCCTCTTTGGCATTTGGAATTTATATTTATACGGCAAACCTGATTTTTTAACTGGTTTATAAATCCTAACTTGTTATTTATATTGTTGGTAAACAAACTAAGCTGCTGCCCGTAGTTTGAATCGGTCAGATAATCTATGATCTCACTTTCTTGTGTATAAGAAGCTATAGGGACTACAGGGCCAAATTGCTCCTCGTGGTAGATTCTCATTTGGTCGTTTACGGGGTACAAAACAGTCGGGTAAACAAGCTACCTATCTATAATACCCCCTTTGGTATTTATTATCTCTGCATCTAAGGCATTTGCTAGTTTTCAAGCGTTACAGTTTGAACTTTACATAGAGGTATTATAAAGTAGCTAATAAGCTTTACACGAGATAAATTCACTTTACCCTTGAAATGGTTGTTAAGAATTGATAATAATTCACTGTTTTCGTAAGATATATTGGTTTTCTTTATTAGTTAAACACGTAGTAATACTCATCTAACACGTGGAAAGATAATGTTTTATGTAAGCAGAAGACTCTTGATTACTGCCTTATGTAAGGGTTTTTATTTTTTTGTCATGTACTAAACTTGATAATGCAAAAAATAATTCAGTTTCTATTCGGGATTTTAGAAATTTGTTTGGTATTAAATATTAATTAAATGCATATTTAATAGTTGTTTAAGTTTTTTTTTATAATTTTATATTGCTTAGATTCAAGTAATAAATGCAACTTTTTAGATTTGAGATTTTAATGTATTTTTCAAAACAGAAAGAGAAAAAGGTTTTTCCCTTTCCTTGTTTTGAATGGTTTTGCTACCTTACTGCCTCAAATCGCCAAAAAAGAAA
>JABSPL010000041.1 GCA_013215105.1 Flavobacteriaceae bacterium
ACAACTCCATGAGTTGCACATTCTTTTATCAATTTGAGTTTATACTCCGTCGTGTACTGTTTTTTTGTAGTTTCCATAATATAAAGTTAATGTTTTTATTATAGAATTAAGTATGACTATTTTAGGGGCTTAAACACTGTTAAGTAATAAATATTTAAAAGATGAACCTGGAGCCGTATTTTTAATAGCCAAAAAGGGTAAAGTCATTTATAAAAAAGCCTTTGGTATGGCTAATTTAGAATTAGAAGTGCCAATGAAGACTGACAATGTATTTGAAATAGGCTCAATGTCAAAGCAGTTTACGGCAGTATCTGTTATGATATTGGTCGAAAGAGGAAAGATAAATTTGGATGATGAGATAACTAAATTCATCCCTGATTACCCTATGATGGGTGAAAAAATAACTATACATAATCTGTTGACTCATACCTCTGGAATTAAAAATTTTACAAGTGTGAAGGGTCTTAATGCTATTTCTAAAAAAGACCTGAGTCCTGTAGAATTAATAGATTTCTTTAAAGATGAGCAAATGGATTTTGCACCTAATGAAAAATTCAAGTACAATAATTCTGGTTATATAATTCTTGGGCATATTATAGAATTAGTTTCAAATAAAAGCTATGAAGATTTTGTAAATATAAATATCTTCAAAAAGATAGGTATGTTGTCATCACAATATTCTAGCCACAGAGGAGTTGTCAAAAACAGAGCTTATGGCTACCACAACAGAAATGGATTTATTAATAAAAGGTATATAAGTCACAGTTTACCTTATGCTTCAGGTTCGTTAATGTCAACTGTCGATGATATGTTGATATGGCAAAACGCAATTAAAAACAACTTATTATTAAATAAAAAGACCACTGATAAGATTTTTACAAACTATAAGTTAAACAATGGAGATAGTATAAATTATGGCTACGGATGGAATATAAAGAGTACCGATAATGTAAATACACGAGAGCATGGTGGTAGTGTTTTTGGCTTTAAATCGATGGCTGTTTATATGGTTTCTGACGATATATATGTGATAGGACTAAATAATTGTGATTGTAATTCGCCAACTAAAATAACTAGAGATATTTCTAGATTGGTATTGTAATCATTATAATAAAAAAAGGCTTTAATTTCTTATTATAAGAGATTAAAGCCTTTTTTAAGGTTAAATATATATAATACCATTTAAACTTCCATCTGTCCTACATAAACAGTTTCTTTTTCACTTTACCTGCGTTAAAAAAGGTAAACCATAGCGATGCTATGCTTGACTTTTTTGCCTTGTTAAAGAAAAAAACAATTCTGTTTCTATTATGACATTTAGAAATTTAACTGGTATAATTTACAGACTATAGGTCTGTAATAATAGTTATTTTATTGTTTTGCATTTCTACAGTTCCACTAACAATATTCAAAGAATATATATTATTTTGTTTTTCAAATAAGCTATCATCGTTTATTTCAAAACTATCGCTTTCTATTTTAACTTTACCTTTTGTAAGTAAAGAAACTATAGTAGCGTGATTGTTTAGCATCTGAAAAGCTCCATCTATACTTGGTACAGCTACTGAGTTTACCTCTCCACTGAACAATGTTGCCTCAGGAGTTATTATATCTAAAAACATATATGTGTTTATTGTTAAAATATTAAGCTTCAATAAGTATCTTTTCACCTGCATCTATAGCGTCTTGTATACAACCTATACAACGACTAGATACTGTTAAGACACTATCCAAACAAGCAGGGATTGACACTGCTTATGACTATGGAGTAGGACCTCTTAATGTTATAGTAGTAATAGCTTGGACTTCTCTTTTTGTTTATTTTACTTATAAAATACTGAAAAGAATAGGTTTATAGTTTATTCTTTAAAACAAATATAACGACGTAATTGTCGTAAACTTATACAAGTTCATTTTATCAATTATTGATAAAATGAACTTTTTTAGGCTTAATAATGTTTTTTAATTAAACATTAACAATATTTAATTGCTTCTTACACACAAACCTTTTATGTTTGATGATAATTTAAAATCAAATAATATGAAGAAATTACTTATTCTAGGTTTATTTTTATTAGTTTCAATGTCTTTTGCACAGGAAAAAACTGTCAAAAGACCTAAATGGGTTATTATAGCCAATGATCAAATAATAGAGAAAAAAGATTTGAATAATATTGCCATGAAAAACATCAAATCTATGAACAAAGGTGTTAGTGAAGAAAGAAGAGATGAACTCTTTGACAAATTAGGCGAAAAAATAGGTGGTAGAGAATTTATAATGGAAATTATTTTACTTAGCGATGAAGAAATACTAGAGAAAGAAAAAAACAACAAGAATAAAGATGAAATTAGTTCTAGCTCTAAAACAAAGGCTGTTTTTAAAAGAAATAAAAGTAAACCCGTAAAAACAGGATTCGAGTTAAAAGCAAATGAAATAGCTCCCGATTTTGAAGTACAAATGGTAGACGGAACTAGTATTAAACTTTCGGAACTTAAGGGTAAGGTAGTCCTTCTTAATTTTTGGGCAACTTGGTGTGGACCATGTATTATGGAGTTTTATGATATACCCGATACTATCTTAGATAAATTTAAAGGCCAAGAATTTGTTTTTATACCTGTATCTATAGGTGAAAGTAAGGACAAAGTTCTTAAAAAAATAAAAACACTTAGAAAAGATGGGATAAAGTTTAATGTAGGTTACGATACCGATAAAGCTCTATGGAGCAAGTACGCTACACATTCTATACCTAAAAACTTCTTGATAGACCAAAATGGTGTTATAAGATATGTATCTACAGGATATTCTGAAAAAGGATTACAAAAATTAGCATTAGAAATAGAAAAACTACTAAAGAAATAAGATAGTCTAATACTTCAAAACAAAATATCCATAGATAAAATTATAATCTATGGATATTTTCGGTTTTAATAGCTTGTATTATTCAATAATTCCATAATATTTACAGCCTCCATAGCTTGTTTTACATCATGTACCCTTAGTATACTTGTTCCTTTGCTAAGTGCTATAGTATTGGCTACAGTCGTAGCGTTCAATGCATCTTTAGCTTCTATCCCTAAAGGTTTATACAGCATTGACTTTCTTGACACTCCTGTTAATATTGGTTGTTCTAACACTTTAAAAAGTTCTAAATTATTTAATAAATGATAGTTTTGTTCTATCGTTTTACTAAAACCAAAACCCAAATCTATAACAATATCATTCACTCCTTTTCGGTTAAGCTTAGCTGTTATTTCCGAAAAATAATAAATAATATCTTTGATTATATCATCGTAATTAGTGTTGTTTTGCATAGTTTGAGGAGTACCCACCATATGCATTATGATATAGGGCACTTGCAGGTCAGCAACTGTATCGTACATATTTTTGTCCATATTACCTGCCGAAATATCGTTTATAATACAAGCTCCTTTGTTTATAGCTTTTTCGGCAACTTCGGCTCTGAAAGTATCTATAGAAATTAATATCTCTGGAAATTCTTTTATCAACAAGTCTATTATAGGTAATACTCTTTTTAACTCTTCCTTAGTAGACACATCACTAGCATTCGGTCGAGAAGAATAACCTCCTATATCTATGAAAGTAGCTCCATTTGCTAACATATCATTAACTTTATCTACTATAAACTTACTGTTCTGATTAGTTGATCCGTCATAGAAAGAATCGGGAGTTATATTCAAAACACCCATTATTTTAGGCTTTTTTAAGTCTATAAGCTTTCCTTTACAGTTAATAGTTTGCATAGTTCTAAATTATTGTTTTTATTTACTACTTTAAATAATAAATATATTTTACTTCGGATGAATTACCTTATTTTTGTAGTTCTAAAAAAAGTAAAATTACATTTTTTAATAAAACTTTAAGCCATTATATGGAACAAACTATAGAGCAATATGATCAGATAATCCAAAAGTGTTTCAATTTGTATTTGAACAAAATGAAAGACTACGGCTGCGCATGGAGAATATTAAGACTACCATCACTAACCGATCAGATATTTATAAAAGCACAAAGAATAAGACAAATACAGGAAAATGACAACCAAAAAGTAGAAGATACTGAAGAAGACGAATTTATAGGTATTATTAACTATTCTGTCATGTCACTTATTCAGATAGAACTAGGAATAGCCAATATTCCTGACTTGGATAACGAAAAAGCTCAAAAACTATATCAGAAACACATAAATACAACCAAAGAACTTATGCTTAACAAAAACCATGACTATGGTGAAGCATGGAGGAGTATGAGGGTTAGTTCACTTACCGACCTTATATTGCAAAAATTACTTAGAATAAAACAAATAGAAGACAACAAGGGCAAAACTATAGTATCGGAAGGCATAGATGCTAATTACCAAGATATGATTAATTACTCCGTGTTTTCTTTAATACTTTTAAACAATAAATAATGAAATTACTGATAAATATAATAAGATATATAGTCGCTACCGTTTTTATTTTCTCGGGCTTTGTCAAACTAGTAGACCCTCTGGGAACTGTTTACAAACTAGAAGAATATTTTGATTTGTACGTACTCGATATGGAATATCTTATGCCATATTCGTTAATCATAGCCTTATTTTTAATTTTTTCCGAACTAATGCTTGGCCTACTATTAGCTATAGGATGCCAGATAAGACTTACACTTACGAGTATATTAATTATTACAACTTTGTTTTTATTCCTTACAGGTTATTCTGCCATTTACGATAAAGTAACAGACTGTGGATGTTTTGGTGATGCCATAAAGCTAAATGCTTGGGAAACGTTTTACAAAAACATAGGATTAATGGTATTTATTATACTTTTGATTATAAAAAGAAACTCTTTATACTCTCCTTTTAGCAATTTTATAATGCGTTGGATATGGATACCTTTTTTACTTGTATTTATAAAAATAGCATATACTAGCTTGTCTCATTTGCCTATTATAGATTTTCGCCCTTTTGCTATAGGAAACTATTTACCTAGCAAAATGGAAGAAAAACAAGGAGAAGACTTCGCCGAAATACACGATTTTTACTTAGAAAACGACAATGGTGACTTTACTGAGCAAGTACTAGAACAAGATAAAGTTATGCTTCTTTTCTCTAAAAACATAGAAGAGATAAAAGTTAAATATTTGGAAAAGATGAGTGCTTATATTGACAATCAACAACAAAAAGGATATAAAACCTATTGGGTCACTTGCTCTTCAGAAAGTATTGTAGAGCAAATAAAAGCTGATCACAATATTAATATAGAAGTATTCTACGTTGACCAAATAGCTATAAAAACAGCTATAAGAGCCAACCCTGGAGTAATGAAACTAGAAAAAGGAGTAGTTACTTACAAAAAACACTTCAAAGATGCAGTGAAACAAAAAGACTAATAGCATTTGTTAAATTGTAAAAAGGCTGAATATATTGATATATTCAGCCTTTTTTATATGTAATACCAGCCTAAGTTTGCAAAGTAGTATATTCAAGGAAATAATCACAAAAACGGTATGTTAACTTTGATTTGACATCTTAATTATAAACTATTATATTTTATAACCTGCTTTACTATCAGAGTAAATATCCTATTTTATATGACTCATAATTAACAATTATGAGTCAATACTTCTATAAATTCATCAATTTCCTCTTTAGTATTATATTTGGAAAAAGAAATCCTTATAGAAGTATTCTCGCTAGTACTATCAAGAGCATTAAGCACATGAGATCCAGTACTGGCACCACTCTGGCAAGCACTTCCTTGCGATATACATATCCCTGCTAAGTCTAAACTAAAAAGCATATTTTCCTTTTTGAAAGGAAATTGTATATTTAATATATAATCACTAGTATTATCTATACCTCCGTTTACCTTTATATCTTTATTTATCTTTTGAAGGCTTTCTATAGTATAACTTTTTAGTTCTTTTACCTTCTTTGTATTTGTTTCTATATCTTTATAGGCTATCTCCATTGCTTTAGCCATACCTGCTATGCTATTTACATTTTCGGTACCTGGTCTTAGTCCTTTTTCTTGTCCTCCTCCACTTACTATAGATTTTAATCCTTTAGCATTTTTATAATAAATAAAACCAACTCCTTTGGGACCATGAAACTTATGAGAGCTACCTATAGCAAAGTCTAAACCAGATATATCAATATCGTATTTCCCTATAGTTTGTACGGCATCGCTATGAAACAAAGCATTGTATTTATTGCACAAGACAGATATTTCTGAGATAGGATTTATGGTACCTATTTCGTTATTTACAGCCATAAAGCTTACCATAACATTACTGTTATTTTGTAGTTTTTCTTCTAATTCTTTTAAATTAATACAGCCATTTTTATCGTTACTAATAGTAATAATATTTACTTTATCATTTATATCAGTCAAGCTTTCCAAGACCGCTGGGTGCTCTATAGCCGATGTAATTATGGTTTTCACTCCTAAATTTTCACAAGCATTTTTAATTACAAAATTATTACCTTCGGTACCTCCAGAGGTAAATATTATATGTTTAGATGCTATATTAAGACATTTGGCTACAGTTTTCCTTGCCATTTCTATAGTTGCTTTGGCTTTACGCCCTGCACTATGAGTTGACGAAGGGTTAGCCCAAGAGTCTTTCATAGTTTCACTAATATGGTCCATTACCTCTTTACTGATAGGCGTGCCAGCTGCATTGTCCAAATATATCATATAGTTTTGTTTTGTAATATTCTTATTTCCATAGCTCCGTCACCATATTTTATATGCGATGCCGAGTTTATAGCTACAGGGTATTTTTGGCAAAGATATATTAATTCTTTTCTTAATACTCCTTTTCCTCTACCGTGTATCAGTATTACTTTTTGTACTTTCCTGCGGATGCCTTCTTCTATCTTTTGCCTTGCTTTTGAGAGTTGCAACTCTAACTTTTCGCCACTACTCATACCTATGGTCTCCCCTACTAGGTTTTCTATATGAAGGTCTATTTCTTCGTTGAAGCTATTCTTCTTTTTGGTTTCGTAGTTAACTCTTTTGGGGCTCATTTTCTTAAGAGAATCCTGATGTAAAGCTTGCTTATCTTCTTCTATGTCTATCTTTACTACTCTTGTTTTGTCTATTTCTATATCGAAACCATGCTCGTCTATTATGCTTACTGTGTTTTTACTCACAAGCGTAATAACACCCTGAGTAACATCGTCTAGCAGTGCTATTTTATCTCCTATTTTTAATTTATCAGACATATATATAATAATTATAAGGCTAAAATACTAAAATCCCTTGTAGAAACATATTCTACAAGAGACTTTTCAACTCAATCTATATTGTTTAGATTAATCATATTTTTTAAGATTACTTAGTTAAATAAGTGTAAGTTCTATCTGAAACCTTAGTAGATGTATAATTAACAGCTATTCTAGTTACTATATCTCCATCCTATTTTTTCTTCTGTTCTTTTTATCATTCTGTTATACAAATCATATCTGTAAACAGTAGAACCTTTAGGCTCATCTGTGTCTGTTGTCGTTTTAACTATATAAGAAATAATCAAGTTAGAAAAAAAAGGAAACTAAGAGCTGTGTAACACTCGCCGCAGAACCAAGAGCTATACGAATTAATTCACTATACCCTTATTAATAATCCTATTATCATCATGATTTCTGTCGATTAACTTGATGTATGGGTCTATACCCACTTCATAGGGCTTTTCGTTTACAATTATACTTATTTTATTGTTTATACTTGTTATTTTGTGTTTTTCCAAATAAAGTTCTACAACAGTACTCTTACCATTTACTTCTTCTCTTGCAAAAACACCTATATCAATATAATCTTCAAGAGGTAGTGAAGACAAACTTTCGGTCGATTTATAGACTAAAGAATCTGGTTTATTGTCGCTATACGATACACTCCCATTTTTATTAGTCCTGTATTTGCTAATATTAAACTCTATATCAACCCTATATTTTCCGTTTTCTAGCTTGTGTGTTTCAAAACTAACTATTTTATTATCGTATAAAGTAATAGTTTCGAACATATCTTTTATAATATATTTTAGCGAATCGGGAGTAGATTTCCTTATACTATTTACAAGCTCTATAGATGTAACATAAGGAGCTTCTTTGAACTTGTTTTTTTGCATGAAATTTTTCAGTACTTTATTTAATTTCTTCTCTCCTATATAATCACTCAAAGCATAAAAGACTATTGCTCCCTTTGAATACCTTATATACTGTTGCCCTGAGTTGTACATAAGAGGTTCTTCTCCCATACTATCGTTTTTACGTCCCGAGAGGTAATGTTTAGATGCATATTTCAAAAATTTATACATTTTATCTTTACCATGTTGTTTCTCTAAGGCTTTTAGCCTCACATATTCGGCCAAACTCTCAGTAAGCATAGTTGCACCTAGTACATTAGCTCCCATTACCTGGTGCGCCCACCACTGGTGAGATACCTCGTGTACAGTTACAGCAAAAGGATAATCTATACCCCCTTCTTGGCTATCGTCAACATCGGCTATAAATCCGTGACTCTCCGAGAAAGGAATAATACTAGGATAAGCTTGAGCTCCTCCACCTAAAGTTTTTGGGTATTCAATTATTCTTAATTGCTTGTGTTGATAATCTCCAAAATTTTCAGAATTATATTTCAAAGAAGCTTTTATTCCAGCCATCATTCTATCCAAATTGTAACTATGAGCTTTATGATAGTATATTTCCAAGTCTACATCGTTCCATTTGTCTTTCTTTACTTCGTATCTACCAGAGTTAAACGAATATATATTTAACATTTTACTATCTACTTTATAGTTAAAATAACGTCTCCCGTCTTGTATCCATTCTCTTATTAGGCTACCAGGAGCTATTGCTATCTGATCAGCTCTGGTACTCAATGTAGCTTCAAAGTCTATCCAGTCAGCATCTCTGGAGATAAGATTGTTACCCAATGCCGTAGAGTCAGAAGGGTGTGCCTTTTTGTTTTGGGCAGTCAAGCCATATTTTACTCTTATAGCATTGTCCTTTATCCCCGAAGGTCTATAGCCTATGGTAGGCATTAGTTTAGACTTAGAAATAGAAGTTCCGTTTTCTAAAACTAAAGAATTATTGCCAAACACCGTGTTAGGTTTGCTTTTAATAGTGAAATTCAACGTGACACTATCTCCTTTTTTTAAGGATTTTTCTAGCTTGTAGATGTTAAATCTATAAATACTATCATTAGAAACAAATGTATTAGCTTCGTCTAACTCGAAAGTACTAGGGTAGTCTTTGTATTTAATAAATATACTATCTATAGTTTCTTCGGACTTGTTTACCATTGTGTATTGCCCTTTAAGGTCAAAACTCAATTGATTAGGAAAAATATCGAAATTTACTTTTACCGCTACTATCCTTGGTTGACTATATTTTTCGTATTTCCTGTATTTCTTTTCCCATTCTACATTGTATTCTAGTTTTTGGGTATTAGAAACTATTTTGTCAACTTTATTACTTTCAGAATAAATAACATACCCCATGCTGACAAACAATATCAGAAACAGATTAAAAGCTATTAGCATCTTGCCTTTAAAGTTGTTTTTAGCCATAGATAACCTTTCTCTAAAAGAAAAAACAACACCTCTTACTGAAAATAATATTGATACTATTAAGAATAACAAACCTGCTAATAGCCAATAAAGTCTGTAAATAAAATATTTCAAAAGGTAGTTACCATATCCGTTCATATCCGAGTAGTTATACCAAGATCCGTTTGCGTATTTGAATACATTATGCTCTAAACCTAAAGCGCTTATAAGAGGAGTATTCAATACAAAAAACAAAACAATAAGAATCAATAACCCTATATACATATTTTTCGCTAAGGTCTGCACCAGTATAGCCAAAAATGCCCAAAGGATATTTGCACTGAAATTAAGCACAAACAGATCAAATAAATAATGAGATATTTCAAAATCGGTATATCCATTGTATATTTGGTACGATATACCTACTATCATAATTAACAACAACATTATAAATTGCATTTTGATAATAGCCAGAAATCTGGAACTCACAAACACCCAATTAGGTGTAGGGCTAGAGTCTACCAACAGATTTACATTAGCTACTTTAGACCTTATACCCAGCATTCCTGCATACAAAAAAGTGCAAATCATAGTGGCTAATACATATGCCTCGCTGTATTCTAGCATTTTCCAGGTTACAGGTAGCCTATATGTGCCTCTAAAACTCTGAGAGCCTATGTATTCGGAGATCAACACTATTACACCGACTATAATAATAACTACAAAAGGTGCACTCTTTACTATGTATCTCAAATCAAGATTAGAGAGTTTCCATGTTGTTTTCAAATTGCTAAAAAACGAAAAGTTTAGTTTTATTTTAGGTAAATTTACCTTTGTTATGCTACCGAAATTACTTTTGGTAAGCCTGCTGCCTTTTACTTTTTTGAACGAAAAAGATACTGATTGCTGACTAAAACTAAAGTATTTATAAACAGAAGCAAAAACCAAAACAGATACAGATAACCATAATAATCGGTTGTATATTATGAATCCTTTTATAGGTAAGTCTAATGTATTCAGCTCTATTGTAGTCCAGTATTTGGTGTAGTAAACTAGGGCAGATGCACCAGAGGGGTTAAATAAAGCAGATATTATTTCATGATCAGAAAGTAGGCTAGCCATAAGTACTTGTATCATTAATAATACTAGAAAGGCTATAAAACCAGTTAAAATACTTCTGCTAAATATTACTACAGAAAATATAATAGCTCCGTATAGCAAAATATTTGGCATAATATAAATCAAATATGTCTGTAAATACGAGGTAAAACTAAAAGAACCAACAAGATTGGCATCAATACCTGGCAGCCTAAAACCTACAAATATACCAGCTCCTATTACCAGAACTATAATTGTAACAATAGTTATAGCGCTAAAAAACTTTGCAAACAGGTAATTAGCTTTTGTGAAAGGATAAGAATATAGTATACTGTATACTCCACATTTATAGTCTCTATAAACCGAATGCCCTATTATTGATGGGAATAAAAAATATATTAGAGTAGTAAGAGTATTGTATATATTGAAAATTCCTGAAGGGGAGTTTACTAGTTTAGGAATTTCTTTTGTAGGATCTAAATTGTTAAAAAAACCTGCAATCCCTGACGATATAGCCAGCGAGGCTATCAAAAAAACGAATACATAAATATAAAATGAAGGTTTTTTGAACCAATATTTTAACTCATGTCTAAAAATGGGTAAAAACATATATTATTATTTTTAAAATTAAAGGTAAAAATGGTGCTACTAGTTTAAGTATAAATGAAAACATATGCTATATTTTAAGAAAGATTATCTTGTTTTAAGGATATAAAATACACGTCATCGAGCTCTGGTATAGCTTCTTTAAAATCTTCAGAAGGCTTTTCGTATGAGTGAACTCTAATGTTAAGAGTATTGTCTTGGTTGTAGTTAGACGATAATATATCGTATTGTTTTTCTACACTTTCCAATTGGTTACGCTCTATAGTTCTTGTCCATATTTGTCCTTTTATCTCCTCTGTGGCTTTCTCGGGAGTTATCTTTTTTATTATCCTACCACCGTTTAATATTGCCATATCGTTACATAACTCTTTTACGTCTTCTACTATATGTGTAGAGAAAATAACAGTACTATTTGTTCCTATTTCTCTAAGGACGTTAAGAAACCTATGTCTTTCTGCAGGGTCTAGTCCTGCCGTAGGTTCATCGACTATTATAAGTTTAGGGTTGTTTAGTAGCATTTGAGCTATACCGAAACGTTGTTTCATGCCTCCAGAATATCCATCTACATACTTTTTACGAACTTCATATAAATTGGTTATCTCTAATACTTCTTTAACTATCTTTTTTCTGTCGTTTTTATTACTTATACCTTTTAGCATAGCGAAATAAATCAGCAAATCTTCGGCAGACGTTTTAGGATACACCCCAAAAGATTGAGGTAGATACCCTAGCACTTCACGTAGAGAAGTATTGTCTTCTAATACGTTTATATCTCCAAAAGATATAGATCCTTTATCTGGCTTTTGCAATGTAGCTATCGTGCGCATAAGCGAAGACTTACCTGCTCCGTTAGGGCCCAAAAGCCCGAACATTCCCGTGCCTATCTCTAAGTTTAAGTTATCTATAGCCTTAATGCCATTTTTGTAACTCTTGTTCAAATTATTTATTACTAGTCTCATATTTTAAATGTCTTTATTTATTAGATTTCGTTATCTGTAGGCGTGTTTATAACTCCTGTAAATATGTATTTATATTTATGGATTTTACTGTGTTTTATTTTACTTAAGTTCTATATGATTTTTTTAGTAGAAACTATTTTGCAGTTTACATTATCGTAACAATTGTTTTTTCTAGATCATAATTCCTTCTTTTTAAAATATCTCAAATTAAAATAAAGAGATATACTCGCTATACTTATAGCTATTATTGACAATTGTATAGGTTTATCGAAGCCTTCTAAAACAAAGTTTACGGCTTGCGATAAAATATCCATCATTATCCTTGTAAACAGAAGTGATACAATATAAAAACCCATAGTTATTATCAGATTGAATCTATAAAATGCAAATAGAAAGAACGATATATTTATGAGTATGTTCATAAAAATAGATAATATCATAGATCCATTTATGTTGTATTTAGGATCGGTGTCAAATATCACTGTCATCAGATAAAAAGTAACTACCCATAGCAATAAGTTAAAAACTATAATAGATAGTGAAGATATAAGTCGAGCTAGGACTATAGACGCTCTACTTATAGGCATGCTGGCGGTTTGTGTCCATATGTTTCTAGTTTTTAATTCTGATATAAAAGGTAATATAGCTACTATTATAATATTAGAATTTGCTCCTGAAATAAAGATTCTTGAGAGATTAGTATTTATAAACACGAAGAACATACCCATTGTAAGCATAGCTAAAGTAGCCCCTATTATTATTGTCTTTTGAACTGTAAAGTCTCTAATTACAAGTTTTATTATTGTATTCATATTTCTTTGTTTTTATATATTTTAACAGATATTAATGTAGATATTAATACCACTAACATTACTATAGATATATAGCTATATATCAGAATTGTATTGCTTATTTTTATAATTGACATTAATGCCTTTTGGACATCAGACCATAATCCATTCATATTGATGATAAGAGTTATAACAAAAACTACAAACAAAAAATGAATAACAAAAACAACCAAAACACCTTTGTTTATACCAAATTTGAAATAAAACGGCATCGAATATGCCCCTATGATTAAGGCCGATAAAAATACAAATCCCCATAATGATGGATTGTACAAAAGTATTAGTTCTGAGTTTTGAGATCCATTATGTATAAAAATACCAAACTGAGAACCTGCAAAATGAATTATAATAGCTATAAAAACATATACTACAGTATTTACGTATCTGGCTTTTACTATTTGGCTTCTAGATACAGGTAGGCTTACAAATATTTCGTTAGTATTGTACATCTCATCTACTTTAAAAAATAATAAAGAGAAAAAAATAGAAGTCATCATTACCTGCAAAAAATATAAAATAAGGTCCGGATCGGCTCTGCCTTGGTATTCTAACATAGAATAGATAAACAAAGTACTTATGGTAAATAGAACACCAAAGCTCATAAGCAAATACTGCCAATTTGCTCTAAAATCTTTTAAAATCAGCTGTTTCATATCAGTTATTACTTTTGTTTTTCAGATTAGTAAAAAACATAATATCTTCTAGAGTTGCTCTCTGGTATATTACATCATCTCCAAAAATATTTCTAGTATTTATTACATCATCAGACAATGCTTCAAAGCCATAATCATTGCTACGAATAGCTACAAAACATTTTTTAGTTTCTTCGTTTAGTAAATCATTACCTCCTTTTACCATAGAATATCTTTCGAATATATCGTCTTTGGTTTCAGAAAAAACTAATTTACCCTTAGCTATATATGTTATATAATCGGCTATTTGCTCTATATCGGTAGTTATATGCGACGAAAACAATATTGATTTATTCTCATCTTGAATAAGTTCTTTAAAGAAATCTAATAACTCACGCCTAACAACAGGGTCTAAACCCGAAGTAGGTTCGTCCATTATTATAAATTCGGCATTATGAGACAAAGCCAATATTATAGAGCTCTTCATATACATACCTTTCGAAAAATTCTTAAGCTTTTTGTTCAATGGTAACTCAAAGCGTTCTACTAAGTTGTAAAATATATCATCGTCCCAATTTTCGTAGAAGGGAGCTATAGTATTCTTTAATTGTTTAAGATTTATATGTTCGTAATAGTTAGGAGTATCATACACAAAACCGATTCTCTTTTTTATCTCAATTTCAAATTTACTAAGGTCTTTGCCAAATATTTTAATATCTCCATTTTGCTTCATTATCAAATTCATTATAGATTTTATAATGGTAGTTTTCCCTGCCCCATTAGGACCTATTAACCCCATTATATAACCTTTCGGTAACGAGAATGAAATATTGTCTAAAGAGAAATCTCCGTAGCTTTTACTCAAATTTGATATTTCTAGTATATTATCTGTCATCTTATTTTGTTTTATTAGTTAGAATTGTATAAAATATTTAACATTTCCTGAAGCTCTTCAAAGGTGATTCCTAGTTTCTGAGCCTCTAGTATAGTGTCAGACATCTTATCTTCTATCGATTTCATTTTCTTCTCCTTTAGCAATTCTTTGTTCTGAATAGCCACAAAAGTACCCTTACCCGCCACAGTATCTATATAGCCTTCTCTATCTAACTCTTCGTAAGTCCGCTTGGTGGTAATCACACTTATGCTTAACTCCTTTGCTAACTTACGTATAGATGGCAATGGATCTCCCTCTTTTAGCTCTCCCGAAATTATCTGTGCCTTTATCTGACCAGATATCTGTTCATAAATAGGCTTCGATGAAGCATTTGAAATTATTATTTTCATATATTTTAATTATTACATGTATTTTTAACTGAACATACAGTGTGTATTGTTACTACTGTATATACTGTACATATGTAAATATATCCTTACTTGCAAATATTTATTTAAAAAACAGATCTGTTTCGATTGTTTTTAGGGTGTTAAATCCTATATTTAATTAGTATTTATAAGGGTTTGGTTAAATTTTATTTTTTTAGAAAAAAAAATAAAATACTTGCTTTTTTTCTATGTTATTAGCTCTTCTATCTATTTATATAACTTGAATATCTAAAATAACATCAGACTAAAAGGGTTCTTAAAACAGTTTTCAAACAGATAAAGCAGTTAATATATGTTTTAATATAATAAAACATATAGTTGGTATATTGTTATTGCACTCACACAATTTAAACACTAATTATCAGTTGCTTATATTATTTTTACATATATTAAAAAAAATATATGTAAACAACAAAACAGATAGATTGGCTTAGGAAAACACATGTACTCATAAAAAAACACAACCTTAAAACACGTTATTATGTAGAATTGTTAACCGAAGATTTGAAAATAAATATAGCAGGAGGCAATAAGTTTTTCTCCACTATATTAAACGATTAGTTTTATAGCTTTTTTTTAAATGAGATACAATCTATGAATAATAACTACCTTTTTATTCTGATTATTAGAAACTACTGTGTGAGTATAGTTTTTTGTATTTCAGTTAGTCAAAGCTCTATACTATAATATAACTAACAGTCAAGGCTAAGAAGTCGTGCGGACTCTTCATCAATATTTTCTTTAAAGTTAGGAATAGTTTTCAACCCAAAACTGATCAACCGAAGCACAAAACCGCATGCTTTTAGCCGTTGTTAGTATTTCGTTATAACAACTGCTTCCATTCTTCACCTTCCGCTATTCGTTTGATCTCATTATTACGAACGATAAGAAATTTGGTCATATACCTTTTCAGGAATATTGAGTTAGCTATTTTACCTAGTATTCCAAGAGGAGATTCAAACTCAAACTCATCAATCATTTTAGTATTTGAGCCGTCTTTAATAAATCTATGGATATGTCTCATGCTTTTGAAGGTGCCTTTTATCATAATATCTTCGAACATAGTAGGTTTATCCATCTTAACAATCTCAACCGTTAGATTTTGGTATACGCCTAAATGTTTTGCTCTCCAAGTAACATTCTCACCTAATTCAATCAAACCAGTAGTTCTACCTGCAATTGCTTCTTCATTTGTATGGGCAGCTGATAATTTATGCAGGTCAATACTTCGAGAGAGGTCAAATACTCTTTCTAACGGAGCACTTATTATGGTTTCTAAATGAATTTCGGACATGGGCATGTATGAATGATAACACCCAGACAACAACAATTCATATTATCCATCTAAGCAAGTATTTATATTATTATCCCGCAAATATAATATATATAATACCAAATTATATCATATAGCTAGTTTATTTAAGCGGAAAATCAAAAACAACAACTAAATAATCACAAAACCTCAACCTTCAATATTAAAACATTAAATTCAACCTTTAAATAATTTATTAATATTGATTCTGCTTTCTTGATGGCTTTTTTATAATCCTTGGTCGATTTCTTTTGAAAACCGAACAAGCATACAGCCTTTGTACATTCAGAGAAATTTAAGTTGTCAATAGCTGAAAATATGATTCTATATTCATTTCCCGATTTAATTCTCAACTCATAAAATTGAGTAGATTTTATTTTTTTTAGAAAGTTGGAACTTATAACTTTAATTCCCTCAAGACCAACCCAAAACAAAATCTCGAAACACCCATAGCATGTTTATCAGTACGTGGGTTATTAAACAATAGTATTCAGCGTTGACCTATCGGCACGTCGAATACTTAGTTGTTATATACTGTTTTTTTATTTGTAATATTCGTAAAACTTGTTCTTAAATATTTCGTTTGGGTCATATTTTAGTTTTAGTTTAAAGAACTCTTCTCCTTGAGGATAAACTTTACTGAATATCTTCTTGTCAATATGTAGTCTGTATGGTAAGTAATAAGTTCCTTCCATTTTAACCGCTATTTCTACTAATTGTTTAGTTAGTTCTTTCATTTCTAATTCATATCTCTCAGATTTCTTTTGATTGAATAAAAACACAAAACCAAATACATTTTCTGTTGCGTAATTCAAATAACTATCATTATCTTTATTAACTCCTCTTATTGTTATATTTAATAAATCAATTTGCTTATTGGGAAGTACATTTTTAAGTTCATCAATGTACTTTTCAAAATTTCTTTCTGGTATAAAGTATTCATGTAAAATATCTGTTGAATTCGTATCCTTATTTTCTATTAATGTTACGTTATCGTTCAATAATTCATTACGAGAAATAACTTCATTTTTAGAAATTTTATTCATTGCTGTTTCTAAGTCCCAACGTAACCTCTTTCCATATTCACTATTGACGGTACTTCTAAAAACGAGTCGTTTAGAATCTAAATCCTTTTGATTGAGTTCTTTTAAAGGGGAAGTTTTTTCGTTAACTTCCTCAAAGAAATTAAGAGTTGCTTCTTCTAAAAAAAGTTTATTTGATATACGTAATCGTCCAAATACCAGTTTTACTTTTGGGTTATTCGAAATGAATTTTTTGTAATTTTTTAAATAGTTTTTAGGACTTAAATGAATATATTTAAACTGTAACGCTTCATTATCAACAATTTTAAGTTTTACGTCAAGTATAATACCAAAAAGACCATAACCTCCAATAACCAAACTAAATAATTCTTTATTTTCAGTGCGATTACAATTTAAAACTTCACCATAATGGTTCATTATTGTAAATGAAATTACACTTGATGAAACTGGCGGAGAGTCTTTTTGCCAACCGTGCCCATTTACACTTATGGACCCACCTATTGAAAATGAACTGAACGCTTGCATTACAGTGATGGACTTATCAAATTTATCTAAATAGTTTAGAGCATCTTCCCACAAAGCTCCTGAGCCAATTGTTAAAACATTATTGGCTGTGTCTATTTGCATTTCTTTGTACGGTCGCATATTTAGGACAATTCCGTTTGGGTACATTGTGTGTCCTCCCATACTATGTTTTGCACCTGCAATAGAAATTGGGATTTTGTTTGTTTTTGAATATTCAAGAACTTCTCTCAATTGATTAATTATTTCATCTTTTGAATTCGGAACATCAATAATAGAATCAACTTTTGTTAAACTTAATCCACTTGCGTCATTTATATAACCTTTTGGAGTTTCCACTTCAATACTATCTTCGTTTAGATACGTTTTTACTAAATGAAAAACAGGAATTGAAATGAAGACAACTAGTCCTAATGCTAATAAGTAAAATATGTGCTTTTTTTTCATTCTTTATGGTTCGTATATTGAAATATGGATTATATGCCTTGTTGAACTTAGTTTTTTAGTTCTTCCACTCTACGTATTCAGTTAGTCTTTCATCTCCATTCCAATGAATTTTCAAAGTATCTTTTAATACTGAAACAATCTTTCCTTTTTTAATAAAGTCATTGTAGAATATCGTTAAACTATCTTTATCGATAGTGTATGGCATCGCTCCATCTCCGTCATAGTCTACAACGTAGAATTCAGTAGGGTTAAACAAAAAATCTGCGTGAGGTCCGTTAGGATATAAAGTCCAAATTTTGAATAGATGTGTTGTGTCAAAAATGGCATTCGTAATTTTAGATTTTTCAGGTCTATCAATATTTTTTATTTTCAAATCCGTGTTATATTCCGAAATTGTATGTATCTTTCTATTCTGCTCATCAGTAAGTTGGTCGTAACCATCTAGATTACCTGTGTTTTGGTGTTCTAAAATTTCTTCAGGTGAAGCAAATTCACATTCTTGAGTTTCGTAATTCCAACTACCACCTTTATCCAAGCAACTATCAATTTTGAAGAATTGGTCGATTCTCGGATATGCCCAAATTAATGTCATAATTATGACTAGCCCTACGATTGGTATTTTTATTTTATTTAGTTTCATCTATATTATGTACAACATCCAGACAACAACAATTCATGTTATCATCTAAGCAAGTATTTATATTATTACCCCACAAATATAATATATATAACACCAAACCCTGCCATATAGCTAGTTTATTTAAGTAAAAAATCAAAAACAATAACTAAATGATTACAAAACCCTAATCTTCAATATTAAAACGATGAATTCAACCTTTAAATAATTTATTAATATTGATTCTGCTTTCTTGATGGCTTTTTTATAATCCTTGGTTGATTTCTTTTGAAAACCGTACAAACACAGCCTTTGTCCATTCAGAGAAATTTAAGTTGTCAATAGCTGAAAATATGATTCTATATTCATTTCCCGATTTAATTCTCAACTCATAAAATTGAGTTGTTTTTATGAGTAGAGAAAGCTCGAGCTTATCACTTTAATTTCCTCAAGACCAACCCAAAACAAAATCTCGAAACACCCATAGTATGTTATCTGTACGTGGGTTATTCAACAATAGTATTCAGCGTTAGCCTATCGCACGTCGAATATTTAGTTGTTATATACTGTTTTTTTATTCAATATATTGTTGGGTCGTAAATATAAATTTCTTTTTGTCCAAAACTTAACTCTCTATAAAAATCATATTTAGAGTCTATAAAATCAATTTTTATTTCTCGAAATACTTTTTTTAAAATCTTTCTGCATTTTTTGTAATCCTTATCAGATAATCTTTCCCAAAATCCCATATCCACCTTCATACTTTTAAGTTTCCCCTTTTTAGAGAAAATCAGATGATAATCATCATAACAATTTAATTCGGTTAAGTTTGGAATTAATCGGTTAAGTTCTTTTTCAAGATAATCATCTATTGAATCTTTTATTGATTTCAGATAATCTCTTTGAGGTTTCCCTTTTTTTATTAATTCATTTTCTTTGTCAGTCAGGATATACATCATCATATAACTGTCCTTCGAATAAGACTTTCCTTTTTCGAGTTTGCTTGTAAATTTTGAATATTCCTTTTCTAAATCAAGTGTTTGATTGATATATTTATATGTTCTTTTTATTTGTAGTACATATTTTAATGTATCCATTTGATTCCAAGGACAAGTATATGACGTTAAATTAATTCTATCATTGACTTTATAATTTAAACTAATTCCGGAACAATCAAGCCAATTAAAATTCCAATTTATTATTAGGCTGTCTGTTGGTATAGAATATATTTTTTGTTTTATAATATATTGTCCAACTTTTTTTGAGATTGTTTTGTTTAATTCCTTAATCTCATAAACATAGTTATTTGCTTTTGAGTCATTCCCATATTCTGTTTTTATAGATTTATATTCAGTAGTTTCATTTATGAGTTGACCTGAAAACTCTATTCCGTCATTACTAGTTATATCAATAATCTGTCCTGTTTTTATATATCTAAAATGATATTTATTTTTGGAATTATTGATAAGTTTAAGTCCGAAATAATATTCGTTAATTTCTTCTTCCGAATGATTCATCCAAGAATAATTTTCATTTAAATCTATTTTTCTCAAATTGCTTTGTCCAAACAAATTGATGCTGATTATAAAAGATATGATTGTTAATATTGACTTCACTATTTTATTTTTCCCAAATTGCCACCAACGGTTAGGCTATGAGTAGTTGCGTTTTTAAAGTTACTTTTTTTTTCGATAGGCTAGTGGTTTTTAACTTGTAGGAACTTTCATTGTCTTAACCACCTAAGCAATTACTTATAGCCATTGTTGTAGCTAGTTTTTTAAATATTTAATTTTCCTAGTTTTAATTTCAGTTGTCTTTTTCTTTTTTCCATCTATCTGTATTTTTTTTATTCTTGTCCAATTCCCTTGTTTGTCATATTTATATTCAACTAAATATTTAATATTAGAACTTGATGTTGGCCAATAAAATTCTATTAAGTCACCAAAATCGTTTCGTTTTATTTCAAAGTCCTTTTTAAAAGATTCAGTTTTGTTCAAGACAATTGAGCCATCTTCTCTATAAACTTTGTAAATGTATTTGTTGTTTTCATAATCGTATTCAGCTGTAGATAATCCAGTTAATTTATTGTTGATATTTAGAGTTCTAATTTCAATGGGATTATCGTATTCATTTAAGATTACTCTCATTGTATAATTCAATGTTCCATCTGGATTCAGCATTTTCAAATCCTTTGTTTTTTCTCCGTATACAGTTTCATATTTAGAAGTTCTCCAGCCCAAAGCTTTATGTTTGAACCTTACAGTATTCTTTAAAACGCGGCTTAGAGAGTCATATGAAAATTCTCTAGTTGATTTAAGTTTTGAGTCTCTATATCGTTTCAATCTGATAATTGAACTTTCTGGGAACGTGTAATTTGTTTTTTCGGTATAGGAAAAATCTTGACCAGGATTCACTTTCCTTGTCACGACAATTTCTTTTGCCTCTCCATTTTTTAGAACATAATCTTTAGGTAAATCAATTCTGCTTATTTCGGTATGCATTGAAGTTTGTCCAGCACAATAAATACTGAACAAAAGCATAAATATTATTTTAGGTAAATGTTCTTTCATCAAATTAGCTACAACGCCCAGACAACAACAATTCATGTTATCCATCTAAGCAAGTATTAATATTATTTATTTTTCACTATGTTATTATTACCCCACAAATATAATATTTATAACATCAAACCCTATCATATAGCTAGTTTATTTAAGTAAAAACCCAAAATAACAGGAAAACAATCACAAAATATTAACCTTCAATATTAAAACGATGAATTCTACCTTTAAATAATTTATTAATATTGATTCTCTTAGATTCAAGTAATAAATGCAACTTTTTAGATTTGAGATTTTAATGTATTTTTCAAAACAGAAAGAGAAAAAGGTTTTTCCCTTTCCTTGTTTTGAATGGTTTTGCTACCTTACTGCCTCAAATC
>JABSPL010000042.1 GCA_013215105.1 Flavobacteriaceae bacterium
CAAGAAAATATTGTAGGTAAAGTTATAGATGAAAATACATCTAAGCCTTTGGTTTATGCATTTGTACGCTTCCAAAATAGTGATTTTGGTACTACAACTGATTATAAAGGTGAGTTTGTATTGAATTACAACAAAGAATCAGACTCTTTGTTAGTATCGCATATAGGGTACAAATCAGAGCTTGTAAGTATTGGTGAAAATAATGATTATACTATTTGTTTGCAACAAGAATCGGTAGAGTTAGACGAAGTAATGATTAGTCGTATGACAGGAAAAGAAGTTATGTCTATTTTTTTTGATAATATAAAAGATAATCACTTAGCTAAAACAGAAGCTCATCAAGGGTATATGAATTATACAACATTTGACCAAGAAAATTGTATAGCATTGGGGGAAGCTACTTATATATATAATAATGGTTTGATTAATCACAGAATACATCGAAATATATATTATTATGAGAAGTATAGGGAGTTTTTGAAAAAGGTAGGACGTAAAAATATATATAAAATACCTTTTGAACCTGAAGAAAATATAGGGGGAATAAATTCTTTAGATATATCGGAGTATACAAAATTTAAGGACTATGGCTCAAATATAAAATACAGAAAAGATGGTGAAATAGTATATAATAACAGGAATAATCATGTGATTTTGTTTGAGTTTTTGATAGAAGGTGAAGTAGTCTTTAAAGGGAGAATACTTATAGATAAAGTTAATTACGGATGTTCTAGTTATAGTTATTCGTTCTCTAAAAACATAAATCCTGATGTATATTTTCCTTTATTAAAACATAATGTCTATAAAATCTCTAAATATGAAATATTAGATTTTACAAGAGAAGTGAAAGCCGATTTTGTATTCAATAATAAATATTGGAGATTAAATAAAGGACAAATAAAGACAAGTATTAATATGAATAGGAGACGTGAAAAAATAAATCTTAATTTTACTCAAAATTACTCTTTAGATGATAATATATTTGAAGATAAAACTATTCTCGTAGAAAGAGATAGTTTAAATAATAATTTATGGGAAGTAGAATACCGTCTAAGAAACACTAAAAAGAGGATAGAATATATGAAATATATGGAGAAAAAAGGCGGGGAGAAAGAACAATGGCTTTCTAATCAGATGAGAGATAATCTTTAATTAGTATCTCTGCATCAAGTTTCACGACGTTTTGCTCGCTTTCTTAGTTTAAATGATAGTAAACACTCGCTTATTCATACCTTGTTTTTTTTATAAAATGTATTATATTAAAATACTAGTGTGATATTTAGTTGTTTTAAAGCTTAGTTTATTATATAGCTAAGAAGGTTACATATATTTGGTATGTTTTATTATTTACGTTTAGCGAAGAAATAATAAATAGAAGGTATTGATTGTCCTCATCTGTTGTGGCAAATGTTAGAAAGAAAGTAGAGTTTAAAGAATGTACTACAATAGGATCAGGGACGCTGTGTAATGTAACACTATTAGGCAAGATTAAAGTACCGGATAACTCTGTTTCATTAATTATGGCTTTGTATTCTGTGCCGTTTATTAAATACGTTATAGAGTGTATAGTAGCTTCGGTAGTGTCTTCTAATTCATTTATATGAAGAGTGTAATTTTGTTTTTCGCCATCTTCGGCAGTAACGGAAAATATAGCTTGATTATTTGTGTTTAGAACAAAAGAATTTCCATCTTTAGGAAAAATAACAGCATCGGTAGATACATTGGTGATAGCATATATATTCTGTAAAGAGGTGTTATATGGGACATCTATCGATATAGTTTTATTGTTTTCATCTATAATACCTGTAAAGTCATTATAAGAATTATTAAGAACAAAGGAATTTAAAATATTAGAAGAGCTTAACATTTCATCTATTAGAATTGTATATTCTTCTACCGAGGTTTCGTCTTCAGAAGTAACTGTCAGTGTTACTTCTATTTTGGAGTCGTTTAATTGAGTGTAATCAATTTGAATCAAGGAATAATTAGAGTGATATATCTTTATTTCGGAGGTATATATATTCGAAATATAATTATATGGTATGGTTAGTGTGCCTTTTTTGGTGTTTTGGTTTAAAATAGAAGTATAGATGGTTTCAAGTATATTGTATTCAACTTTAGTAATAATTGAGAGATTACTTTTGTTCATCTCAGAGCTTATAGTTTGTGTTTTTTTAGTACCATCAGCTAAAGTTGTTTCTATATGTTTACTTTCTTCAGAAATATCTATACTATCACCTGATTTAGGAGTACTAACGGAACCTTTTGGAAGTTGTAAATCTAATTTTATATTTTTTAAATATTCTTCATCTCCCCTGTTGTAGCCAATTATAAAGTCATCACCTGTTTTTTTTACCGTAAGATTGTCGTTTAATTCTATTTTGAGTTCACTAACACCTTTGTATTCTGAAATAATACAGCAATATCTAACACTACCATCATCTAATGTAACTTCAATATTTACTTTTTTATTATTTTTTAAATCAATTATTTCTCCTGATTCGGGTTTACTAAAAGCATTGTTAGGTAGTTCCCAGCTATATATAACATCGGTCAAATCTGTTTCTTTATTGTATTGTATAGAGAAAACTACGTCCTGACCATCTGTTTCTTTATATATACTTAACTTATCAGTGTTAAGGATTAATATTTCTTCTATATTCCACAAAGAATCTCCATCTGTTGTTTCTTTACCGCAACTAGCAAGTATTAAAAATAATGAAATTATTATATATATATTCTTCATTCCTTCTTGGGTTTAGTTCTAAAATAATCAAAACAACTTATTATAGACATCACAAATATAGCTTTTTTATATTTAAAACACTAATTATCAATACTTAAAAGACATGAATCTTGTTTTTGGTTCTAGTCTTAGCGTAGCATTGTTTAGCTTTGTCGAGGGTGATTACGATAAGCTTTTACTTGTGTATATATGGCTATATGGAGTTGGTGAGTGTAAAAACATTTGTAAAATAAAAATATTAAAAATCATGAAATTACGCAAGTGTTTATCCTAAAACTTTTGTATAAAGTTTATTCATGTTTTTAGCTATAATGTCATCGTTAAATTTCTGAACAAAAACATAACCTTGCTCAGCCATCTCATTTCTTTTTTTTAAATCAGAAAGCAATAGTTTTATTTCATTCTCTAAGGTATCAACATCGTAAGGTTCCAAATATATGCTTTTTGGACCCCCAGCTTCTGAAAAACAACTACCTAAAGATGTTATGACAGGTGTTTTACTATATAAAGCCTCTATTATAGGAATACCAAAACCTTCGAAGATACTAGGGTAAACAAACAATGTAGCCGATTGATACAAAATAGCTAAATTTTCTATAGAAACACCTTCCAATATATGTATTCTATCTTGCATATTATTACTTTCTATATAATTAATGACTTCATTAGTGTAAGGAGTTTTCCCTCCTACGATTACTAAATGTGTGTCCATGTTTCTGATGGCTTTAACTAAGCTTAATACGTTTTTTCGGGGTTCGATGGCTCCCACATTCAGGATAAATTCTGTAGGTATATTGTTTTCTTTAAGGTAGTTTAGTCTTTTGGTTTCTTCTATTATAGTTTTGAATACTTTGTGGCAACCTTGATATATAACCTCTATTTTGCTAGGTTCAGCACCTAAGTACTCTATCAAGTCTTGTTTGGTTTGCTCGCTTATTGCTATTATTTTGTCAGAATTAGAAATTGCATATTCTGCTTTTTTCTTTTGAATATAAACATCTGTTTTTTTGTATAAGTGAGGGAATCTTAAGAAAATAAGGTCGTGTATAGTTACTATAACTTTTGCTTGTTTGATGTTCTTAGGTATTTCGTTACTAAGCCCATGAAATATATCAATTCCATCTTCCTTTACTTGCTTGGCAATACCTATTTGCCTCCATATAGAAGAGAGTTTTTTCCAGAAAAAACCTTTAGGCATTATTTCTATATTGTTTTCTCTCAATTTATATCTTTCTATTTTTCCTTTTTTAGGATTATAAAGAAAATATTTGTTTTCAGAAAAATAATCGCTCATTATGGCTACTAAGTCACGGCTGTAATTACCTAGACCCCTAGAGTTATGGAACATCCTTTTAGCATCGAAACCTATTTTCATATTTATATATTGTTTTTAGCGAAAATACTATTTTTAAACACTCAGACAAACTCTAATATTTATATATTTGCATTTTAAAAATATATACAGATGAAATATTTAATATTAATCATAACTATAATAATAATAATAGCAATAAGTACAGGTTTCTATATAAAAACTTATGACCATCAAAAAGGAGAAGTTTTTATAGGTCTAGCAGTACTTTCCACGGCTTTTATCTTGATGCCCTTGTTTATATACCACAGATATAAAGATGGTAAAATAAATAAATATATACAAAAAAAATAGTTTCACTAACCTGTACTATCTCTTGAGTCCAAGCGCTTTAAGCTAGTTGAAAACGAAAATATTCACCAAAGAAGCTACAATGAATACAGAAAACATAAAACTAGAAATAGATAGTATCTGCAAAAAAAAAACAGATATAAACACAGCATTACAAAGTATATGTGACTATTTAGAAGCAGAATTAAAAACCTATACTTGGGTTGGTTTTTATTTTAAAAACGGTGATAAACCAGAGCTTAAATTATCAAAATACACAGGAGAAGAAACAGACCATACCATAATACCTTTTGGTAAGGGAATATGCGGGCAGGTAGCCTTAAGTAACAAAAACTTTGTGGTTGACGACGTAAAAGCACAAGACAACTATATAGCTTGCAACATACATGTAAAGTCCGAAATAGTAATACCTATGTTTAAAAATGGAGAAAATATAGGGCAGTTAGATATAGATTCTAATATAGTAAATGCTTTTGACAAGCAAGACGAAGAAATATTAGAATATATTTGTAAAAAAGTATCTGAATTGGAATTTGATTATAGAGAATTTTAAATATAATATACTTTGAAAAGTAAAAGGGTATTACCGTTATGGTAATACCCTTTTGTTTTTATACTATTGTATTATTATTATAGAGAAATATTAAGTCTTGCAAATACAAAACGGCCTCCAATTCCAAATTGTTGAGATCTTCTTGACCAGTCAAACCTACCGCTACTTCTATTAGCATCTATAGCTTTGTCTGGGTATATATCTAAAAGATTATTAGCACCAATAGTTGCAGTTAAAGAATCAGATATTTTGTAACCAAAAGATAAATCAGTAACTATTTTAGCGCTAAACAATTGTTGATTAGCTACAGTATTAGTTGACTCTGTAACCTCTCCAAAATAAACATTTCTCAAGAAGATATTGAATTTATCAGTAGTTAAACTATTAGATAAGTTTATCTTCATAGAAGGTACTGCGTTTTCTAAGAAAACTCTACTTTCTTCACTAAAGTATGTATCTGTCAAACCTGCAGCTTCTAATATATCAGAAGTATTTATATCTCCAACTCTTCTTGTTTTAGAAAATGTAGATGCCAAATCAGATTTTAATCTAACATTATCACTAAGCTTTGCCGTGTGAGTTATTACTATATCTAAACCTTGCGATTTTGTATCTATAGTGTTAGCAAAGAAAGATGCCGAAGCAGCTCCTGCTTGTGCTAATAAACCATCTAATTCACTTCCTGTTCCTGGCCCTTTGAACCTACCTGTATAAACTATTCTATCGTCTATATTTATTTGGTAAGCATCAATAGTAACAACCAAATTAGCTGATGGTATTTTAGCTGTAAACCCTAAACTAACAGATTGAGAAGTCTCTTCTTTCAATTTTGGTATTCCTAACAACTGAGCAGCTCTACTATCGTTAGAGAAAGTACCAGCTTCTATAGGTATTGCGTCAACAAATACTGTAGATGTAGAGTTGAAGTTTAACTGATGTAAAGATGGAGCTCTAAAACCGGTATTGAAAGCTGCTCTAATATTCATATTGTCACTAGCTTTAACTCTGGTTGCTAGTTTGAAATTAAGAGTAGAACCAAAGTCAGAATAATTTTCGTATCTGGTAGCTGCACTAACTAAAAATCTTTCAGTGAAATCAGCTTCTATATCAAAATATCCTGCTATACTATTTCTAGAACGCAATAATTCGTTTTTAGGGCTAAAACCAGGGAATACTTGTGCTCCACCAGCTCTAGATCTTCCAAAAAAGTCTACAGTTGCTGATTGAGTATCACTCGTTATACGATCTCCTTCTTGAGTGTATTGAGAATAAGAAGCTTCCTCTCCAGCCATTATCTCGTAAGTTTCCAAACGGTATTCTGCCCCGAAAGCAACATTCAATCCTTCCATTTTATCTTCATAAAACTTACTTATATCTAAGTTGGTAGTGTTTTGTGCAAACGAGAATCCACCAGCATCGAATGTGCCAGGAGAACTAGACTGCATAGATGCATTAGATGTATTTCCTATTACAAATAAAAACTGGTTTTTACCCCAAGTATTAGAAAAATCTACATCCCAGTCGTTAACTTTACCTTTTATTCCTACTGCAAAAGACTTGTCAGTCAAATCAGAGTTTATTTCTGGTAAAAATCCATTCATAGTAGATGGAGTATATGTTCTACTTTGGTTTGGCAATCTATAAAAACCAGCAGAGTTACCTGACCTAGAACTAAGACCTACAAAAGAGTAAAGTTCTGTACCTTCTTCGTCTAAAGGAAGAGATAAGTTGGCAAAGAAACGGCCTCCACGTACAGCAGATTGTCCTACTCTCATATTAAAGTCAGTTCTTTTCATTCCTCTGGCTGATAATTCTACTGCTGTGTTGTCGTCAGATAGCAATGTTTGTAAGGAAGCTTTATCTGTACCTCCGCTCAAATCGAATCCTGCTGCTGTTGCATATGTTATAACATCAGCTACATCGTCGTCTAACAAATCTGCTAAATCGTATCCAGCATTATTAGCAAATCTTTCTACGGTATTGTATTTATTAAATATATCTCCTTCCCATTCTTTCATTCTACCATAAGAGTTTCTTACATCGAAGTCTCCAGTAAAGTTAATAAAACCACCTTTACTTCCTAAGTCTAAACCATAGTTAGCACTTATGTTGGTAGTTTCACCATCCATTCCACCAGTTTGGTCATTAGAGTTTTTAGATATATGAGCACCTGTTGTAATACTAAATTTTAATTCATTAGTATTTTTCTTAAGCACTATATTTATAACTCCAGCTATAGCATCGGAACCATACTGAGCGGCAGCACCGTCTCTAAGAACCTCTATACGTGATATGGCAGCAGCAGGTATAGCGTTAAGGTCAGTTCCTACCGAACCTCTACCAAAAGTACCGTTTACATTTATAAGCGAAGAATTATGTCTTCTTTTACCATTAATAAGTACCAAAACCTGATCAGGACCTAAACCTCTCAAAGAAGCAGGATCTATATGGTCAGTACCATCAGAAATAGTTTGAGTATTAGATGTAAACGAAGGAGCTACATAATTCAAAATCTGGTTCAAGTTTACTTGAGGTCCAGCTGAAATGAGTTCTTCTACATTAATTATATCGACGGGTACAGCAGAATCAGCTACAGTTCTATTTTGATTTCTAGACCCAACTAAAGCAACCTCGTCTAAAGCCATACCGGCTAATAATGTTATATTAATAGTAGTTCTACCATCCATAGTTTCGCTATGTGTATTATAACCTACATAAGAATATTCTAAAATATTTCCATTCTCTACACTTATAGTGTAGTTTCCATCTCCATCGGTACTAGTACCGGTGGTTGTTCCTTTTACTATTACCGAAACTCCTGGGAGTCCTCCCATATCGTCAGAAACTTTACCGTTCACGGTATAAGTCTGAGCTAAGACTGGTGTTGCTATTATTAGAAATAATAGGGTTTTAAATCTTTTTAAATACATATTTTTGTGTTTTATATTATTAATATTGTTAAATATATGTTTTTAATATAACTTTAACAAATTCAATTATTAATATAAATGCTCTGTGTAAGAGCCTGATAAACAAAAAAATAGCTAATCAATATCTGTTAGGTATTGATTAGCTTATGGTTATAAAAAGACTAAAAACGTCTTATTTAGGTGTTATTTCAATTTGTTCTTTGTTAAATTGATAGCTATAAGTTGTTTATTATAAATTACCGTCAGCTATTATTAAAGAATTAGCTATATAATCTAAAGCTTTTATATAAAAGTCTGGTTGTATGTTTTTATATTCATCACTTACTTTGTGGTAGTCTATATGGTCTTCTACCCCGAAATATATAAAGGGAATACCTTTTTTATAGAACTCTCCATGATCACTAGCTCCTGTCCAATCATACCTTCCGTCGCTACCATCGTGCCATTTGGTTATGTTTATATCAGAGCTAAGAGTTCTGTTTTCGAAAAAACTAGCCAAGCTAGGGCTACGGTTTATTCCGCATAAGTTAAGTATATTGTCGTCGTTTCGGCTTATCATATCCATATTATAGTTAAGAATTACATCCGAAATACCACTGTAATAGGCTGTGAAATAAGAAGCTCCTTTTAATCCTACTTCCTCGGCATCTAAGGCTAAGAAAATAATATCATTTTTAGGTTTATTTTCGTTGAAATATGTTGCGAATTCTAACAAACCAGCTACTCCCGAAGCATTGTCGTCAGCTCCGTTATATATATTGTCAGTTGTTTTTTGCGGAGTACTTCTTTTGTGACTATTACCTGGGCCAATATGGTCATAATGAGCTGTCACTACTATAGTTTCGTCGCTATTGTCTGTTCCTTCTATTTTTACGTATATATTGGTAGCGGTACCACTTGCGTAGTTAAAAGTTTGCTGTATGACGTCTAGCTCTAGGTCTTCAAAATGAGAAATTATATAGTTTTTGGCTAGTGTATTACCTGCACTTAAGACTTCTCTTCCGCCCAGTTCATCAGAAGATAAGTATTCCAAATAAGACAAAACTCTAGTTCTGTTAACAATATTAATATCTGTATATTCACTAGTTTCTTCCTCTTCAGTTTCGGTCTCTTCCTCTTCTTCGGTTTCTGAATTAGGGTCATCAACTGGCGTTGGAGTAGGAGTAACAACTTCTTCTTTTCCGTTACTACAAGATACTAATATTAGCATCAAAGCCATCAAGTAGACTATTTTCTTCATTATGTTCATCTTCTTTTGTTTATTTTATGTTTTCTACGAAGTCTTGTTCTTTATCGAATATATTGTCCAATATATTAATAAGACTTACTTTAAAGTCTTCTATATCGTCTATAGATATATCTTTGTTTTTATCGATTTTAACATTCATAAGTCCTTTATTCTGATTTTTAAAAGAATATATTCCAGAAGTTAATACCTCAAAGTTAGTGTAATTTGCACTATAAAGTAGGGAGTAAATCATAAGTTGTAAAGCTTTACTTTTTTTGTAGCTATCTTCTAGCTCACCCCATTGTGCCAAAGCTAAGTCTCCAGGCTCTACTTTACCTGTTTTGTAGTCTATTATCCTTAAGGCTCCGTCTAGTTTTTCTATTCTGTCTACCGAACCTCTTATTTTTATTTTAACACTAGTATTTTTTATATTTACAAAACATTCTAAGTCTTTTTCTAAAGCAACTATTTGTAATTTGTGCTTTTCTATTAGTTTTTGCTCTTGTCTCAAAAACCTAAGTACAAACTCTATAGCTACTTTATATATAAGGTAGTTTTTACCTTTTTTGATATTACCTTTATTATAGTGTATGTCAAACTGTTCTTCTACAAGTTTTTCGGTGTCACTAACCATTTGTTTTATATGGTCTTTAGTAATAAAATCACCTGCTCTGCTCGATTTTTTGTTTTCTATAGCAAAAGGCAAATAATGAATTTCTAAAACATTGTGAATAACCGTACCTAGTACATTTACAGCAATAGTTTCTTCGGTTACTACAAGTTCTCTTATTCGTAAAACTCTCTGATTATAAAAAGCCATAGGGTTGTACAGATAATTAGCTATAGACGAGGGAGAGAATCCTTCTTCGGCTATTTTATCGAGTCTTTGAATTAGTAAGTCTGTCTTAGCTATGCTTTTGGGTTTAACAGGGCTAGTGTTAAGTTTTGGAACTATATTGTATTTGTTAATATTGGTGTAAACCAACTCTAATTGCTTTATGAATCTGCTAGGTTCACCAGATCCGAAACTATCTATTTCGGTATTGTATAGCAAATAAACTTCTTTTGCTCGGTGTAGTAATCTGTGAAAATGATAAGAAAAGATAGCGTCTTTCTCTTTGTAGCTCGATATATGATAGTGCTTCTTTATATCTATAGGGATGAAAGACTGAGATCTAGAGTCTTTAGGTAATATTTTTTCGTTTAGGCCACATAGATAAATTTTTTCAAAATCTAATACTCTGGTTTCAAGTAATCCCATTAATTGTAAACCTTGAGTAGGGCTACCTTTGAACGATAGCTTTTCGGTGCTTAATATTTGTTTGTAAAGCGAAAAAACCGTCCTTTTATTATTTATAAAATCGTTAGCTTCTATATGAGTTTTTAATTCTTCAAAAACATCTTTTAGTAGTTTTATATGTTCTAATTCTAGAGGATTATCATTGTTGCTTAACAAAACAAGAGTTTTTTCGAATATTATCAGAAACTCTTTACTTGTTTTGGGTTTAGAAAAAACAAATTCGAGACTATCGAATAAAGCTGTGTTTTTTATAAGGTTTTTGATGTCCTGATAAGTATAAAACACTTTGTTTTCATTGTTAAATCCGAGAATATCTTCTTTAGAAACAAAACTATAATTAGTTAATACATTAACTATGTCTTTATAGTTAAACTTGTAGTCTTGTTGGTTTTCGGAATTAATATGTAGTTTGAACAGGTAATCTATAAGCCCTATTATTTGAGTATTCTTAAGAGGATATCCCATAGTAATATTGACAGAGTCTAGATTGTCTGGTAATGAATTAAGGGTTATATCTATTATTTTTTCATCACCCAACACTATTGCTGTGTTATTATAGTTTGGGTTTTGGTTGAGTAATTCGCTCAAATACTTTACTTGACTTATGTTTTTGGGGCAACCTATTATATTTATTTTTTTGTTTATATCTATGGTTTCTATAGTTGTAAACTCGTTGTTTTCATAATATTTCCAGTTTTTTTTGTATTTATTCATAAAATACCCAGCTTCGGTAATATCTCCCATAAAATAGTCTACTCCATCCCAGTAAACTTCGGCTTTATCTCGTTTTAAGAAATATTGAAATATTATTTCTTCGGCTCTGTTAAGAGCATTAAAGCCTAAGAAGATTATTTTTTTATCTCCTATGTTTTTATTTATTGCATCTATATTTTCGACAAACTCACGATATTGCATTCCCGAAGTTATCTGCTGTACATCCTTAATAAGATGTTTTTTAAGAGCTAGATAATAGTGCTTAAGGTCTTCTATGAAATTGAAATGGTTTTTGAGAGTTTCGCTAGGTTCTTCCGATAAACCCCATTGTTCTAGTCTTTGAGCTTCGGTAAGGTTGTCTAGTAGTTCTTCGGCAGGGGTTATATTACTGTCTATTTCGTTAAAATCTTGTAAAACCGTAGATGCCCATCCCGAAAAAGTATCGAAATCGTCTTTTTTCTTTTCTTTTAAAGTGTTTTTATAAACTTTAAAAAAAGCAAAAATTAAGTCTAATTTAGGGATATTAGAATATTTGGTTTGGCTTTGTAAAAAATCGCTTATACTATATACTTGAGGAGAAAAAGCTGTTTTAGTTGTATTGTTTTTTAACTCTTTTTTTAAGAAAACACAAGCTCTCTGAGTAGGTAATACAAATATTAAGTCTTCTAAAACAGAATGCTTACTGCTTACAATATCAAATGTTTTAGCTAAAAATGTTTTCATAAATATAATTGATTTGATTACAAAAATAGTGTTAATACATATAACTATTGGAATTATTTCTGTTAGTTGTAGTTTTAAAAGATTATATCACGTGAAGTTTTAGTTTTAAAGATTTTGAATATAATTTAACGAGTGCTTAAATATACGTATTATAGTAAATGTTTTAAAATATAAAGCCAATAAATCAAAAGAACGATTATATATAAACATACAACCCGCTCAAATAGTAGTAGAACCGAATAATGTATGAAGTTAGGAGTGAAAGCCAGAAATTCTTTGAGGAGGTTGACTATATAAATACCTGCGACGGTAAACAGAACTCCTCCTAATATTGGATGGTAAACATATATGTAAAGCCAACCTTCTGAAAATGAAACTTTAGGTTCGAAGAGGAATTAGGTATATTTGTAAAGTCCTCCTTCTTTGTAGTTGCTCTGTATAATATGCCAAAGACAGAGCTTCTAGTACTACCGACAGACCTACGGCTAGCCAACCTATAAGCCCTGCCAAAATGTATTCTTCAGCTACTTTTAATATATCATCTACTTTAAAGAATATTCCCGACCCTATAATGTAAGCTATTACTAGCTATATAGTTGTTCCTAAATCGTGTTTAGGTTCCAAACCTTGACTGATTTTGTTTTGTTTCTGAAATTTTCGAAAAATATATGTTTTTAATTCATAATTGTGAATTAACATAAAGAAAATATTAAACATGACTAATGCTGTAATTGTATATGTTACAGATAAGATAGTAGTGTGTAATTCATGTTTATAGTTTCAAATTACGACTCGTTTTGTATAGCTTTTTTTAATTATAAATTAAGAATTTTCATTCCTAACCAAAAACATAGTACTAGGTATAACAATATAATGTATATTTGAACCTATAATTAAAACAAAAAAAATATGAGACAAGAAAACAACAAGCTTAACGGTTATTTATGGAACTTATCTGGTTTCAAAAAAGAGATAATTAGAGAAAGTAAAGTAGATGGTTACCATGCTACTGTGATAGGTGTTTTGCTTTTGGTGGTAGGTGTTTATGCTATGTTTGCTTGGACTTTCTTCTTTCAGACGGTAAGCGATAATGCATTTGTACCTATAGTTGCAGGTATATTTATGGGTTTTTATATTATTAGTTTCGATAGGGCATTGATAGCTTCGATGTCTTCGGGTAAAATAAATATTTTCTCTGTTATTTTTCGTCTGGTATTGGCTACTTTACTAGGTGTTTTCTTGGCACAACCTATGATATTGAAGTTCTATGAGAATGATGTAAAAAGAGAATCTCAGATTATTGTAGATATCAAAAACCAGGACAGGAAAAAGGAATTAGAAGCAATATATGCTACTGATTTGTCTTCTCTTAATTCAAGAAAGACTGATTTGAAAAACCAATTAAATGACAAAACTAAGGAGTTAATCCAGGCCGAGACAGATTTTAAAAGTGAAATGGATGGTAGCGGAGGTACCAAAAAACAAGGTTACAGCACTATTTCTAAGAAAAAAGAAGGAATACTGGACCATCACAGGACAGAATCTTTGGCTTTGAATAATAATTTAAAGCCCGAAATAGCTCAAATACAAACGGAAATAAACGATATAAATAATAAGATAAATTCAGACTTTGAGTCTTTTAGGGGTTCTAATACTTCTTTTGGAACTTTGGTACAGGCAGAGGCCTTGGAGTCTTTACTTAACAAAGATAAAACGGGTAAGCTTAGGATTAGGTACTATTTATTGGCTTTTATATTGACTCTGATAGAACTTTCGGCACTTATAGCTAAAATGCTTTTTGGTATGAAAAGTTATAAGAAAAACATAGCAGATATAGAAGAAGAGGAATTAATGCAAGGTAATAAAATAGAGATATCTAAGAAATACAAAGAATTAGCTTTAGTAAATGAATTAGAATTGATGCAGTCATTTTTTGATAAAAGCAAACGGGCTAATGAAGAAAAATTGAATGATTTGATAAAAGGATGGAGAGCGGAGCCAGATGCGACTTATAAAGAATTATGCGAATCGTTTGATGAGAAATTTAAGGTTGAGGTTTAGTTTTTTTGATATTTTATTTTTAATAGAGAGTAAAAAGCTATTTTAGCGGCTCAAAATTAATATTAGTTATATGAATAAAGTAGATTGCGTTATTTTCGATATGGATGGAGTTATTGTAAACACAGAACCTCTTCACAGTAAGGCTTATTTTAAGGTTTTTAACGAATTAAATTTAGATATTTCCCAAGAAATGTACAGTACTTTTATGGGAGCATCTACTATAAATACTTTTAATAAGATAAAGGAATATTTTGATATAAAAGAAGAAGCTTCTGACTTAGTTCTTAGGAAGAGAGATGCTTTTGTTAGTTTGTTTGAGAAAGATTTGGAACTCTCGTTAATAGATGGAGTTGAGGATATCATAAAATATGTTTATAGTAAAAACATAGTTATGGTTTTGGCATCTTCGGCATCTATGGATACTATAAATCGTGTTTTTAAGCGTTTCGGTTTAGATAAATATTTTGTAGACAAGTTAAGCGGTTCCGATTTGGAAAACTCTAAGCCTCACCCAGAGATATTCGAAAATGCAGCTAAAGTTTCGGGGATAGATAAGAGGAATTGTATAGTTATAGAAGATTCTGACAATGGAATATTAGCAGCAAACAGGGCAGGGATATATTGTGTAGCTTATAAGGGAGAAGAAGGAGGAATACAAACTTTGGCTACTGCCGATATGGTTATTTCTAGTTACGAAGAACTTAAGAGGTTTATTTGAACTTCTTAAGTCCAAATTTAGAAAAACATTCTGGGCGTATATATGGTAGTCTTATAATATAGTTTACAAATATTTCGAATGTGCCATCGTTGTAAGTGCTTAATTCTGAACTGGTATAGTCGTATGATAGACCTATATTAAGATCTTTAGTTAGTTTTATATTGGAAATAAGACTTATGGAATCATCTACTCTATAGGATATTCCTAAGTCTAAAAACTTTAATAATAATGCATTTATAGATAAGTTAAGGTTTACAGGTGTCCCTTTCGACATTGTTATTAGGAAAGATGGCCTTAATTTCAACCCGCTTTGTATATCGAAGACATATCCTGTGTTTAAGAAGTATTGTTTTTTGTTTTCGCTAATAGTATTAATTAAATTAGATACAGTAAAGCCTATATTGAAGTTTTGACGAAAATAAAAAACACCTATACCTATATTAAAATCGGTAGAGTTTTTATATTCATCTGATGCTAGTTCAGTTTTTTCGGTTCTTAGCAGGTTTAGATTTAACGATTTAATATGAGTACCTGCTCTTATGCCAAAGGCGAAGCTTCCATATTCTTTAAGGTTTAAAGAATATGCAAAGTCAGCAGATATATCAGTTTGAGTAAGTGGGCCTATGATATCTCTATATATTGTAGTACCAAGTCCTACTTTACTATTTATAGGGCTATGTATCGATATTACTTGAGTTTTGGGAGCCCCTGGAAACCCTTCCCATTGCAACCGTTGCAAGTAAGTTATGTTTAGCCCTCCAAAAGAACCAGAATAAGCAGGGTTTATTAGGTTTATATTTTCGTTGTATTGAGTAAACAAAGGGTTTTGTTGAGCATTAACGATACTATAAAGTAATAAAACAAATGTTGTAATTACGTTTTTCATTATTCATCTAAATATATCCATCCTTTCAGGGGTTTTTTCCCTTTTACATTGTAATTTATAAGGTAGAAATAAACTCCTGGAGGTACTTTTTCTCCTTTGTTTGATAAGCTAGAGTTTACGGTTCCGTCCCACCATATAGGAGTTAATTCCTTATTTCCGTTATGGGAATATTTGTAAATAGTATTTCCATATCTGTTAAAAACAATCATATTGTAGTATGGATACATTTTTTCTATTCCATCTATTACAAAATAATCATTAATTCCATCTCCGTTAGGGGTGAATAGTTGATTAATGGTGTTTTCATCTATGCTTTCGATTATAGTTATGTATACGGTTGCTTCTGCACATACGTTTGTGTCTATATTGCATACTGTGTAGTTAACGGTTACTTCAGAGTCTGTTTCGGAACTAATAGATGTGTATGTAAGGGTGCCTGATGTAGAATCGAATTCGATACTTCCTTGTGCTGTACCTAAGTTGTCTCCATATATTATAAGATTACTTGATGTACTAAAATCATCATTAATTATTATATCTATAATTATTTCTGTTTCGGGTATAGCGTAAGAATAATCGTCGTTGGCGATTGCCGTATAAGGATTTTCATCGTCGTAGTTATTAGTTCCGTCGTTATCTATATCAGAGTCCGATTCGTCGCTTATACCATCGTTATCTGTATCTTCGCCTATAACTATATATATATATGCCTTTGCACAAACAAAGGTATTGCAAACTTCATACTCTAGTTCGAAGCTTGTGTTTTCCTCTTCTATTGTAGGTGTGTAACTAAATATACCTGTAGATATATCAAAGGACAATAAACCTAAGTATTCTATTTGTTCAAAAGTAACGCTCAAATTATCGGATATTTTAAAATCATCGTTAGTGATTATATCTATGTTGGAGGTGTAATTAGGAACTGAATATAGGTGATCGTCAGTAGCAATAACTGTCAGAGAATTCGGGTCAGTGTTATCGGGGTTTCCGTCATTATCATCGTCTGGGTCGGTTATATTAGGGTCTCCGTCATTGTCAGTGTCTATTAATACAGTTATAAAAACAGTTGCTGTTGCCGATACATTAGGTGTTACAGCTGTATTGGTTACCATATAATTGACAGTAACAGTGTTTCCTTGTTCCAAAATTAAAGCGGTGTAATTAATAGTTCCAGTCATAGGGTCTATCGAAATAATACCTCCGTAACTCCCTCCAGTTATAGTTATAGAAGTATCAAATCCAGGGATGAAATCATCATTACTTAGTATATTTATGTTTTTTGTAAAGGTGGCGACAACTTCAGTATAATCATCAGTAGCAGTAGCTGTCAGAGAATTCGGGTCAGTATTATCAGGGTTTCCATCGTTATCGTCGTCAGGATCTGTAGTGTCTGGGTCATTGTCATTGTCGGTATCGGTCAAAACAGTAATGTGAACTATTGCTGTTGCTGATGCATTGGGTATTGCAGCTGTGTTTTTGACCTCATAATTAACAGTTACTGTTGTGCCTGCCTCAGTAAGTAATGCCGTGTAAATAATCTCACCTGTTGAATTATTAAACGAAACAACACCTCCAGCAGTACCTCCAGCGATTTCGCTTAAAGATGTATTTACTCCCGCTATAAAATCATCGTTTGACAAAACATCGGAACTCGTAGTGTTATTAGAAATTACAGTAAACGAATCATTAACCGCGGTAGGAATTAGTGAGTTAGGGTCAGTATTATCAGGGTTTCCATCGTTATCGTCGTCAGGGTCTGTAGTGTCTGGGTCATTGTCATTGTCGGTATCGGTCAAAACAGTAATGTGAACTATTGCTGTTGCTGATGCATTGGGTGTTGCAGCTGTGTTTACTACCGTATATTCCACAGTAATGACACTTCCTTCTTCCGATTTTAAGGCGTAATAGCTAAACATTCCAGTAGTATAATCTGTAGATACTATCCCTCCAGCGTTTCCTCCGGTTATGTTTATAGAAATATCTGAACTAGGAATAAAATCATCATTATTCAATATGTCAATAGACTTTAGAACATTAGGAACCACCTCTATATAATCGTCATTAGCTACAGGTATTAAGGGGTTAGGGTCAGTATTATCAGGGTTTCCATCGTTATCGTCGTCAGGGTCTGTAGTGTCTGGGTCATTGTCGTTGTCAGTGTCTATTAATACAGTAATGTAAACGATTGCTGTTGCCGATACGTTAGGTGTTACAGCTGTGTTTTTGACCTCATAATTAACAGTTACTGTTGTGCCTAGCTCAGTAAGTAGTGCCGTGTAAATAATATCACCTGTTGAGTTATTAAACGAAACAACACCCCCAGCAGTACCTCCAGCGATTTCGCTTAAAGATGTATTTACTCCCGCTATAAAATCATCGTTTGACAAAATATCGGAACTCGTAGTGTTATTAGAAATTACAGTAAACGAATCATTATTAGCGGTAGGAATTAGTGAGTTAGGGTCAGTAGTATCAGGATTTCCGTCGTTATCGTCGTCAGGGTCTGTAGTGTCTGGGTCATTGTCATTGTCGGTATCGGTCAAAACAGTAATGTGAACGATTGCTGTTGCTGATACATTGGGTGTTACAGCTGTGTTTACTACCGTATATTCCACAGTAACGACACTTCCTTCTTCCGATTTTAAGGCGTAATAACTAAACATTCCAGTAGTATAATCTGTAGATACTATCCCTCCAGCGTTTCCTCCGGTTATGTTTATAGAAATATCTGAACTAGGAATAAAATCATCATTATTCAATATATCAATAGACTTCAGAACATTAGGAACCACCTCTATATAATCGTCATTAGCTACAGGTATTAAGGGGTTGGGGTCAGTGTTATCAGGATTCCCATCGTTATCGTCGTCAGGGTCTGTAGTGTTTGGGTCATTGTCATTGTCGGTGTCGGTAAGATTGGTCATGTTTTCACATCCAAATCCATCATTAGAACTAGAGGGAGTTGATAATAGTATTTTAGTTATTAGGTTAGTGCCACTGTTAACGTCTTCTATTCTATATATATCTCCGTTTTTATTGTTGAAACAATAAAAATTATTTTCTCTATCTTGCCAACATGCACCATAAGAATCTCCTGAGATAGTAGAGTCTAAGCTATCATCTAATATTAAGTTTCTGGTTGTGACTACTCCCGTAGTGACGTCTATTATGTAAAGTACAGGAGAAATACCTTTTATTCCATAGAGTTTATTTTCTATCATTATAAAATCATTTACTCCCGATAAAGATTGATTTAGAGTGGTTTCTGTAATTAAACTAGGAGATATTGTAGCAGGGAAAGTAGTTGTGGTGCTTACATCAATGATCACTAAAGTATTTCCGTTTATGTAGCCAATGAAATTGTCTTTTGAAAATAAATTGTTATTTACTAATACTGAATTACCGACTAAATCTATCCTTCCTAATAAATTATATGAATTGTTGACATCATAGACCATTAGGTGGTTTTCTTTTCCGAGGTATAAATAACCTGTAGATGTATTGTATGTAGAGTTCGAAGAGTAGCTATCGTCTATAGAACTTAAAGTAGCAACAGTATTATTGGTAATATTTTCTATATCGTATTCTAGTATTATTGTGTTTCCATTCCCGTCAGTAGAAGTCTGGTTGACTGTAGATAAATTTCCACAACCATCGTTAGGTGTTTGTGAATAAATGTTAGACAGGAATAAGCTAAAAGTAAGTATGTAAAATCCTTTCATATTTTTAATTGTTTAAATGATAATAAAACCATCTAGCCAGTTACTTATCAATATATTAATGAAGGGTTTGCCTAGTGTCAAATGTAGTGTTTTATTGTTTATAATAATGTTGTTTTATGTGTAAAAACACGGTATTTGTGTCTTTACAATAATTGTGACTAATAAATAATATATTAAATACTCTGATTAATAGTCTTTTTTTGTTAAATAAGTGTCTTTATTGTTGTGAGGTAAAAATAATATTGCTCTAGAGCTTTAATTATGTTAAAATGAAAGAAATTATATATATATTTATATTTTTAAAATAAAAATATGAAAGTAAGAGATATAATTAATTACTTGGAAGAAATAGCTCCTTTGGACTATGCTGAAGATTTTGATAATGTAGGTTTGTTAGTCGGAGATTATAAGTCAGAAGTGACTGGTGTTTTGGTTACTTTAGATACTTTAGAAAATATAATAGATGAAGCTATAGCTAAGAATTGTAATATGATAGTCAGTTTTCATCCTATAGTTTTTTCAGGACTAAAGAAGATAAATGGATCTAATTATGTTGAAAGGGTAGTATTAAAAGCTATAAAAAATGATATAGCAATATACTCTATGCATACGGCTTTGGATAATTGTAATATAGGTGTTAACTATAAAATATCAGAAGCTTTAGGGCTTAAAAAATGTAAGATATTGATTCCTAAAAAAGGAACTATGATAAATATTGCTTGTAGCATTCATACCGATAATATCGATAAAATAAAAGAAGGTTTAAATAATGTAAAAGCACAAAATTTCACTTTTATAAAAGAAGAAAATACTTTTATAGGTCATATACTTACAGAAAAAGCTTTAAAAAATGATATTTTAAATTTATTAAATAAAGAATCAGATTTATATAGTTTTAATATATCTAAAAGTGAAAATACAAGTAAAAATATAGGTATAGGTATGGTCGGAGAGTTGGATAAAGAACTTACAGAATCGGAGTTTTTGGGTTATTTGAAGGTTAAAATGAATACTAAAGCTATAAGACATAGTAAAAAGATGTCTAAAAAAATAAAAAAAGTTGCTGTTTTGGGAGGTTCTGGTAGCTTTGCTATAAGTAAAGCAATTGGCTGTGGAGCTGATGCTTATGTGTCGTCAGACTTTAAATATCATGATTTTTTTAGGGCAGAAAACAAAATATTATTATGTGATATAGGTCATTATGAAAGTGAGCAATACACAAAAAACTTATTAGTAGAGCTACTTAACAAAAAATTCACTAATTTTGCAATTATTTTATCAACGGAAAACACTAATCCTATATATTACATCTAAGAAATGGCAACAAACAAAGATATCACAGTAGAGAATAAATTAAGAGCTCTTTACGACTTACAATTAATTGATACTAGAATAGACAGACTGACAAGCGTTAGAGGTGAATTGCCTTTAGAAATAGAAGATTTGGAGGATGAATTGTCAGGACTTAGCAAGCGATTAGAAAAGTTAGAACTTTCAGTTAAGAATAGTAAAGAGGAGGTTGTAGCCAAAAAAACAGCTATAAAAGATCATCAAGACTCAATGACTAAGTATATATCTCAACAAAAAAATGTTAGAAATAACAGAGAATACGATTCTTTGAGTAAAGAGATAGAATATCAAGAACTAGAAATAGAGTTTGCTGAAAAGAAAATAAAAGAAGGAACTTTTCAGATGGAACGTAAAGCAGCAAAAGTTACGGAACTTAAATCGACATTGGACGAGAAAGAAAGCCATTTGAATCACAAAAAAGAAGCTCTTGAAGGTATCATAAAAGAAACCAAAGAGGAAGAAGATTTTTTAAAAAATAAATCAGATGAGTTTTCAAAAGTGCTAGACGATCATTTGCTTAAAGCTTATAGGAGAATAAGAGGTAAAGTAAAGAATGGATTAGCTGTTGTTTCTATAGATAGAGGTGCTTCTGAAGGGTCTTATTTTGTAATACCATCGCAAACTCAGATAGAAATAGCTAACAGAAAGAAAATAACAATAGACGAATATAGTGGTAGAATACTAGTAGACTCGGCTCTTGCAGAAGAAGAAATGATAAAAATGAATAAATTATTTTCATAATAAAATATTATAATTAATAAAAAAAGCCACTCTAACTAAGAGTGGCTTTTTTTATATAGCTTAAAAGAGTATCTTCATAAATGAAAATTTAAGCTATGAAAGAAGATTTTTTACATTATGTTTGGAAACACTCTCTTTTCGATTTTCTTAATCTGAAAAGCACCAGAGGTAAGCAAATAGAACTTATAGATAATGGAAGTCATAATACAAATGAAGGTCCTGACTTTTCTAATTCTAAACTAAGAATAGACGGACAACTTTGGGTAGGGAATGTAGAAATTCATATTGATTCTTCGGACTGGTATGCACATCAACATCAATATGATGAAAATTACGATTCGGTAATATTACATGTAGTATGGCAGCACGATGTAGATGTTTTCAGACAAGATAACACACAAATAGATACTTTAGAACTAAAGAGGTTAATACCTACAGGTGTTTTAGAAAACTATAATGGTTTGTTTAATAAAAAAACGAACAAATGGATCAATTGCGAAAAACAATTGAAATATGTTTCTATGTTTTCGGTAGATAAAATGTTAAAAAAAACATTTTTGGAACGCTTGTATGCTAAAGAAAATATGATAAACGAACTATTAATGAAATCGCAAAATAACTGGGAAAAAGTTTTGTTTCAGCTTCTGGCAAAAAGTTTAGGAGGCAATATTAATGGTGATTTGTTTGTCGATATAGCTAATTCGGTAGATTTTTCTTTGATTATGAAATGTAGCTCTAACTTACTGTTGTTAGAAGCACTATTATTAGGACAGGCTAATCTTTTGGATGACGATATAGAAAATGAATATTTTAAAAATATAAAAAAAGAATATAGTTTCCTGAGAAAAACATATAATATAAGTCCTATAGTAAATGGGAAGCTTAGCTTTTTTAGACTCAGACCTCCTAACTTTCCTACAATAAGAATAGCCCAATTAGCCCAACTTTATTACCGTTATAACACTTTGTTTAGTATTCTGATTTCTAATAAAGGTATAGATAAATATTACGATATTTTAGGAGTAGAGTTGTCTGGGTTTTGGGGGAATCATTACACTTTCGATAAGAAATCAAACTCTTCATCTAAAAAAATAAGTAGAAATACTATAGATATACTTTTGATAAACTGCATAATACCTCTCAAATATGTTTATGAAAAACATATAGGGAAAACAGATGTGTATACTGTGTTGAGTGAAATAAGAAGAATAAAGCACGAGAAAAACTCTATAGTAGAAAAATATTTGGAAATAGGATTCAATATAAGAAACGCAATGGACAGTCAAGCAGTGATAGAATTGAATAAAAATTATTGTGTAGTTCAAAAATGTTTGAAATGTATTGTAGGTAAAGAATTACTTGGTAGGGGAGGTGTTTGAAGTACTAATGTTCACTAGATGTTAAATAAAACAAGCACGAGTATTACCCGTGCTTGTCTAATTGTCTGTATTGTTTTACAAATTGTTAAACATATTGTTTTCGATCAATACTCTGCTTATTTGTAATAATTAGGAGTTCATCATTTTTGGTGTCAAATTTTGCTTTTTGATAATTATTTTCAGCATTAAGCAGATTTAACTGTGCTTATCTGAAATCTATAGAAGTAAGCTGACCTAGGTCGTATTTGCTTTTAGTTCTATTAAAAATTATACTCATGGAAGGTTTGTTCCTATAGATGGCTTCTGCTAGGTCGGTTTGCATTAATTTACCTTGGTTTGAAATCCTTAATACTACCCATTGTTCTTTAGTTAAGTCTACATTGTTTTTGTTGAGCAATTCAGCCATGTGTATGGTTGAATCTTTTCTTATTTTTACCATCCAGTAAGGCAATGTTTCGTTTATATCTGTCATTTTTTTGAGCTAAAGTATATAAGATTTATTATAGTTGCGTATGTGACTATAATTTCAACAAAGCTTTAGCTCTTGAATTGGTTTTAAAACATACGTTAAACTTGAATTTAAGGTTTTAAAATAAATATATTTTCGAATAAATACATTTATTTTATCTCTAGCTACATTCAACCTCCATCCAAGTATACTAGATCCACCTCGTACGTAGAGACGTCGCAGTATTGCACCTCTATACACAACAATACTCTTGCTATGAAAAAAAACACCCAACAACCCCGCAAGGGAGAATATCATTCGGTCCACACAAAGAAACCCTATTCACAACCCACCAACCCTCAATCAATTAAAAAGGAATCAAAAAATAATTAAAAAAACTTTCACATTTTCCATTGCCAATCCAGAAAAGCATCGTAGTTTTGCACCCGCAAAACAACTGATGTTAATCAAAGAACAAAGGCGTTAAGTTCTTATAAATGCTGA
>JABSPL010000043.1 GCA_013215105.1 Flavobacteriaceae bacterium
AGAAACGTATTATCTATTCTAGTTTTAATACATTTATTCTCCTGGTTGCAAGACATCAATACAACTCCTAGTAATATATACCATATTTTATTCATCTGCTATTCTTTTATTTAATATTATTTTACTATTAGAAGGGTTGCCTTCTTCATAAATCACCTCAAACTTATCACCTATATTTATTGAATCTTTATCCCTAATATCTTTTCCTCCATTATATTTAACCTTCCCTACAATAAATTCATACCTTACATATAGACCTCTTTTATCTTTATACTTACGATATATAGTTCCCACTGTGTATTTAGGGTTTGCTTTTAAATTTTCAGACCTTATGTGTGTCCAACAAACCCCAAATATTATAAAAAAAACAATTAACGAGGTAGATATTATCAACTGTTTTTTTAGCTTTTTAGCTTTCCTTATTTTATACTTGTTTTTCTTATATCTTACCATTATTCTGGTTTAGCTTTATCTTTAACTTCCTATTCAACACCTACAACTCCTTTAAACAAATTAGCAGAACCTTCTATTTCGATTTTTCCTTCTTGGGTTTAATTCCTATTCTCATGTTATTTGTTCTAATTGTGGTGAAATAACTTATTAAGTTATTTGCGCATATATACTACTAAAAGAGCATATATCTGCCCTGAAATAAAAAAAATAAACATAAAAACTTGTAATTAACTAATATTCAACAATAAAAAGCATCATACTTTTGAATTAACTGTATAGCCTTTGTATTTAAGTATTTCATTTACACCTCAGATATAGTTTACTATTTATTTTTTAATGTTAAAATATATAAATACCGTTTAAAATAGTTTACATTTACTGTCAAACATAAATAAAACAATATAATTATGAGTGAAGACGTACTTATTCAAAACAAAAGTAACTCGGTAGGGACTGCTGGGTTCGTATTAGCTTTAATAGGATTTTTCTTCGGATGGGTGCCTGTATTAGGATGGATTGTATGGTTACTAGGGCTCATCCTTAGTTCTGTAGGTATCTCTAAAGCCAAAAAAACAGGTGTAGGCAAAGGATTGTCAATTGCAGGGTTAGTTATTAGTCTTGTATTTGTAGTTGTATTCGTGTTACTAGCAGGAGTCGTAGCGGCATTGTTTGGTACTGCAGCAGCAATGTATTAGCATAACTTAGAACTAATACCAAATACACCCCCAACTCTCCCTATATAAGCAGTTTCTTTTTTGCCTTGTATGCGTTAAAAAAGTAAACCATAGCTGGGCTATGCTTGACTTTTTTGTCTTGTCAAAGCAAAAAACAATTATACTTCTATTAGGGTATTTGGAAATGTATTTGGTATAATAAAAAAAGACTTTGACTAATGTCAAGGTCTTTTTTTTTGATAATTATTAATTCACAATTATGAGTTAATAATTATTTTCGTATTTTATAGACTACTGTTTCAAAATTTGTTTACATTTGCACGGAAATTTAGACCCATTCTTTTGAAGAAATAAAACATGGCAAAAACAGCTTTTAGTAAAATAGTTTTTATAGTATTATTCGTTAGCTTACCTTTATTAGGTTTTGCTTATTCCGGTGAAGTTAAAGATGCAGTTCAACATGAGCAAGCAGACGAGCTTACATCTAAGCAGAAAATTAAAAAGTTTATAGAACATCACCTTAAAGATTCTCACGATTTTAACTTTATAACAGAAAAAACAGGAGAAGATAGTCACGGAGAGGCTCAATACAAACATTATGGTTTTTCTTTGCCTATTATATTATGGGATAACGGAGTTAAAGTATTTATGTCTTCTAAGTTTCACCACGGAGAGACTTTAGCCGAATTAAATGGAGCTTTTTATAAGTTGTACCACGGTATAATATATAAAACAGATGCGCAAGGAACTATTTCTTACGATGACCATGACCACCCAACTAACGATAGACCTCTTGATATGTCTATCACCAAAAACGTAACGATGATGCTTTTTACTTTAGCGTTGATGTTTGTTTTGTTCGGAGGATTGGCAAGAGGATACAAAAAAGGACCTATCCCAACAGGAGCTGGTAGAGTGTTAGAGCCGTTAGTACTTTATGTACGTGACGAGATAGCTATACCAAACATAGGTAAGAAAAAATACAAGAGATTTATGCCTTTCTTATTAAGTGTATTCTTCTTTATATGGATACTAAACTTATTAGGGCTTACTCCATTAGGAGTTAACGTAACAGGAAACATAGCAATAACTGCTTGTTTGGCATTGTTTACTTTCTTAGTAACACAGTTTTCGGGAAACAAAGCTTATTGGAAACATATATTCTGGATGCCAGACGTACCAGTACTTATGAAAATAGCACTTATACCAGTTGAATTACTAGGTATACTTACTAAGCCATTTGCACTTATGATACGTTTGTATGCAAATATATCGGCAGGGCATATCGTAGTTATGAGTCTGTTGGCACTTATATATTCGTTTAAGAGTTGGGTAGCAGGGCCATCGTTCTTTTTCCTTACTTTCTTTATCTCAATAATAGAGATACTAGTAGCATTCTTACAAGCGTTTATATTTACTATGTTGTCATCATTGTTTATAGGTTCGGCAGTAGCAGACCACGACGACCACTAGGAGTAATAAAAAAATAAAGAATAATAAAAATTTTGTTTAATTAAATATATCAAATTATGAATACAATAGGAGGATTAGTAGCAGGTTTAATCGTAATAGGAGCAGGTCTTGGTTTAGGTAAAATAGGTGGTTCAGCAATGGACGCTATCGCTAGACAACCAGAAGCTGCAGGTAAGATACAAACTGCAATGATAATCATTGCTGCATTATTGGAAGGGGTTGCATTTGCAGCTTTATTCGCAGGATAAGCAGAATCAAAACAACAATACTTATAGCGGTTGGCTATAAGTATTGTTTTTATATTTAAATAAACGAGTTAAACAATATATATGAAATTAATAGAACAATTTGAAGCAGGTTTATTCTTCTGGCAAGCAATAATATTAGTATTAATGTTGGTGTTGTTACGTAAGTTTGCTTGGAAACCTATCATGAATGCTATTCAGGATAGAGAGGAAGGTATAGAAAACGCATTAAAGGCAGCTGAGAAAGCTAAGTCTGAAATGCAAAATATAACTGCTGACAATAAAAAAATACTTAAGGAAGCTAAACTTGAAAGAGAAGCTATACTTAAAGAAGCTAACGCTTTAAAATCTTCGACTATCGAGGAGGCTAAAGAAGAAGCTAAAGCAGAAGCAAGTAAGATAATAGAGCAAGCTAAACAAGCAATAGAGCAAGAAAAGCAAGCTGCAATATCTGAAATAAAGAAACAAGTAGCAGATTTATCTATAGAAATAGCTAGTAAGTTGGTTAAGGAGAATTTATCTTCTGACAAAAAACAACTAGAATTAGTAGATACTTTGTTGTCTGATATCGATTTGAAAAAATAATAAGTTATGATGAAATCGTCACTTAGATACGCAAAAGCTTTATTAGACTTAAGCATAGAACAAAAAACAGAAGATGAGTTGTACAACGATATGTTACTAGTAGGTAGCACTATCAGAGAAAACGACGAGTTAGATAGTTTTTTGAAAAGTGCTATAATAAAAGCTACAGACAAAAAAGAAGCTCTTAACAAGATATTTGAATCGAAAGTTGGTAATATAACTAAAGGTTTATTTAGTCTTTTGGTTGACAACAAACGTATGTCGTCGTTAGAAACTATAACTCAGCAATACTTAAAAGTATATAACAGTCATAACAACATACAAACGGCAGTAGTTACTACAGCAGTAGCTATAGACGATGCAACCAAAGACAAAGTTTTGGCAAAGCTTAAAGAACTAACAGGAGCTAGTACTACAGTAACTAACGTAGTAGACCCTGAGATAATAGGAGGATTTGTACTTAGAGTAGGCGACAAGCAATATGACGCAAGCATCAAGAACAATATCAACAACCTAAGAAAAGAGTTTGGCAACAGCCAATATTAAAAAAAGAATTTAATTATATCAAAATTATAAAAGATGGCAGCAATTAAACCAGCTGAGGTTTCGGCAATATTGAAACAGCAATTAGCTAATTTCGAGTCTAAAGTATCATTAGACGAAGTAGGTACTGTATTACAAATAGGTGATGGTATCGCTAGAGTATATGGTATGGAAAACGTACAATACGGAGAGTTGGTGGAATTCGCTACTGGCTTAGAAGGTATAGTTTTGAACTTAGAAGAAGATAATATTGGAGTAGTACTTTTGGGTGCTTCTACCGAAATTAAAGAAGGATCTACAGTAAAACGAACTAATCGTATAGCTTCTCTTAAAGTTGGAGAAGGAATAATAGGTAGAGTAGTTAATACTTTAGGTATTCCTATCGATGGAAAAGGACCAATACAAGGTAAGACTTACGAAATGCCACTAGAGCGTAAAGCTCCAGGAGTTTTGTTTAGAGAGCCTGTAAAGGAGCCTATGCAAACAGGAATAAAAGCAATTGATGCAATGATTCCTATTGGTAGAGGACAGAGAGAGCTTATAATTGGTGACCGTCAGACTGGTAAATCAACAGTAGCTCTTGATACTATCTTGAATCAAAAAGAATTTTACGATGCAGGTAAGCCTGTATATTGTATATATGTTGCAATAGGGCAAAAAGCTTCTACTGTAGCAGGAATAGTTAATATGCTAGAAGAAAGAGGAGCAATGGCTTATACTACTGTAGTAGCTGCTAATGCATCTGACCCTGCTTCTATGCAAGTTTATGCTCCATTTGCAGGTGCTGCAATAGGTGAGTATTTCCGTGACTTGGGTAAACCAGCACTTATAGTATATGATGACTTGTCTAAACAAGCTGTTGCATACCGTGAGATATCGTTATTGCTTAAGAGACCTCCGGGTCGTGAGGCATATCCTGGTGATGTATTTTACCTTCACTCTCGTTTGTTAGAGCGTTCGGCTAAAGTAATAAACGACGATACTATAGTAAAAGACATGAACGATGTTCCTGATAGCATTAAGTCATTGGTAAAAGGTGGTGGTTCTCTTACTGCTCTTCCTATTATTGAGACTCAAGCTGGTGATGTATCGGCTTATATCCCAACTAACGTAATATCTATTACTGATGGGCAGATATTCTTAGAGTCTGACTTGTTTAACTCAGGTGTACGTCCGGCAATTAACGTAGGTATATCAGTATCGCGTGTTGGTGGTTCGGCTCAAATCAAATCAATGAAAAAAGTATCTGGTACTCTTAAGCTTGATCAAGCTCAATACAGAGAATTAGAAGCTTTTGCTAAGTTTGGTTCTGACCTTGATGCAGCAACTCTTAACGTAATAAACAAAGGAAAGCGTAACGTAGAAATACTTAAGCAAAACCTGAACGATCCTTATAGTGTAGAAGACCAAGTAGCTATTATATATGCTGGTTCTAAAGATTTATTAAGAAATGTTCCTGTAAATAAAGTAAAAGAATTTGAAGCTGATTATATAGCTTATCTTAACACTAAGCACAGAGATGTACTTGACAAGCTTAAGTTAGGTAAATATACATCAGACCTTACAGACGTACTAGAGCAAGTAGCTAAAGACGTATCTGAAAAATATCAATAATAATAATAGTATAAAATCAAGCTTTATAAACAAGCTTGATTTTATATAGTTTTAGGTAACAAATTTTCTGAAATGGCAAACTTAAAAGAAATTAGAAATAGAATTAGCTCCATAGGTTCAACTATGAAGATAACCAGTGCTATGAAAATGGTATCGGCTGCTAAACTAAAGAAAGCACAAGACGCTATTAGCGAAATGCGTCCTTATGCTAATAAATTAACCGAATTGTTACAAAACTTAAGCGCTAGCCTTGAAGGTAACGCTGGTGGTGTATATTCGACAGAAAGAGAAGTGTCTAAAGTTTTGATAGTTCCTATTACTTCTAACAGAGGTTTGTGTGGTGGTTTTAACTCTAATGTTATCAAAAAAACCAGACTTACTAAAAGTTCTTTTGCTAATGCTGAGGTTCATTTGTTAACTATTGGTAAAAAAGGAGATGAATTACTGGCTAAAACATTTGAAGTTATAGACAACAAAAATGAGGTCTTCGATGCTCTTACTTTTGAAAATGTAGCCGAAATAGCAGAGCAGTTAATGGAACTTTTCGCAGAAGGGACTTACGACAGAATAGAGCTTATATACAATAGCTTTAAGAATGCAGGTACTCAAGTAGTGATGGTAGAACAATTCTTGCCAATAGTGTCTCAAAAAGATGAAGATAGCGATAATAACGCTGTTGATTACATCTTCGAGCCTTCTAAACAAGAAATAGTAAGCCAATTGATACCTAAGTCGCTTAAGACACAATTGTTTAAAGCAATTAGAGATTCATTCGCTTCGGAGCACGGAGCACGTATGACGGCGATGCATAAAGCAACCGACAACGCAACCGAGCTAAGAGATGACCTTAACTTACAATACAACCAAGCACGTCAGGCAGCTATTACCAACGAAATACTAGAAATAGGTGGTGGTGCAGCAGCTTTGGAAGCTTAAGAGTACTTTAATGAAATATTTTAAAAGACCTTCAATTACTTATGTAGTTGGAGGTTTTTTGTTTGTTTAGGTGTTTTGTATATTTGAATCCACATTAAACCAATGAAGTTTATTCCTTAAACCGCCTAAATAATATAGTTATTTCTAGAAATGAACTTTTCATTAGTTTCAACTAGTGTAAAGGTTGTTTTTTTTAAACTAATTGTAAAACTCACATCATGATCTATTGTCGAGATCTGAGTAACTTTTTGATCTTTCGTTAATTAATTTTACTTCTATCTGAATCTTATATATCTCTCTATTAAAATTACTACAATATTTATTAACCATAAAAATGTTAAAACTTAAGAAATCATGTTCCTTTTCAAAGTTTATTCTGAAGTATTGTTCATTATTTTTACTGTCCCTTTTTAGTTAACAAAAGTTGATTTCATCTTTTATGTTAAAAAATAAATGTAGTGTTTCGATTAAGGATTTCTCTCTACATTTACCTGAAAAATTAGAACTTCTTAGTACGTCTGAAATGTACTTACTCTAAAAATTATTACCTTGAAAACTCACACCTTATACATCGTCGGAAAACAAATAAGAAAATGATTTTCAAAGAGTCATTCATATTTAAATACGCCTACCTAACTGTTTTTTTAGAGTTTTAACCAATTTTGTAACGGAGTATTATTGTTTTATAAATTTAGTTAATAAATAATATTAATACTTCGGGAAATAAGAACATCATTTGTTATTAATATAGTTTTATCATCAATATTAAAGTATTTAATAGTAGTAACTTGATGTGTGCTAATTTCGGTATTTATTAAAGTAAAGACGTTGCAGTAAAACTAACCTTTTAACCATTAGGTAATTGTATTTTATTTTATTAGCTTTGAATAAATAAAATTAAGTTATGAAAAAAATAAAATTGCTTTTAGTCGCGGTAGCGATTGTATTATTGCACACAGATTGTAGTAAGAACAAGAACACAATAGAAGATACTCCTATATCGGAAACGATAGATACAAAAGATGTATTCAAAAAATTAACGATAAATGGGTTTGACTCCAAAGATGTGTCTATAACTATCATAGGTGATAGTATAAACGTTGTAGTGCCATACGATACCGACCTTACTAAGGTTAAAAACACTTTTGATCTTCCTAAGGGAGCCAAATCTGATCCTGCATCGGGTGAGGAGGTAGATTTTAGTAGTAGAACTGTGCCTTATATAGTGGAATATGAAGATACTAGTAAAGATACAGTAAAGATATCTATGAAGAAAACAGTATCAATAGCTGGCAGTATAGATGTGTCAGGTGTATTTGATGGTTTTGAGATATATAAAAATGATATAAAAATAGAAGATACGACAATAGATATGACAACAGAGGGACTTATAAGTATAAAGACACCTTATAACACAGACCTAACTAGTATCAAAAATACTTTTACTCTACCAGAGGGAGCTACATCGAGTCCTGCTTCTGGCGAAAATGTAGATTTCTCTACAAATAGCACCAATCAATATACTGTAACCTATAGCGATGGTAGCTCTGAAATGTTCGACATTACTGTCGTCAATAGAGAACCTACAGAGACTATGGCTGATACTATGAATGCTAATGATGTATTTAGTAGCTTTGAGGCACATGAAAATAGCGTAAAAATAGAAGATGCTATAATAGATATAACTACAGAGAGTACAATAAATATTACAACTCCCCACGGGACTGATCTCAGCCTTATAAGTAATGTGTTTGCCTTAGCTAGCGGTGCTACATCGAGTCCTGCTTCGGGCGAAAATGTAGATTTCTCTACAAATAGCACCAATCAATACACTGTAACCTATAGCGATGGTAGCTCTGAAATGTTCAACATTACTGTTGTCAATAGAGAACCAAGCATGGCCGATACGATGAATGCTAATGATGTATTTAGTAGCTTTGAGACACATGAAAATAGCGTAAAAATAGAAGATGCTATAATAGACATAGCTATAGAGAGTACAATAAACATTACAACTCCTTATGGGACTGATCTCAGCCTTATAAGTAATGTGTTTGCCTTAGCTAGCGGTGCTACATTGAGTCCTGTTTCGGGCGAAAATGTAGATTTCTCTACAAATAGCACCAATCAATACACTGTAACCTATAGCGATGGTAGCTCTGAAATGTTCAACATTACTGTTGTCAATAGAGAACC
>JABSPL010000044.1 GCA_013215105.1 Flavobacteriaceae bacterium
AACCATATACATGGTAAGCCAAAACAAAGACTTAGAACTAATATTCGGGGCGGATGTTGACAGCTTAATGTTTGCGGAAGCTAAATGGCAGTTAGACGGTACTAGTTATCAATTGCCTTTCTTGCTAGACCTAAACAAAACCCGAAACAGTAGTTTAAAGATAATAGACTCAGACAACGACGGAAAAGGCTTTGAAGTAAATATACAAGTGTATCCCAGAAGTAACCAAACACATCCAAACCCCAAAAAGAGCAAGTAAACACAATGCTCACTGGCTTTTTCTGACTACAGCAATAAAGCTCACCAACCATAAACTTTAAGCTTACGAACCCTCAAAGAGCTAAATGCTCAATATTTATATATCCAATACTTTAACAGCATCTGATTCTGGTAGTTTTTCTACTTGTTTTAGTTTCGAAAACATCATCTTGGTACGAGTGTTTACAAGGGAGTCAAGTTCGTTATTGGCTTCCATTATTTTTTTTTGAGCTTTTTCTAGCACTCCTCCAAACTTGCCAAACTCAGTCTTAACAGCTCCTAAGACTTCCCATACTTCGCTGCTTCGTTTTTGTATAGCCAAGGTTTTGAATCCCATTTGTAAACTGTTGAGCATAGCGGCTAGGGTACTAGGCCCTGTTATTATTATTTTATATTCCCTTTGTAAGTGCGATATTAATTCGGGCTGTCTGGCTACTTCTGCATAAAGACCTTCTAAAGGCAAAAACATTATACCAAAATCGGTTGTATTGGGCGGATCTATATATTTGTTTCTTATAGTTTTGGCAAAGCCTTTTATGGCTCTGTTCATAGATTTATTACATTTTTCTACCTCTATAGCTGAGCCTTTTTCGTAAGCTTCTTGTAATCTTATATAGTCCTCCTGCGGAAATTTGGCATCTATAGGTAAGTAAACAGGTTTTTCGGGACTGTTTCCAGGTAGTTTTATGGCAAACTCGACTATAGCATTAGATCCTGATTTGGTTTTTACGTTTGCCGAATATTGCTCAGGAGCTAATATTTGTTCAAGTATGTTTGCCAATTGTATTTCGCCCAGTACACCTCTTGTTTTTACGTTCGATAATATTTTTTTAAGGTCACCTACTCCATTGGCTAAAACTTTCATTTCGCCTAAGCCTTTTTGTACGGCTTCTAATCGCTCACTAACTAGTTTGAACGATTGTCCTAAACGTTCTTCTAAGGTTTTGTGTAGCTTTTCTTCTACAGTATTTTTTATTTTATCTAGTTTTTGGTCTGTAGTTTTTATAAGCTCGTTTTGTGAGTTTACCATATGACTAAAACGTTCTTTTAACTGGTTAGTTATTCTGTTTTCGAACTCAGTGAAGTTACGTTCGTATATTTCTTGTCTTAGCTCTAAGCTTTGAGTAAGCCTAGCGCTAGAGCTTAGTAATTCTTGTTTGTTGTTACTTATTTGCTGATTTATATCTAGTCTGTTTTTACTAAATTCATCAGAAAGAAGTTTGGCTAATCCTTTTTCAGGAGAAGATATTTTGTTTATAAAAAGATAAACAAGTATTATGAAATTTAGTAAGGTAAATATAGTTAGTATTGTAGTCATAGTTTTCAAATATAATGTTTTTTTAAAAATACCTAATGTATAAATTAGATAAGTTTAAATTTATATATTTGTAGTGAGGGAAATAAGAAAAGACAATGAAAAAACAAAAGAAAAAATAATATTAATAATAGCCATAGCTCTGCTTGTTGTTATACTAACAACAGATTTAGGAGACTTGGTAGATGCATTTAACCAGGGCAGAAATGCTTATAAACATAACTAATTATTAAGAACAAAAATTACACAAAACAATTTTTAGGTATTTTGTTTATATTTATAGCTGTAAATTATTCTTACTCAGCAGGAGATGCAGTAGGGGAGATGCTGTACTATATATTTAATTAGAATAGAATGAAAAACAAAGAATTTATACTTTTGAATAAAAAGAACAGATTAAAGACATTTTTGTTTGTTGTAGTATTTATAATATCGTCGGAAATATTTTCGGACTGGGAACATTTCAAAGATGGATTGTTAGGTAGAGTAAGTAAAACAGAATGTATTAAAAACAAATAAATATGAAGAATAAAATATATATAATACTTGTTGTAATAATAGTAGTTGGTTTTATATTGTGGCTTAATGGCTTTTTTGGTGATTTTGTAGATGGCTGGAACTCTGTAGGATGTTAATGATATTGGTGATTTAAAAATGATATTTTCTAAACAAGTGACATGTCATTTAGTTTATTAAGCTGTATTTAGAACTCTATAATATAGTGTTTTTACTAATATAAACCACGTTTTATAAACTTAATTAGCTTTTAATAGAAAAAGAATAATATATTTGTTGAAAATATTTTTCAAATGAAAATAATAATAGCAGGTGCGGGAGATGTAGGTTATCACTTGGCAAAATTATTGTCTAACGAAGCGCAAGACATATATATTATAGATCAGGATACCGATAAGTTAGACTATATAAACTCTAGCATTGACGTTATAACCATAAAAGGAGATGCTACTTCTATTTCTTTACTAAAGAAAATAGGTTTGCAAACGGTTGATATTCTACTGGCTGTTACCGAATCGCAAAACACTAATGTATTAATATCGGCTATAGGTAAACAGCTGGGTATCAAAAAAACTATAGCTCGTATATCTAATACCGAATTTCTGAATTCTAAAGATATAGATTTCGAAAAAATGGGGATAGACTATATGATATCACCAGAAGAACTAGCTGCCGATGAGATAAAAACATTATTGTACCAATCGGCTTTTAATGACAATATAGATTTCAAAAAAGGATTGCTTAAGGTGTTAGGTTGTACTTTGGGAGAGAATTCTCCATTAATAAACTTAACAGTACAACAGGCAAAACAAAAATTTCCTAAAACAGAATTTGTTGTAATAGCTCTTAAAAGAGGCAAAGACACCGAAACTATAATCCCTCGTGGAGACACTGTATTCAAACAAAATGACCAAGTTTATTTATCGACTCCTAGCAAGTGTATTGCTCAGGTAACCGAGATATTAGGTAAAGAAAACTTAGGAATAAAAGACGTAATGATATTGGGAGGAGGACGTATTGGTGTAAAAACAATAACTAATCTCTGTAAAAAACATAATAAGTTTAACACTAAACTTATAGAAATAAACAAACAAAAAGCTTTCGATATAGCCGACAGTCTACCTGATACATTAGTAATAAACGGAGATGGAACCAATGTGAAGCTCTTGGAAGAAGAAAATATATCGGGGATGGATGCTTTTATAGCCGTAACAGGCGATTCGGAAACCAATATAATGACTTGTTTAGTAGCTAAGTCCAAAGGAGTGAAAAAAACTATTGCTTTGGTCGAAAATATGGATTATATCAATATATCGCAAAGTATAGGTATAGATACTCTTATTAACAAGAAACTGTTAGCCGCTAATGCAATATTCAAACATATAAGAAGAGGAGATATACTTTCGGTAACTAGTCTACATAATGTAGATGCAGAAATTCTTGAGTTTGTAGCTCATAAGGGGTCAAAAGTTACTGAAGACAAGATAAAAAATATAAACGTGCCTCGTAAATCTGTTTTTGGAGGAGTTATACGTGAAAATAGAGTTTATATGACTTATGGTGATTTTCAGGTAAGAGAAAATGATAGGGTCATAATGTTCTGCCTACCTGAGGCTATTTCCGATGTAGAAAATTTATTCAAATAAAATATGAAGCTTTTTAATTTCAAGCTTATTCTTAGCTTTTTAGGTATTTCATCTATACTTAATAGTTTTTTTATGCTTTTGGCTGTGCCTATTAGTTTTTATTATAATGAAGATATAGTTGCCAATTTGTTCATGGCTAGTGCTACCACTTTTGCTATTGGTTTTAGTTTATGGTTTTTTAACAGGAACGCCAAAAAGGTTCTTAAGAAACGAGATGGATACCTTATAGTCACTATAGGTTGGCTAGTGCTGACTCTTACGGGGACTTTACCATATCTGTTTACTGGTAGTATAACTGGTTTTACTAATGCTTTTTTCGAAACTATATCGGGATATTCTACTACAGGAGCATCTATAGTCGATGATATAGAAGCCTTGCCTAAAGGTATTTTATTCTGGAGAAGTGCTACTCATTGGATAGGAGGAATGGGGATAATAGTGCTAACTGTAGCTATATTACCACTTTTGGGGATAGGTGGAATGCAACTTTTTATGGCAGAAGCTCCTGGCCCATCGGCTGATAAACTTCACCCTAGAATAACCGAAACAGCAAAAAGATTGTGGCTTATATATATGAGTCTTACTGTTGTTGAACTGTTTATGCTCAAAATAGCTGGTATGTCTTGGTTCGACTCTATTAACCATTCTATGGCAACTATGAGTACTGGCGGTTTTTCGACCAAAAATGCTAGTGTTGCTTTTTGGAATGACCAACCAGCTATACAATATGTTATTTCTCTGTTTATGTTCATAGCAGGAACCAATTTTGTACTTACATATTTTGCTATACAAGGTAAGTTTGCCAAAGTTTTCAGAAATGAAGAATTTAAATATTACCTGTTTGGTTTTTTGGGTATAGCATCGGTACTTAGTATAATAATTATATATTTTCAAGACCCTAACTTAGTGACTACTATTAGTCATCCTATGCCTTACGGAGAGGTCGAAAGTGCTGTGCGTCACGCTATATTTCAGGTATTATCTATTACTACTACTACAGGTTTTGTTTCGGCAGACTTTACTATGTGGAACCCTTTGGCAACACTTATTCTATTTAGTTTGTTTTTTGTAGGAGGATCGGCTGGTTCGACTAGTGGTGGAATCAAAATAGTACGACATATTATAATGATAAAAAGTAGTCTTCTGGAATTCAAAAAGCAAATACACCCCAATGCTATAATACCTGTAAGGTACGAAGGTAGAGGTGTTCAACAAAGTATAGTGTTTAATATACTATCGTTTTTTGTTATTTATGTTCTGATATTTGTAGTAAGTTCGGTAATATTTGCTTTTATGGGACTAGACTTCATAACGGCATTGAGTACTGCAGCTTCGTCTTTGGGTAATATAGGGCCTGCTCTTGGGCAACTCAGCCCTGTAAATAACTATAATAGTTTACCTGAAATAGGTAAATGGTTTAGTTCGTTACTTATGCTAATAGGTAGACTCGAATTGTTTACTGTACTTATTCTTTTTAGTCCTTTCTTTTGGAAGAAAAACTAAAGGATATTTAGATATGAAGTCTACTATGTAGTTGTTGGTCTAATAACTACATGGTAGACTGTTGTTTTATAGTATAACACAGTTTTATAAAGATCTGAGAATGTGATGTTGTTTTTAGAAACTGAAATATAAAAGAATGCTTTTTTTCTTTTATATTTTAAATGGTTTTCTGAAATTATAGCCTAATATAGTCCGAAAACAAATAATACAATCACAAAGATATACTGTTTTTACAATGTATTATTAAGATGTCTTAAAACAAGTATTTAATAGTATCTCTTTAATATAAACCTAGTATATTTGTATCTTAATACCAAGACTAACAAATATTTTATGTGGGAAGAATTAGAGAATAGTTTAGATGGAGAATTACACTACGACAAATTACATAAAAGTATATATGCAACCGATGCTTCTGTGTACCGTAAAATACCCCAAGGAGTCATTTTTCCTAAAAATGAGGAAGACCTAAAGAAAATAATTCTTTTTGCCAAAAAACATAAAACTACTCTTATACCCCGAGCTGCTGGTACTTCGTTAGCAGGCCAATGTGTCGGTGATGGTATAGTCGTAGATATATCTAAACATTTTAATAAAATAATTTCTGTAGATGCACTAAATGAAACTGTCACTCTACAACCAGGAGTCATAAGAGACGACCTTAATAGAGAATTGCTCCAGCACGGTTTGTTTTTTGGCCCTAACACTTCCACCTCTAACAGATGTACTCTGGGAGGTATGGTTGGTAACAATTCTTCAGGAACTACATCGATACAATATGGTGTTACCAGAGATAAAGTCATAGAAATAAAAGCTCTTTTGAGTGATTCTTCCGAAGTAGTTTTCAATAAAATTAATAAAAATACGTTCCTAGAAAAATGTAAAGGAAACGATTTGGAAGCCCAGATATACAAGTCAATAAACGATATATTAAGCAACAAAGAAAATCAGAAATCGATAGTAAAAGAATTTCCGAAGAAAGAAATACACCGACGTTGTACTGGTTATGCTATAGATGAATTGCTAGACTTCGAATTGTTTTCTGGTGATAATGACAATATTAATCTGTCCGAATTACTTTGTGGAAGCGAGGGAACTTTAGCCTTTACTACCGAAATAACATTAAAACTAGACAAGCTAAAACCAGCTAAAAATATAGTAGTAGCAGTACACTACGACAACCTAAAAGAAAGTTTAGAATCGGTCAATATAGCTATGAAACACAACTTATACACTTGTGAGTTGATGGATAAAATAATACTAGACTGTACCAAAAATAACAGGGAACAATCTAAAAATAGGTTTTTTTTAGAAGGTGACCCCGAGGCTATTCTTATGTTAGAAATAGCTTCGGATTCTATAGACGATGCTAACAAAAAAGCAGACATACTTATAGAAGAATTAAAAGCCAATAATATGGGGTATTCACATCCCAAAATATATGGAAAAGACATTTCTAAACTAGAGAATTTAAGAAAAGCAGGTTTAGGTTTATTAGGAAACCTGATAGGCGACCGTAAAGCCGTTGCTTGTATAGAAGACACTGCTGTTACTATAGAAGATTTGCCCGATTTTATAAATGAGTTTTCGCAAATGATGGCCAAATATAAACAAGAAGCAGTTTATTATGCTCATGCTGGTGCTGGTGAAATCCACATGAGGCCTATACTTAATCTTAAAAAAAGTGAAGATGTTGCTTTGTTCCGTACCATAACAACCGAAGTTGCCGATCTGGTCAAAAAATATGGGGGGAGTTTTAGTGGAGAACATGGTGATGGTATAGTTCGTGCCGAATTTTTATCTAAAATGATAGGTGAGAAAAACTACAATTTACTTAAGGATATAAAAAAAGCTTTTGACCCTAATAATATATTTAATAAAGGTAAAATAACCGATGCCTTTGCTATGGATGAGTCTTTGAGATATGAGGTAGACCGTGAAGAACCAGTCGTGGAAACCATTATGGATTTCTCTGATAGCCAAGGAATACTTAGTCTTGCCGAGAAATGTAACGGATCGGGAGATTGTAGAAAATCGCCAGAAGCAGGAGGAGTTTTATGCCCTAGTTACAGAGCTAGTAGAGACGAAAAAGACACCACCAGAGCCAGAGCCAATGCGCTGAGAGAGTTTTTGACCAATAGCGAAAAGAAAAACAAATTTGCTCATCCTGAGTTAAAAGAAGTCTTCGATTTATGTCTTAGCTGTAAAGCTTGTGCCAGTGAATGCCCTAGTGGTGTTGATATTGCTAGTATGAAAGCGGAGTTTCTTTACCAATATCAACTAGAAAATGGTTTTTCCTTACGAAATAAATTGTTTGCTTATAATGCTCAGCTAAACAAACTAGCTAGTATAATGCCTCGTTTATCTAATTATATGCTTAGTACTAGTTTTTTTAAGAATATAATGGGAGTTGCTAAGCAAAGACAAGTCCCTAAACTGTCAGATAAAACGTTTTTTAAATGGTATAAGAAAAACCATATCTCAGTAACAAACACAAATTACAAAAAAGAAATTTATCTGTTTTGCGATGAATTCACCAATTATTACGATACTGATTTAGGAAAAGATGCTGTGTTTCTGTTAGAAAAACTAGGTTACAAAGTAAATATCACCAAACATAAAGAAAGTGCAAGAAGCTTTATATCTAAAGGTTTTTTAAAGCAAGCTAAAGATATAGCTAACTATAACATCAATTTTTTTAAAGGTAAAATAAGTAAAGAAATACCTTTGGTAGGTTTAGAGCCTTCGGCAATACTTACTTTCAGAGATGAGTATTTGAGACTTGCCGACGACAAGGTTTCTGCTAACAAAATATCGGAACACAGTTATACTATAGAAGAATTTATAGCTTCAGAAATAGAAAATTATAATATAAATGAAAGTAGTTTTACTCATAATAATGAAAATATAAAAATACATGCTCATTGTCATCAGAAAGCTTTGAGTACAAGTTCAGCTACATTTAAGATGCTTAATATACCTAAAAACTATAGCGTTTCGGTATATAATTCGGGCTGTTGTGGTATGGCTGGTTCGTTTGGTTACGAGAAAGAACATTACAAAATGAGTATACAAGTAGGAGAAGATACTTTGTTTGGCAGAGTAAGAAACACCGATAAAAACACCATAATAGCTGTTTCTGGTACTAGTTGTCGTCATCAGATAAAGGATGGAACACAAAGAGAGAGTTATCATCCTGTTTCGGTACTTCGTAAGGCTTTGATTTAATTTTAACAAATACATGATTAAAACCTAAATATCAATAGCATATATCAATTTTACCTAGTAAATTATCTTTATTTTATGTTTATAATTATGAAAAACATATTGAACTAAATTATTGATTTTTTATTGTATAAATTTCGATAAATTAATACTTTAATTAAAATAATATGAATAGATTTGCACCTCAATTTGAAATATAAAAAATGAAGCGTATAAACCAGTACAAAAAGCTATTTGAAGTAGAAGGAAACATTGACTTAAAAAAGTTAAAACTAGCTTATAGAGGTCTAGTAAAAAAATGGCATCCAGACAAGTTTCAAGATGAGGATAAAAAACTAGTAGCAGAGCAAGAGAGTCTAAAGATAATAGACGGATATCACTTTTTGGTAAGTATAGCTCCTGAAACCAAAGAATCTAACTTAGAAGAATACGTTAACACTATAGCTGAGTTTCATATAGATGATTTTCAGCACAAAAGTATGTTGTTAGAAATAACTTTTACTAACGGTGTTACTTATGAATATTTTGGAGTTAATAAGACACTTTATGTTAAGCTTATAAACAGTCCTAAAAGAAATAACTTTGCCAAAAGAAAGATTTATAACTCATTTCTTTACCGAAAAGCAAAAAAAGCTAATACAGTAGTTTAATTTGATTATAAATAAGCTTACAAAAAAAAAAGGATTCAACACTGTTGAATCCTTTTTTTTTTGTGATACTAAATATGTCTTATATCAATTAAATTTCTAAATGTCATAATAGAAATAGAATTATTTTTTGCTTTAACAAGGCGGAAAATCTAAGCATAGCCTTAGCTATGGTTCTATTTTTTAACGCTGGTAAAGTGAAAAAGAAACTATTTATATAGGACAGATGGATGTTTAACTGGTATTATATCAATTAAATTTCTAAATGTCATAATAGAAATAGAATTATTTATATAGGACAGATATATGTTTAACCGGTATTACCACCAGTCATTCACTTTAGCATAGTGTTTTTCTGGCTGATTTTTACCGTAAGCAATACCTATGCTTTTGGCGGCATCTATTTTAGCTTTTTTGATATCAACATTATCTTGTTGTATTTTCATCGCTAATTCCCATTCTTTTTCGTTGTTCTTTTTCATTTCTGTAGCTATTTTCTCAGATAACTCCAAAGCCGATTTATAACAAGACGAGTTAGTGTCTATAGTATTAAGCATTTTACCAACCTTGTTAGCTGACTTTCTGTCTTGTGCAGCATTCCATATATTAGTAGCTTTTCCAAGTTTAGTTTTACAGTCTTTATCTATTTGTTTCTGATAAATAGGAACAATTATTTTATTGACTTTAGCATAACAATCACTAGCTGCCTCAGGTACAGAGGTAAGTTTAGCTATTGCTTGTTCATATTTGTACTGACCTTCTAAGGTTTTGACATCTTGCAATATAGCTTCACATTTGTTGTTGTAATAATCTATTATTTTAGATTTACCTTTCTCTAAAAACTCTTTAAGTACAGTATTACCCGGTTTTATTCTTTTAAGAGCACTCATATAAGCCTTAGTTTCATTTTTACCAACTCCTTTCAGCTCTATAGAAGTATTTTCGAGTATTATACCCGATACTATATCTCCTATATAAAAATCTATCTGCAAGTTTAGAGCTGTCATAGGAGGAGCGGTAGAAGTAAGGTCTTTACTAAGTACTGTTATATTAGGAGTTATAATAAAACGGCTTTCAGATCCTACATCTACTAAGCCGTTAGCTAATACAACTTTAGTTAATTTACTCAATAACATACTTTTGGCATGTGAAGGTAATTTATCTATCTGATCCGACACATAAGGTATCAAAGATATCTTATCCGAATCTTTTGTTTTGTCTTTTTGAGCATTAGCACTAAAAAGAACTAATAGAGCAAAACAACTATTTATTAATAATTTATTTATTTTTCTCATATTATAGATATTATTTACTACCCAGATATATTGTTGCCTGTCCCAATCCCTTGGTAGTAACTTTATTAATTATTTTCAATTCATCTTTCAAAAATTTACTAAGACCTCTGGCAAATCTCCTAGTATCCATAGCTCTTTGTTTACCATTTCTTTCGTAATAAAGAGGTATTCTCACTTGTTCAAAAAACATCATGTTTTCGGTAGCATCAGTTGTACTGTACCTTCCTTGTACAGTATTGTCAGCTAACCAATCTTCTATCAGAACGCCTAATTCTTCGCTATCTTCTCCATATTCACTTTCGAAATCTCCATCCCAGTCGTCCCATTTTTTTAGGTTCAAAACTATTTCTCTACCGTTAGTAAACAAGTCTTCGAAATGAGTCATAAGAGTAGAATTAAAATTGTCTATATGTGCCAAAATAGCTTCTTCGAGCAACAAAGGTATCTCTGCCGATGTCGATGGAGCTCCCGTACCAGCTGCTGTCGCTATTTGTTTGTCGGTATACGAGTCTAAACCTTGTAAGTTAAATGTAATTGAATTCCTAGGCCCAGTCTTGTTTACAGTCCAAGTAAGCTGCATTATGATATCAGCCTTTGCTACTTTTTTTAACTGGTCAATAGGACTTTCACTTGCTGATGCTCCTGAGTCTTTTGAACTCATCATAGCATCTTCCGCACTGTTTTTCTCTAATGATTTCATTACCGATTCCATGTTTTTAAGAGGAAAGCCTCTCTCTGCCATCATACCGTTTATCTTGCTTATTACAAGTAGCAAATCAGCATTTTCTTGTAACGCCTTCTTATAATTAGGTATTTTGACTACCGTACCTTGGTTGTCAAATTCCATCATATACCCGTTAATGTTACACCAAACATCACTAGGAACTATCATTATTGTTGGTTTTTTGGCCTGTGAAAACATCATACTTGTTCCCATTAGCAAACTGCAAAAAAAGATTACAAATTTTCTCATAATTTTATTATATTATCTGTTATAAATTTATTTCTCAACTTCAATAAGTCTATCTTTACTTCTACGTAATAAAGATTTTCTTTTGATTTTTTCTTATCCGAAATACGATCGTATTTTTTTTTATTAGGCTTCAGAAGAATCAAATAATCAAAATATTCACCCTGATCTCCAAAAAAAGTATTAAAATAAGCCGAATATTTTTCTTGTGCATTTACCTCTACTATTACTGGTTTAACTTCGCACTTACCATTACCATCGGCCATTCCTTTAAAAATCACATCTATAAGTGCTTTCTTTTGAGCCTCTTTCAGAGCATCTTTCTGAAAAATACTCGAACCCCAAGCACCTATTATCTGGCCACCATCACCTTCAGTTCCCAAGCAAAACGACTTGGAATGTTGTAGTTGTATTTTCTTAGCTTTACAAGAAACAATTAGCAAACTACTAAATATTATTATAAATAGATATTTCATAATATAAATCTAAAAACCAGAGCTTAATCCCCTTATTATACCTGCTTTCTCCAACTCCTTTCTTAGTTGGTCTTTGTTTACCGAAACAATAACACCTACTTTATAGTATCTCTTTTTTATTTTAAGAACATCTTGTACAGGTACACTTCCGTCGTTAGTAGCGTTTATAAACTGTAAAAACTTACCATTGTCTTCAAAAAAACTTTCAAAATAATCCTTTCTCTCATTAAATAAGTTAGAATTTCTTGCCAATGGTTTTTGTGAAGTACAGCCGTCAACACCTCCTAAAAATCCTTTAAAAATAACACCATGAATAGCATTTTTCTTGGCTTGTGCCATGGCTACTTTTGTTTTTTTGGAATAAGACCAAACCTTTATTAGGTAAGTTCCTTCTACTCCAACTCCCATACATTCTATTTCGTATTTCCAGTTCATGGTGTCTTCATTAGCTTTTCTTTTAGACCTTCTCTGTGCTTGTGAAGGCAAAGCTATACTTACTAAAAACAAAAAAACGGATAGTTTTACTAAATTTCTCATAATTGTATTTAATTTAATTTATTTTAATTGCCTTATTAACATTCCTGCATAAAATTTCTTTTTACTTCCTTTAAAAACGGTTCCTTTCATTTCGGTACTAGGTATAGAGTCTGAAGTATACCTGTTATCCCATATTTGTTTCTTATTTACTTTTATTTTACCTACCGACTTATAAATAGTTTTACCTGTCTTTTCGTCTAACAATAGCTCAAGTACTTCAAATTTCTCTCCACCTTTTAAACCTTCTTTCATTCCTATTCTGGCTATTATAGGATACCCTGAATACAAAGGAGATTTTACTTTAAAAGATTCATATTTTTTTTGTAATTTAACATATGCTCTATCTATATTTCTTATAGTTGCTATTTTTATAAGTTCATCGCCATTTCTTTGCTCTTTGAACGAACCTGTAACCAAACTAGTAGCCTTCTCTTTACCTATAAATTCCATTTCGAACATGTCCGATACATCAAATTCTGCTTTTTTTATAGAATCTAAACTACTCTTGTCTATCCACAAATCGGTATAAAACTTTGTAGCGATATCTTTATCCCATTTTAGTCTATACAAATAAACCGATGTCCATACAGAATATCCTTCTCTAGCTTTTTCATAAGCCTTGTAGGCTATTGCTTCTGCTATATCTTTGGCTATACCACTTAGTTTAGATGTAGCTATTAGCGCTATCTTCAAAATTACTTTAGCTGGAGCTTCGTTGTCTATAAATTTCAATTTAGAAACCACTATAAAAGTGTTGCTTATAAGCTCTTCTCCCGCATCTCTTAACAAACTAACTCCTCTAGCCGACTTTTTGGCTATTGACGATTCTATTTGTGTAGCATCATACATACCTCTATCACCTATCAAAGACATATCAAAACTACCATCATCTTGTCTATTATACCATTTGGCTACTAATTTGTTTGCTATTTTTTTTTCTTTAAAATATTTACTAATTATCCTAGGGTCGTCTTTACCTTCTGCTTCTTTACTGTTATCTGCATCTAAATCTTTGGTTTCTTCTTCGGTAAGAATATAGTTTTTAGGGTCAAAAGACTTTTCTCCTATATTATGATTATTGTATTTATCAGGAAAAGGAGCATCATAATAAGATTTTAATACTACCTCTTCACTAGGGAAATCTCCTGTTTCTAAAAGTATAGTATGTAGCGAACTTCTTCTGTATTTTATTTTTTTACTCTGCTGAGAATAAGAAAGTATTGATACTAATACTAGTAACAATACTTTTGATAAGGTATTGACTTTCATTTTTTAATATTTAAATAGTTATTTAACAGATTAAAAGAAAAAAATCAACATTCTTCATAAATAACCATAACTTCCTCGTCTACAGTTTCTTTGATGCTTTTAAAACTATAACAATATTACGATTTATATATATATAAAGCAAAGAAAATGAAAATAATGTTAAAGAAAACTTATTAATTTAAAAATATGTGCTAAAACCAACTAGCCAAGTAGCTGTTTTTTCCCAAGGATTATCTAAAATATCCTTTTGCCAGCTATATTTATAATTTATTCTAAAAACTGTTTTTGGAGTAGGTCTAAAACTAATAGCAGGAGTTATAGCTAATAATTCATCGCCTATATTAGTGTTTGTTTCTTTGAAATTTCCTGTATTCCAATCTATATAATCCCCTCTCAAAGCTATATTCAAAGTTGCTTTGTCCCAATCTAACACCTTTTTAGTAAATATTGGATGAACTATATCAATAAAAGCACCTCTTTGTTTAGATCCATATTTTTGAGTATAAGTATCAGGGATATCTATATTTATACTAGTGTATTCGGCTATTATTTTGGTTTCATTTATTTTGGTGTTAAAGTCTATAGTTATTACTTTAAGCTTTCTAGGACTATCTATAGTTATACCGTCTTCCTCTGTTTTATTATAAATACCTCCCATATAAGAAAGTCCCAATTCTCCTATTTTTCTATTTTTAAATACAATTTTAATAGTTTTAAGTAGTTCATCACTACCGTTTTCTTCAAAGCGTTCTGGATTTTGCTTAGTTGCAGGTAAAAATGTTTTATTTTCGGTATTGTCTATTATACTATTGTCAAAACCATTAGTAAGATATGCTTCGTAGCCTATAGTAATATTATTGACTAGAGTTTTACCATAAATACCAAAACCAACATTGGACCAAGTTGCAGGTAGCAGGTTTACAGCCATATCGGGTCTTTCTACAAACTCCCATTTGGGACCGTCATGGTTTTGGTTAAACCCGCCTATCGGATTCATAATTATACCCGCTCTAATATTAAATAAAGGATGCAGAGCAACATCAATAGCCGCAAATTCTATAGCTATTTCTTTAGCTCCATCTTCGTATTCAAACTCTGACAAAAACTTGATTTTCTTGCTTATTGAAGCTGAAAAAAACAAAGTCAACCTCCTTGCCTGAAACGACAATCCTTCACTAATTCCTTCGGTAGTTTTATGAATAGTATTAGCTTCCAAATATCCGCCTATTGCTATAGAACTATTCTCTTTTTTCATAAACGGCCTAGTATAAGTAGCATCCATATTTAAATGTGTTTCGTTATTTTCTTGAGAAAAAGATAAAGTTATATTAATTATTAGTAAAACAATTAGTATAACTTTAGTTGATATATATAAGTATATTTTTTTCATTTGTTTCTGTTTTAAAAGTTTTTAAATTATCGGTAGCTGGTCCTTCTATCACTTCTCCCTTAGGAGTAAACTCACTACCATGGCAAGGACAAGAGTATATGCCTGCTCCAATATTAAGTTCGCAACCATTATGAGTACACCTCATTAATGATGCTGTATAGTTGATTTCATCTGTTTTATACAAACAAATAGGAAAACTAAAATTAGTGTTACTAATAAGTATATATTTCCTTTTTTTATTATTTTTTAGATTAATAAATTCATCTTTACTTATATATATTATATTTCCTACAGTTTTGTTTTCGGCATAATACAAAGCTCCACATGATTGTAATACACTAGTCATAAGAGGTATTCCTATACTAGCATAACAGCATTTTTTTATAAATTCGTTTCGTTTCATATTATAGAGATTCTAAAAACATTATAAGTTTACCTTTATCTTCTTTACTAAGTGACAAGAAGTCGTTTTTAGAATTTTCAGCCTCTCCCGAATGCAATATAATAGCTTCTTCGATACTAGTTGCTCTACCATCGTGAAGTAAAAAATATCTACCTCCCTGCGCATCTTTAGAAAGCCCTAATCCCCAAAGAGGCGGAGTTCTCCATTCAGAATTATCAGCAAAACCTTCGGTGTAGTTGTCATTTAACTCTTCACCCATATCGTGTAGCAACATATCGGTATAAGGATAAAATTCCTTTTGTGAAAGAGATGAAATATCGGAATAACCAGTTTTAAGAGTAGGAGAGTGGCAGCTCGAACAATTTATTTCGTCAAATATTTCTCTACCTTCTATAACAGATAAATCATCTGTATTTCTTTGTATAGGAGCTTTTAATGTTTTTAGGTAAAAAACTATAGAATTGACTGTCTCAGTTGTCACTTCGGGGTCTATTTCTAAGTTAGTATATACATCAATAGGTTCAAACAAAGATGTAATACCCATATCTTGGTTATAAGCCCCAGCAGTCTGATGTAACAAATCATAAGCATTAGCTTTTTTTCCGAAACGAGTTATATATTTTCCATTAACACTAATAGTATTAGGGCGTAACTTAACATAATCAGGTATATTGTTCCAATGAACCTGACCGCTAATACCATCGTTATCATCATCATTAGGATCAGATAAATCTATTAAAGATTGATCACTAACAGCATCTAAAAAGCCTAAACCTGTTACGGGAGGAGCTATAAAATCTGAAAAAGTAGCGTTTTCAGGTAATGCTTCGGGACTATAGCCTGGTAATGCTTTATGCTGAAGCTGAGGCCCTCCTTTATTTAGAAACAAATTTTCGCCAGGTCCATCCTGCCCAAATCGGGTAAAAGTAACAAAGGGAGTCCCTCGCCCGTCTCCAGGGTGGCAAGTGGAGCACTGATTAGCTACGAAAAGAGGGCCTAGCCCTTTAGAACTATCAAATACTTCGTTAAAAGCCTCATCTCCTTTGAGGAATTGTATTTCTTGTTGAGTTGTTAATCCTTGTACCAATCCGTCTAATACTTCAAACTCCTCAGGACCTAGTGGAGAAGTAAGTTCACATGATGTAATAAGTATAGTCAATACAATTAATAGTATTTTTTTGAACATGTCTTGTATATTTTTTTGTCAGCAAAGGTATATTTTTTAGTCTTGCCTAAAAAATATTTAACTACCTATCTTTTTTGTTTTGGTTAGCTAATAAAAAATAAAATAATTATCAATTGAGAATTCGCTAATTCGTAATTGTTTCACTGTTTTTTCATTCTAATTTAAAATAAAACCAATGATAATTAAAAGAATTAGAAAGTCGATATTGTTATTAGCAACAGTATCTTTATTAATGTTTACATCTTGTAAGGAAGGTGAAGTAGATTCTTTGGCAGAAGAAAACTTACTTGTAGATATACTGTGGAAAGCTACAGATATAGAGGGAACATTTGAAGATACAACTATCTCAGAAGACTCTAAAGAAGAATTACTTTCAGGTTCTTTTGGTCTAGAGTTTAAAAACGACGGGACATTGATTATTTATGGGGATGAAGGAACATAGAGCTTAGACCGTAATATATTAACTATGACAGATTCTGAAGAAGACTCAATAGTGTCTGTAATAACGTTGCTAAATTCTAGTACTTTGGCTCTTTATTTTACTGAGATTTATGAGGATGAAGACGGAATATAAACTAGTAAATATACGATGACTTTTACAAAATAGTAATAAAATATAGTTAAAATACTGAAGAATCTCTCTATAATAGGGGACTTTTTTTGTTCTAATAACTCATAATTAATAATTCATAATTCATAAATATTAATTATGAATTATTAATGTTTTTTTCAGTAGATTTACTTTTTTAAAACAAAAGAAACAAAACAACAATAGATATGAGTAATATAAATATTAAACCTCTAAAAGATAGAGTAGTACTAGAGCCATTAGCTAGCGAAACGACCACAGCATCAGGGATAATAATACCAGATTCGGCAAAAGAGAAACCACAAAAAGGTACTGTTTTGGCAGTAGGAGACGGAAACAAAGACGAGCCTATGACTGTAAAAGAAGGAGATATAGTTCTTTATGGTAAATATTCGGGAACAGAAATAACTGTTGACGGTTCTGAGTATTTGATAATGAAGGAAGAAGAAATATTAGCAATTATTTAATAAAATAAGATGGCAAAACAAATAACATTCGATATAGAAGCTAGAGACGCTCTAAAAAGAGGAGTTGACGCATTAGCAAACGCAGTAAAAGTAACTTTAGGACCAAAAGGAAGAAATGTAGTAATACAAAAATCTTTCGGAGCACCAATAATCACCAAAGATGGTGTGACTGTAGCTAAAGAGGTAGAGTTAGAAGATCCTTTGGAAAACATGGGAGCTCAGATGGTAAAAGAAGTAGCATCAAAAACCAACGATTTGGCAGGAGATGGTACTACTACAGCAACGGTTTTGGCACAAGCAATAGTTAACGAAGGGCTTAAAAATGTAGCTGCAGGGGCTAATCCTTTAGATATCAAAAAAGGAATAGACTTAGCAGTTAACAAAGTAGTAGCTAATTTGAAAGAGCAATCTCAAGAAGTAAGCGACAATTTAGATAAAATAAAGCAAGTAGCATCTATTTCGGCAAACAACGATTCTGAAATAGGAGAGTTGATATCTGAGGCTTTTGACAAAGTAGGAAAAGAAGGAGTAATAACTGTAGAAGAAGCAAAAGGAGTAGAGACTTATGTTGATATAGTTGAAGGAATGCAATTCGATAGAGGGTATTTGTCACCATATTTTGTTACAAACTCTGAAAAGATGATAACAGACTTGGAAAATCCTTATATTTTGTTAGTAGAAAGCAAAATAACTTCATTGAAAGATTTGTTACCTATATTAGAACCAGTTTCGCAATCGGGTAAGCCATTATTGATAATAGCAGAAGATGTAGAAGGAGAAGCATTAGCTACACTAGTTATGAATAAGCTAAGAGGAGCTTTGAAAATAGCAGCAGTAAAGGCGCCAGGTTTTGGAGATAGAAGAAAAGATATGTTAAAAGACATAGCTATACTTACAGGAGGTACAGTTATATCGGACGAATTGGGTCTTTCTTTGGAAAAAACTACTATAGAAATGTTGGGTACTGCCGAGCGTGTAACTATAGACAAGGAAAATACTACAGTAGTAAACGGAGCAGGAGAGAGTGACGATATAGCATCGAGAGTTGCACAAATAAAGTCACAAATAGAATCTTCAACTTCGGATTACGACAAAGAAAAGTTACAAGAAAGGTTAGCTAAACTAGCAGGAGGAGTAGCTGTACTATATGTAGGAGCTAAGAGTGAGCTAGAAATGAAGGAGAAAAAAGACCGTATGGAAGATGCTTTACATGCAACCAGAGCAGCGGTAGAAGAAGGAATTATAGCAGGTGGAGGAGTAGCACTTATAAGAGCTAAAGCAGCACTTTCAGGGCTTAAAACTGATATTCCGGATGAAAACACAGGAATCAAAATAATAGAAAGAGCTATAGAAGAACCATTACGTCAGATAGTAGAAAATGCTGGGCAAGAAGGATCGGTAATAGTGTTTAAGGTAGAAGAAGGAAGTGGAGATTTTGGATATAATGCCAAAAACGAGACTTATGTAAATATGATAGAAGCAGGAATAATAGACCCTACTAAAGTGACTCGTATAGCACTTGAAAATGCAGCATCAGTTGCAGGTATGATATTAACTACTGCTTGTAGTCTTAACGATGTTAAGGAAGAATCAGTAGCTGGAGCACCACCTATGGGCGGAGGAATGCCAGGGATGATGTAAAAAAAAGACTTATATAATAAGTTTCTATACAATAAAAAAACCGTTTTATATATTAATATTTAACGGTTTTTTTATTTTTTTTTATAAATACTTGATTTTCCGAATAAAAATACCTACTTTTATCATAATTAATTGAGTAAATAAAAAAAAGCTATGGAACAAGTAATCTCAGGTGGTATTCCCATCTACAAGGAGTCGAGGAGTAATAAAACAAAAACTAAGTTAATAGAAAAAGGCTTAGAAGAAATGTGGCAAAACGGCTATAAAGATACCAGCATTAAAGATATAATAGAAAGCAGTAATATCCCAAGAGGCTCTTTTTATTATTATTTCAAATCTAAAGAAGAGTTTGCTATTGCTACTATAGAATATTACTCAAAAAAATACATGGAAAATTTTAATATTCATCTTTCCGACTTTAGTAAAAGTCCTTTGGAGAGGATAATAAATACCATAGAATATAAAATAGGTGAGCATAAGAACAATATAGGGAAAGGGTGTTTTTTTATGAAAATGAACATGAATATGTCAAGTGACAGTGAGAAGATAAGAGAAATAATATTAAATAGCAGGAAAAGTGTAAAAATGTTGTTTTCTAGTGTATTAAAAGAAGCTTTAGATGCAGGAGAGATAAGTAATACTAATACCGAAACACTTACTGATTTTATATTTTTTGCTTTAGACGGGGCTGTAGAGTCTTATAAGACAACTCAAAATACTGATACTTTAGAAAGTTTCAAAACAGTTTTGTTCGGACAACTTCTTAAATAATTTAAATAAGATTATATTTTATAATAAAGCTCTGTGTTGTAACAATAGTTACAACACAGAGCTTTATATTTGTATATATTTGCATTTAAATTTAAATAAAAGAAATATGAAAGTAGAACAGTTATATACAAGTTGTTTGTCAGAAATGGCTTACTATATAGAGTCTGAAGGAGAGGTTGCTATTATAGACCCTCTTAGAGAATCGGCTCCTTATTTGAAAATGGCAAAGGAAAATAAATCTAAAATAAAATATATATTTTTAACTCATTTTCATGCTGATTTCGTATCAGGACAGGTAGACTTAGCTAAGAAAACAGGTGCAACTATAGTTTTTGGACCTAATGCTTTACCCGAGTATGATATTCATAAGGGTATAGATGGCGAGAAATTTGTAATAGGAAATGTAAATCTTACTTTGTTACATACTCCAGGACATACTATGGAATCATCTACTTATCTGTTAGAAGATGAAAACAAAAAACCTTATTGTATATTTACAGGAGATACTCTTTTTATAGGAGATGTAGGAAGGCCTGACTTGGCAGTGAAATCGGACTTAACAAGAGAAGATTTGGCTGGTAATTTGTTTGATTCGTTGAGAAATAAAATAATGCCTTTGTCAGATTACCTTATAGTTTACCCCAATCATGGAGCAGGTTCTTCTTGTGGTAAAAATATGAGTAAAGAGACTTTTGACACTTTAGGAAATCAAAAAAAAACAAATTATGCTCTTAGAGTAGATATGACTAAACAAGAGTTTATAGACTCTGTTTTGTGTGGACTTACAGAACCACCGGCATATTTCCCTAATAATGTAAAGATGAATAAGCAAGAAAACACTCCTATAGATGATATAATGAAAAAAGGAACATCAGCTTTGAGTTTGGAAGAGTTTAAAGTAATCTCATCAAAAGAAGATGTACTAGTTTTGGATACTAGAAGCAATAAAGATTATACTGAACAAGGTACTGTAAAAGGTGCTGTTTTTATAGGTATACAGGGAGGATTTGCTCCTTGGGTTGGAGCTCTTATAAAAGATATAAATCAGAAAATAGTGCTTATATCTGAGCCAGGTAGAGAAGAAGAAACTGTAACCAGACTATCAAGAGTTGGTTACGATAATACTTTAGGTTACCTCAAAGGAGGTATAGAAGCTTGGAAGCAAGCAGGTTTACCTATAGATAAAGTTAATAGTATGACAGCTGAAGAGTTTTCTGCTAAAATGAATAATAAAGAGCTTGAAATACCTTTGGACGTGCGTAAGCCATCGGAATATTCTACCAAACATGTTGATAATGTAGATAATTTTTCTTTAGATGCTATTTTTGAAAACATAGAAAAACTAGACAAAAACAAAGACTATTATATACACTGTCAAGGAGGTTATCGATCACTTATAGCTGCTTCAATATTTAAAGCTAATGGTTTTGAAAATATAACAGATATAGCTGGAGGCTTTAAAGCTATAGAGCAAACTGATGTGAAATTGGTGTGATATATATATTATTTAAAGAAAAACCCCCTTAATTATTTGATATAATTAAGGGGGTTTTTCTTTAATGAAAACCGTATTTATATATTTCTTTTCTGGCTATTCTCTATCAAAGACAATAGTATATATATAAGTATAATTATAGGAATTGCCAAATAATGTAATGTTATCAATAAAATTATAGAACTTATAATTAAGATGTATTTAAATATGTTTTCTTTAAAATTATAGTTTTTAAATTTAAGAGAAAGTAAAGCAATATTAGCGTTAAGCATATAAGTACAAAAGCAAATAACAAATATATAGAAATACATATTGTTTTGTAAAAAGTCTATAATAGTAGAGTTGTTAAATATAAAAGGTATAGCTAGTATAAATAGAGCGTTAGCAGGAGTTGGTAGACCTATAAATGAGTTAGTTTGATTTTCGTCTATATTGAAATTAGCAAGCCTATAAGCAGAAGCCATAGCTACCAAAAAGCTTAAAAAAGGCAGTATAACAAAAGGTTTTTGATTTAAAAATATTTCTTGTAAACTAGAGTCGTAAATATTAATAGATATTATTTGAAACAAAATAACACTAGGAGCAAGCCCACTAGTTATAAGGTCTGCCAATGAGTCTAATTGTTTTCCTAGCTCGCCTTGTACGTTTAATAGTCTGGCAAAAAAGCCATCAAAAAAGTCAAAGAAAATACCTAACATTATTAGCATTCCAGCTAGTTCTAAATTTCCGAAAGCAGCATATATTGTAGCTAGTACTCCAGACAAAAGATTTAATAAAGTAATGGTATTAGGTATATGTTTTAATATTTTCATTCTTATTTATTTTAATTGCTAAAATAATAATAGTTTAAACAAAATATCATTTTTAATTAATAAAATAAAAAGGTTTTTTTGATTGTAATATTTTGTAAATTAGAGCTTTGTGTTGTTATGGGAAAATATATACCTTTAAGAATACTTATAGCTATGGTTATAGGTATAGTATTGAGTCATTATTTTAGTTTTGATATATTCAAAACTGAAATAACGTTATTGGTCTGCTTGTTTTTGATATTAATACTTTATCATTACTACAAGACCAAATTACTGAGAATAGCTTATATTATTATTAATTTTATTTTTTTCACTACACTAGGATTATACCTTAATGAAAGTAAAGAAGATATTAATAATAATTCTCACTATTCCAAAATTACGGTATCTGATTTATCTATATCGTCTATAGAAATAGAAAAACTAATAAAAGGTAGTCATTATTATAATAAATATTGGGTTCAAATAAAGCAAATAGATGATTACAAATGTAATGGTAGATTAATACTACTTATACCCAAAAAAGATAGTGTAAAAATAGCAGTAGGGGATAGGTTGCAGACAATATTTAGGGTTAAGAAAATAAACAAACCTTTGAATTCTTATGAATTTGATTATAGTAAATACTTGAAGCAATTTGGTATAAATGAAAGTATGTTATTAGAAAATAACAATTATATATTACAGGGTATTAATAATTACAATATTATATATAAATTTAGAAGATTAAATACTTATATAAGAGGTAAATTACAAGAGGCTAGTATAGGAAAACGTGAAAAGGAAGTAATAGAAGCTTTAGTGCTTGGTTATAGAAATGATATATCTAAAGAGCTTAAAAATAAATATATAGATTCTGGTTTGATGCATTTGTTAGCTATATCAGGCTTGCATATAGGAGTTTTATTAATGTCTTTCACTTGGGTATTAAATATGTTAAGGCTTAATAAAACTATGAAAATGATTATTTTATTAATATCTATTTGGTTTTTCGCATTACTGTCTGGGTTATCTACTTCTGTATTACGTTCTGTTATTATGTTTACATTTGTAACAATAAGTTTTTTATATAAACGAAAGAGTAATATTTATCAGAGCTTAATAATGGCAGCTATACTACTGCTCATGTTTAATACGAGGTATTTGTTTTCTGTAGGATTTCAATTGAGCTTTATAGCTGTATTTTTTATAGTATGGCTACAGCCTAAAATATACAATAAATGGCAACCTAAAAACATAATATTAAAGTATATATGGAGAATATCTACAGTAAGTATTTCTGCTCAAATAGGGGTATTACCATTAAGTTTATATTATTTTCATCAATTTCCTGTACATTTTTTATTAGGTAATATAGTTTTATTACCGTTTATACCTATAGTATTAGCTATGGGAATAGTAGTTGTTATATTACTATCGTTGGAACTACCATCTTGGTATATAGTTTATGTTTATGATTTATTGATATATTATGTTAACGAATTTGTTTACTTATTGGCTGACAGTGGTATGTTTGTTATAAAGAATATAAAATTTGATTTTACAATGATAATATTAACATATCTACTTATTTTTATTCTAGGTTATTTGTTAGTTCAAATAAGAACTAACAAATTAATTTTATT
>JABSPL010000045.1 GCA_013215105.1 Flavobacteriaceae bacterium
AGTATTGATTTAGTAGGTATTACATCTAAAATTATAAGTAATTGTGAGGAATTTAGTTTTTTAAGACAAAACAAGGAAGGTTTAAAACTAGCTTATTAACCCTTGTTTAAGATGTCTGAAGGTACTGCGAAACTTGAGTCATTATTATAAAAGTATTTCCAAGAGTTGTCGATTAGAACAGTAACTGAATTATCTATTGAGCCAAACTTATTTAAGCAATCTTCAATAAAATCTTTATCTATTTCTTTGTGTTCTTTGTTTTTTTTAACTTCTCCGTATAATGGTTCTGTATTATCAACTTTATTTTCTTGCAATTCACAAGAAGTGATAATTAATAGAAGTAAAATAGTTGAATTTAATATTCTCATTTACATTAATTTTATAGTTGCCCATAACGGCTCGGCTATGGTTAGTACGGAATTAAAAGTAATTAATTCCGATTAAGCACTTAGCCAAAACTTTTTATTTTGTTTTTAATTTATTCATTCTTAAAAGCCAAATCAACGATTTGGCGGTGTTTGTAAATAGCACTGAACTCTCTTAAACTACCGAACGCCCTATTTGCTATATACAGTGTTACCACCTTTTTTATAATTTTTTTTGTTCCTCAATTTTTTCAGAGTCAATATTAAATTTAACCGATTTAGTCTTATGAATTGGGCTATCAAATCCAGTAATTATACTGTCTTGAAATGAACGAAAATCAAGCACTCTAAATGTCCTTGAGTACTTTGTGAGAGTTAGTTTTTCGGTATCTAGGATTCCTATTTTTTGAATTGTCCCCTTCCAAAACGATTTTGTCCATAATGGTATTGCCGCCTTGGTTCCTTTATTATTCCATATTGGTTGACCACCACACCAACTGTCAATTTTATAGTTACTCCCATTTATTTCTAATTCACAAGATCCACTTAAGGGAGCTCCCATACCCACTTCATTTATATTGAGATATTTTATAGTAGCATTTGATTCTATATTTTTTCTGCTATCAATTGTTGTGGGAAAGTCCCAAGGATTCGGGTATTTTAAGGTTTCCATTGAATTGCCTACCATTCTATTAATTGATAATTCGTCAAATTTTAGTGCTTCTAGAATAGTTCTAGCCGTAAAAATGTTAGTTTTTTTAACTCTGTCAAATTCATCCATCAATCCACTTTCCCAAAGTCGTTCATTTCCAGTCATTCCTTCTAGACCGATTACTTTATTCGCTTTATTGTAAATTTCTTCTCTGGTCATTTTAATTGGTGGTAACGGTGAGTGTATGAGTAGTGCGGGATTTCGAAGCTCCAAACTATCAAATTACACTGTCGTTTATTAATGGTTATTTCATTCAAACTTAGCACTTCCCCCGCATTACTTATACACATTGTTGTGTTTTCGTGCTTTATTTTCCGCTGACGTACCGTGTGTTGGAGCAGCCATACTCTTTGACAAGTTTTGGTTTGTGTGTCGGCATTTTGAGCGACTTGGCAATGTGTATGATTGCGAAGGGTTAGCATTTATATTTCTCTAATATTTGTTTCGAAAAAGCATATATGTTGCTGTACGACATTGAAAACTGATAACTGTTTTCCAAAGCTTCAATTTCATTTATCAATTCTTTCATTTCTCCATGAGAAGTGCTTTTGTCGACTCCTTCATACAGTACAGAGATAATAAGAACAGTTCTTAATATCAAAATTTTCTCGAATGCATTATTATAGGTAATAGAACCTTTTTTAAATGGAGCTCGTATTTCGTTGCAATTCTTGTTGTATATCTTTTTTATTTGAACAATAAAAGAGGTTCTTATACCATCACCTACATTTTGTAATGACCAACCAGTTAAATCAATTATACCGCTATAGTCCTTATAACTTTCACATTCTTCAACAATCTTAAAAAAACTAGTAGACCATAATTTAAAGACATCATCCCAAGTCAAAATGTTTTTTATAACAAGCGGTGATAAAATATAGTCTGTTAGCCTTTTTTCGATTAAGGGGTATGGGGAGTTTAACAAATCATTTAATAAACGAGACAACCTTTCTTTTGTGAAGTTATTTTCTAAATGATTCAAAATCACATTAAACACCTGTTTTTCTGTAGTTGAACCAGAAATATTTTGTCTAAATCTTAGATTTAAAAGAAATTCTTTTAAAGTGCTTAATGATTCATCAGTGCTAAGATTCTCAAGTAAGAGTTCTTTGGCATCATGGTAACTAACTTTCGCTTTATTCCTTGAAATTATTTTAAGCAACGAAATAGCACCTAATGCTCGAATATAAACGAATTCATTTTGAAAAGTTTGTTCAATAATTGAGATGTTACTGCACCAGAAGAGTTGTTCAATTAAGTTTGTAAATACTTTTGAAGATAATTTCTGAATAGGGGAATTTGCTAAATCAAGCTCCATCTTGTCTGTATATTGATTGTTTACAAAATCAATCAACTTAACATATTCTTCAAAAGATGTATCCAGTAAGAGTCTGCACCCATAATATACGCCCCAATTACCATAACTTGTTGTTTCATATAAATATCCCTCTAATCCACGATTTTGTTTTATAATTTCATCAAAACTGTCTTTAATGAGAAACCTGAAATCGGGAATTCTTCTAGATGTTTCATCTAAATACCCCAAGGGGTAATCTTCACTTATAGAATTTTCTAAATATTTTCTTAGATTGACAATAAAGTTCGTGTCAACAATTTTTGCTAGGGTTTGGATTATATCATCAGCGTAGTGCGTGTGAGCTAAAAAGTAACCCATTGTTGACCAAGATTTCGAAAAATTTGTATCAACTACAAATGAATCTTCACATACGAAACTTTTTATGACATCTTCTTTTAAAGCTTCTTTTGATGGTATTTTGTCAATTAATGATGCATGAATATCTTCATTAGCAATTACCTCTTTATTAGTTCTCCCTATTTCTGCTGACACATTTTCATACTGATATAACTTGATAATATTAAAGTCGCTTCCTGTCTGAGATTGTTGAATTACATTATTTATTGAATTATCTACTTTCACAAGAATATCCTTTGGTATTGGTGTAATTAGTAATGGATGATTCTTAGTTGCTCCCTGAATAGAATTAGATAAATGAAACCCTTTTTTTAATGTATCATCTTCAAAAATCAATAAATACCTGTCATGAATAATATTCTTGTCTCCACCACCAGAACTTCTTACATCATAAACATTTAACTTCAATTCACCTAATAAAGATGGATTTGATGTTATAAATGTCTTTATCCTCATTGCTCTATTTGGTTCACTACTCTCTTCTGAACCTGACTCATTATCATCAGTTGATTTTATTTGAGTGCATGTAAGTATTGAGAACTCTGTTGCGGCATTTGTGGTTCGAGCTAAGAACTCTAAGCCCAAGGTATCATAAAAAGGGTCTTGAATAACAACTTTTTGAGCTTTGTCTGTAATTCTTTTAAACCACTCTAAAAACGATATTGCACCATGAGAATCATCATCAACATCCCAACCTTTTGAGAAAAACTCAGCATCAGACTTTTCAGGCAATAATTGATTAATTAGTGAAGCAAAGTTTCTATCCGATTTAACCCAAGGGTCTAGTTTATAGCCACCAGTTGACATTGTATTGTATGATGCTTTTGATATTTTTTGAGCTTCAGTTACTTGAGTCTTTGTTTTTGCATTTGAGTTTTTTATTGTATCAAGCCAAGGCGATTTCACAATACCATTTAATCCTACAACCCCCATATTAGTATACATTTCCCTGATAAGTACTGCTGAATTCTTGTACCAAATTTGAAAATTTCCGTTTTCTTCAACCCAGATATTAACCGAGACTTTTCCTATTGGTTCCTCACTTTCAAATTCAGTTGATATTATTGCATTATCATTATGAAATATGTTTTTACATTCATCAAGTGTTACCTGTTCTCCATTAAGTAAAAAACAATTTATTAATATATTCCTATTGCATGTATGAATGTTGGGCTTAATCGTAACTTTTACCTTTCTGCAACTGCTTTCAGTTTTATAATCAACTTTAACTTCTTCCTTAATGCATTCATGCCATACATCGTGAACTTCGAATTGGTCTGAACATTTTGTATTTATCAATTCAATATTGCCAAATCTGGCACAACTAGCCGTTTTAAATGGCATGGTTGTATCTTCTTGTAAATAATCAAGAGTTTTCAGGAGACAGTTTTCCCAATTATCGTAGAAATCACCATTGTCTGCCTTTAAAATCCCTTCCTTGTATAAATTATTAATTGATAATGTAAAAGATGGAACTTCTTTATAAGGACTAGTAAACACATTTTTACTGTAAGGATTCCTTGAAATAAGTCCATTTGTCTCATTAAAAATAACAGGTCTAATAGCAATATTATCTATTTGTAACTTTACATCAAACTTGATACTATCAACATTCAAACCGACTAAAGTAGCTGCATCAATAAGGCTTCCCCCTGACAACAAGTGGTTGATTATTTTAATAATTGTGTCAGAAGTGTGGAATATATTTAATTTATTAATTGAATATTCAAGATGTTCTGTCTTAAGCAAACGAGTAAATTCGTTTCTACATGTAACCTTATTAGATATTTCATCTCTTGTTGTTATAAAACACCAACCATAAACAATTCGATAATTTTTCTCTGAAGTTGAAAGGTTCTTAATTTCGAGAACATAAATTTGAAAAAGAAGCTTAGAATTAACATTTAAAAGTGGTGTTAACCTTGAATCATTTATAATATCGTTTTCAATTCGCATTCTACTACTGTTTTTTATTCTCTTTCGAATCATAGTTTCTATTCGTGTGAAGGTTCGAATTTGGCTCTTTTGCAAGTTGAAGCATCAGCCTGTGTGTCAGAGTTTGTAAATGTGCCAAATGTGCGTTGGCATTAATTGCACGGTCTTTCTTTGCATGAAACACAACGCCCAAATATAACCAATTAATGTTATCTGCCTAAGTAAATATTAATGTTATTTACCTTTTTGACTTATAGAATATTACAAACACTGAGGTGTAGATGGTTAAATTGTGGGTAACAACAATAAACTGATATATAAACTCAATAACAGATAAAGCATTAGGATTCAAAAGAAAAAAGGGTAGAATATTTGCTAATTCTAAATGAGCCTATACTTCACTTAAACTTTTGCAGATATTATATAAGAACATTATGTTTTATGACCTGAAATACTACGAGTATTTTTTGAAGTACAAAGCTTATGCCAATTGTATTTCTAAATGTCATAAAAGAAATAGAATTATTTTATTCTTTAGCAAGGCAAAAAATCTAAGCATAGCATCGCTATGGTTCTGTTTTTTAACGCAGATAAAGGAGAAAAGAAACTATTTATATATGACAGATGGAGATTCAACTGGTATTACTAATGAATTATAGTTTTTGATGAGATATCATTAGTTTATTAATTATAAGGACATAATAAATTCGCTTTCCCTGTTAGTAGAATATATCTAAACATACAACCCATTTAACCTAAGTTTGCAAAGTAGTATATTTTGGTTTACCCAGAGCTTGTCGTGTGGTAGGGTGGTGGGAGAGAAGTACTCCGATTTCTAGTTAGGAGCGGAGGTGTCTACTCTATTAGCAAATGTTGATTAATAATAATTCCTCAGATAACTGCGAAGCTCTTTTATTGTAATGTCATGAAAAAAGGATATTGTAGTATAAGTATTATACCTGAGATTATAGTACAATGACCCTACAACAATGACACTGCTATCCTCAAGCTCCAGATACACAAATTTAGGGTTTATAAAAGCTATATTTTCGATGTCTAACAGCTTAAACGTTGAATCATATTTTTTCTCAAGGTCAGCTATATATTTTTCTCGAGAATATTCAGATACTTCCAATGATTTCTCTAAATTCTCTTTGTAAATTCTTTTATAAAAAGTTATTCCGATGACAGTACTGTCATTCTTTAAATGCGCTAAAAATTTACAATTATTAATGTGTCCATTCTGATGGTATTTGTCTAAGTCAAACGTTTTTTGAGCTACTTCTTTAGTCATGGGCAGATTA
>JABSPL010000046.1 GCA_013215105.1 Flavobacteriaceae bacterium
ATAAAGAATATATTAAATGTTAAGGTATGTTAAGGTATGACAAGGTTAGAATTGTAGTTTCGGGGGGTCATTTAGGGGTTAATAGTCTTATTGAAGGTTAACATATCCCAACATTTTACATGAAGGTATCCGAAGGTCAAAGACTGGTTTTATACTAAGGTATCCAAAGGTTGACGATGTTGTTTTGCTACATCATAATACACAAATAGGACAATCCAAATCTGGACTATCCTTTTACATTACTTTATACTTTTGCTCAAAAATGAGCTAAAGAGGACTGAGCAAATTTACTTAGTCCTTTGTTAGGTCTATCCTCTACCCTGTAACAACGATAAATAGGTTAATCCAAATCTGGACGCACCTTTTACTCAAAAATGAGATAAAGAGGTTAGCCAAAATTTATTGAGGTTTTTAGACACTTTACTTCCCAACTAATATGTAACGAATATATTAGTTGGAAAGTCGTCTATACTATAACTAACCAGTCGGTTATTTCTCGAGCCTTATTCAGTAAATAAGTTGATTTTGTTTATACATCTGTACCTTGCTTGTACCTTTTGAATTTAAAGTCTTATGTTTACTAGGAAAGTAGATATTGTATTGGGAAGTAATGTAAAACACAGCTAGATATCCTTTGTTAATGAATATTACTTTATTACCATTCTTTTTAATTGTATAGATTTTTAATTGGTCGGTTTTAGGCATATAAAATTCCCCTTTTCTGAAATCTACATAAGTTAATTCCTGACTTATTGACTTTAGAGATATAAGTAATAATATATATTAATAAGTTTTTAATCGTTTAAAAACAAATACAAACCAAAAAAGACTTAAAAAATTGCTAAGCAACTAATTAAGTCTTTTTAAAAGTACCTTGGGAGGGAATCGAACCCTCACTCCCGAAAGAACTGGATTTTGAATCCAGCGCGTCTACCAATTCCGCCACCAAGGCTAGTAGTGTCTCACTATTGAGCGTAAAACTAACGGATGCAAAAGTAATACATTTTATTGGATATCCTAATATTTATTTGTTAATTTTTTAATATATAAGAAAAATTATTTTCATATTTTTGTAATGTTTTTAAAACTAACCCCAAAAATAAATAATATGAATGCCCAAGTATTGAAACCAAAGATTTTTGCTTGTTCTCAGAGTGTCGAATTAGCACAAAAGATAGCAGACAGCTATAAAGGGGAGTTAGGAAAGATAAAAGTATCCCGATTTAGCGATGGAGAATTTCAGCCAGTAATAGAAGAATCTGTCAGAGGAAGAAGAGTGTTTATAGTAGGCTCTACTTTTCCTGACGCCGATAATCTTATGGAATTATTACTAATACTTGACGCTTGTAAAAGAGCTTCGGCAAGGCATATAACAGCTGTTATCCCTTATTTCGGATGGGCTAGACAAGACAGAAAAGACAAGCCTAGAGTAGCTATTGGCTCTAAACTTGTAGCTAAGATGATAGAAGCAGCAGGTGCAACTCGTATAATGACTATGGATCTACATGCCGATCAAATACAAGGTTTCTTCGAAATACCTGTTGATCATCTGTATGCTTCAACTATTTTCTTACCACATATCAAAGATAAAGGATTAAACAATCTTACTATGGCATCACCCGATATGGGGGGATCCAAAAGAGCTTATGCTTACTCTAAATTTTTGAATTCGGATGTTGTTATTTGTTATAAGCAAAGAGATAAAATAAATGAAATAGCTTATATGGAACTTATAGGGGAAGTGAAAGGTAAGCACGTAATATTGGTAGACGATATGGTCGATACTGCAGGTACTCTTACCAAAGCTGCCGATGTAATGATAGAAAGAGGAGCCCTGAGCGTAAGAGCAGTAACCACTCATGCTATCCTTTCGGGAGAGGCTTATGAGAAAATCGAGAATTCTAAATTGAAAGAATTAATAGTAACCGATTCTATTCCTTTAAAAAGAGTTAGTTCTAAAATAAAAATTGTATCTTGCGCCCCGTTATTTGCTAAGGTGATGCATAGTGTACACGACAATATATCTATTAGCGATAATTTTTTAATGTAAAATAATTATATATTATACCATGAAGTCAATTAAAATAGAAGGATCAAAAAGAGAAATCGTAGGAAAAAAGGCAACTAAAGCTCTACGTAATGCTGATAAGGTTCCTTGCGTATTATACGGAGGAAACGAAACTATCAGCTTTACTGCAGAAGAAAAAGCTTTTAAAAGTTTAGTTTACACTCCAAATGTATATACTGCGGAATTGAGCATAGACGGTACTAAGCATAACGCTGTATTACAAGACATCCAGTTTCACCCTGTAACTGATAAAATCTTACACATAGATTTTTACCAGATTTCAGAAGGTAAAGCTATAACTATGGAAATACCAGTTAAATTGACAGGTAAGTCTAAAGGTGTTGTAATTGGTGGAGCTTTGAGACACAATATGAGAAAAGTAAAGGTAAGTGCTCTTTTAGAGAACCTTCCTGATCTTATCGAAATTGATATCACTGAATTAGCTATAGGTGGAAGAATTACGATAGCTGATATCAAAAGTGATGCTTACGAAATAATGGAAGCTGATAACTCTGTTATTGTTCAAGTAAGAATGTCTCGTAATGCTACTGAAGATGAAGAAGAGTCTACTGAAGAGTCTACTGACGAAGCAGCAGCTACTACAGAAGCATAATTTTGATAAAATAACATTATTAAAAGATAAAATGCCTTACTTTTGTAAGGCATTTTTTTTATACACATAAATGAAAAAATTTTTAATAGTAGGCCTAGGGAATATTGGCTCAGAATACGCCGAAACCAGACATAATATAGGTTTTAAAGTAGTTGAAAAACTAGCAAGAGATAAATCTGTTAATTTTGAGACAGGAAAACTAGGTAGTACTACTAGTTTCAGATTCAAAGGGAGAACTTTTATACTTTTAAAACCATCAACCTATATGAACCTGAGCGGTAAAGCAGTTAGGTATTGGCTTGACAAAGAAAAAATAAATATAGACAACTTACTAGTTATAACCGACGACCTTAATCTTCCATTTGGGACTATCAGAATGAAAGCCAAAGGTAGCGACGGAGGTCATAATGGACTTAAAAGTCTCCAGGAAATCTTGATGACTAATAAATATCCTCGCTTTAGGTTTGGTATAAGTTCCGAGTTTGGCAAAGGAAGACAAGTAGATTACGTTTTAGGTAAGTGGAATAGTCAAGAATTAGAAACTTTAGAAGAAAGAATCAAAATAGGATCTGAACTAATTATATCATTCGGAACAGAAGGTTTAGCTAATACTATGAACAAATTTAACGGTAAATAATATTTATTTAAAACTATAAAAAGAAGTTTTAAAACCTCTTTTTTATCTTAAAATAAAATGTTTTTACGATTATTTTATTTTAATTACCTAATCACTTGACAAAGGGGGTCTCAATGTTGTATATTTGCACATTATTTTTTTATAAAACAATATATGAAATTATCTAAATTCAGTTTCGAATTACCAGAAGACCTACATTCTCAACATCCTTGTGAAAACAGAGACGAGGCAAGATTGATGGTATTAGACAGAAAAAAACAAACAATAGAGCATAGAACATTTAAAGATATTTTAGAATATTTTGACGATGGAGATGTTATGATGTTAAACGATACTAAGGTTTTTCCGGCAAGAATATACGGAGGAAAAGAAAAAACAGGAGCTATTATAGAAGTGTTTTTGCTTAGAGAGCTGGATAAAGAAAATAGATTGTGGGACGTATTAGTCGATCCGGCAAGAAAGATAAGAATAGGTAATAAATTATATTTCGGTAAAAACGATGAATTATCTGCCGAAGTTATTGACAATACGACCTCTAGAGGTAGAACTTTAAAGTTTTTAGACAATGATGAGTCTGATAATAGTTATAATGAGTTTAGAGAGAAATTAGAAAAACTAGGAGAAACACCTTTACCTGATTATATAACCAGGGATACTCTTCCTGAAGATGAGGAGAGATTTCAGACTATATTTGCAAAAAAAGAAGGAGCAATAGCTCCTCCGGCAGCAGGTATGCACTTCTCTAAACATTTATTGAAAAGATTAGAAATAAAAGGAGTAGAGTTTGCTGATATGACATTACATATAGGTCTAGGTTCTTTCAGCCCTGTAGAAGTAGAGGATTTATCGAAACACAAAATGTTTTCGGAAAGAGCAATTATTTCTGCGGAAACTTCTGATATAGTAAATAGAGCTAAAAAGAGAAAAAAAAGAGTTTGTGCTGTTGACAACTCGGTAATGAGGGCCTCTGAGTCTTCGGTATCGTCTAACGGAGCATTAAAACCTTTTGAAGGATGGACAAATAAGTTTATATTTCCTCCTTACGATTTTAAGGTAGCAAACTGTATGATTACCAATTTCCACCCACCAAAATCGACACTAATGATGATGGCAGGGGCCTTTGCCGGAATGGATTTGCTAACCGAAGCATACAAACAAGCTGTAGAGCAAAAATATAAGTTTTTTGCTTACGGGGACGCTATGTTAATAATATAATTATCTAAGGCCCCATTAGGGGCTTTTTTTAAATACTTAAATGTGGACAAAAAAGATATAAGAGCATTAAGCTTAGAAGAACTTAAACAGTTTTTTACCGACAGAGGAGATAAATCTTTTAGAGGAAAACAAGTATACGAGTGGCTTTGGCATAAAGTAGCCTACAATTTTGAACAAATGACCAATTTGTCTAAAGAATGTAGAACTATGCTAGAAGAAAACTTTGTGATTAATCACGTAAAAATAGATAAAGTACAAACAAGTATTGATGGTACTGTAAAAAATGCCATCAGACTTTATGACGGACTGTTGGTCGAATCGGTTCTTATACCTACCGACACTCGCACTACAGCTTGCGTGTCTAGTCAAGTAGGTTGTAGCTTTGACTGTAAGTTTTGTGCTACGGCAAAGCTAAAAAGAATGCGTAACCTAAAGCCTGACGAAATATACGATCAGGTATGCGTTATAAATCAGCAAAGTTTAGTTAACCACAATCATAAATTATCTAATATAGTGTTTATGGGGATGGGGGAGCCTTTACTTAATTACAAAAACGTAATAGCTTCTATTGATAAAATAACTTCGGAAGAAGGTTTGGGAATGTCTCCAAAACGAATAACATTATCTACTTCAGGAGTTCCTAAGATGATAATGAAGATGGCTGATGATGATGTTAAATTCAATTTGGCTGTTTCTCTTCATTCGGCAATAAACGAGGTCAGAACTAGAATAATGCCTTTTAATGAGAAATTTCCTTTGGAAGACTTAGCTGAATCTCTAAGACATTGGTATGCTAAAACCCAAAACAAGGTTACTTACGAATATATAGTTTGGAAAGGAGTAAACGATAGAGATATAGATATAGAGGCTTTGGTCGATTTTGCAAAAATAATACCTTGTAAAGTAAATATAATAGAATACAATTATATAGGAGACGACGATTTTAAACAAGCTGACCCAAGAACCATAAATAAATATATGAGGGCTTTGGAAAGAAATGGAATAGTTGTTAACCTTCGAAAAAGTAGAGGTGAAGACATAGATGCTGCATGTGGACAGCTAGCAAACAAAGAAGAATTAGAATAAAAAAAAACACCCAATTGGGTGTTTTTTTTTATTTAGGCTTATGCTCGCACATTCTCAAAAACAATCCTGTAGACATATTTCTGGCTCTGTGCTTAGCTAAGTCGCTACGTTCTCCTTGGAAGAGTTCGTCTAAGGTCAAAAACCATATTTCTAACCATCTCCCGAAATGCTCTTGGCTAATGGTATAATTCTCTTTCTTATCAGCATTTATATGTGCTCTCATAGGGTTTCCTTTGAATTTAGGTACACCGAACAAATTAGTTTCCCAAAAATCAGTTAGCTTTTCCAAATGCTCAGCCCAGTGGTCTTCGGGTATTATTTTATTGAATATTGGACCTATAAAATCATCTTTTCTTACTTTGTCGTAAAAACTAAGCACCAGACTGTTTACGTCTCCTCTGTCTTTTATATCTTCCATCTTATAAATGTTTTATTGGTAAAAATAAGTAATATATACTTGTCGTCGTGAAATTTATTAAAAAAACCATATATAATTAATTGTTACAGCAGTATCTTTATGTTTGAAGAAGACAACTATAACTAGTTGAAATATAATATTTATTTTAATCGGATAAATATGGAGTAACTCAATTTTATATAAAAAGCAAACGAAATTTGTAAAAACATATTTAATTGTTCAAATTTAAGACACTAAAGCCATTGTTTTTTGCTAAAGAATACAGATATTAAAGATGTGTTAATCAAACATAAACAAAACACGACGCATACTTGCTTTATATCTTTGATTACTAGTTGATTATGCGTATATTTGCAGTATGACTGCTTATAAAAAAACAACAATATTAATCGCTATGTTCTTGGTTTTTAATAGTTTTCCTCAAGACAATGAAAAGGCAAGACTTAGAATTTCGAATTCTTCTAATTACACTCCTATATCGGGAGTTAAGGTGAGTGATATAATCATGAATAAAATATACACTAGTAATGTAAATGGATACATTTATCTGGAATACATTCATTATTTGGCTTTAGAAATATCAAAAAAAGGCTATAAAACTATAAAAGTATATCTAACAGAAGATGACTTCATAGATATAGAAGGATGTATTGTTTTCTTGGAGAAAATTAATGTTCCAGACAAAAGTCTTATAAATATTTCAGAAATAGAATTGATTCGTCAAAATGACATCCCCGAACTGAAAAGCATTTCAGGTCTTTATAACTCTAGAGGTGATTTGTTTGATAGGCATACTATGTTTAATATGTCTAACGCTAGGTTCAGGCGAAGAGGTTATAATTACTCGGAAAACACTATAACTATTAATAATATAAAAATAAATAGTCTATACGATGGTAATGTTAATTGGTCAACTTGGTCAGGGATTATGCATGCTCTCAAAAAGGATGAAAGTACTAGTTATATTGAGTCAGGTAATTTGTCTTTCGGTAAAATGGGTAGTGTTACTAATTATAACTCTTCACCTAGTAATTTCAGAAAAATAACGAAGGCTATGTTTACTCAATCTAATAAAACTTACAAATACAGGAGGCAGATAATGTATAACAGTGGCGTTTTAAAAGATAAATTAGCTTTCAATTTGATACTTTCCCGTAAATCATCTGAAAGAAGTTATTTTGAAGGAACGGATTATAACTTGGATAGTTTTTTGGCTGCTATAGATTATAAAATACAGAGTAATTCTCAAATTAATTTCACGTTTATCTACACTCCTTTAGTTAAGGGAAAATCATCACCCAATACCAAGGAAGTATGGGGTTTGACTAATAATAAATATAATTCTTATTGGGGTTTTCAGCAGGGTAAAGTAAGGAATTCTAGAATTAAGAAAGTGAAATTACCAATGGTTTTTTTGAATTACAAGTACAATATCAAAGATAATATTGTTTTAAAATTAAATATTTTAAAACAATATGGCTTTGTTTACAATAGTCGTATAGGTTATAATAGAGCCGCGAATCCTTTACCTACATATTACCAGTATTTACCTAGTTATTTTGTGAGATATTCCGATGATGAGAACTTTAGCAATGCATATTTGGTCGAAAAACAATTCAGAGAAAACCAAGAATACAGGCAGCTTAAATGGGATGATTTATACTATATAAATAGTAGTAACCCGAAATCGAAATACTATATGTATGACGACGTTGTATCTAGCGGTATTCTGAAAGGGAATGCTTCTTTGGAAATAGTTTTAGATAAAGAAAACAAATTAAATATAAGTTCTTATTTGACTATAGAAAACTCTGAAAACTATGCTGAAATGACCGATTTACTTGGAGGCGAATTGTATTATGACACTAATCCGTATTCGTCGGGAGATGCTATGTATCAAGATTTGGAAAACAAGAATAAACCTATAAAAAAAGGTGATAGATTCATCTATAATTACGAGATAGAGAGTATGCAAACAGGTTTTGCTATAAAATATAAAATTCACAAATATTTATGGGATAGTAATATTACTTTAGATTTAAATTCGACTATATACCGGAGAAATGGGATATTTCGTAATGGAGGTTTTGCTAATAATTCTTTAGGTCAATCGGAGTTGTTGAGTTTCTTTGGAAAAGGTTTGAAATGGGATAATTCGTTCAAATTAAGTAATAGAAGTTTTATAAAAATGAACTCTATGTATTCGCAAAATCCACCTACAGTAAAAACTAGTTTTATAAACATGAGGGTAAACAATAGTGTAAATCCTTATCATGAATTAGAATTACGAAAATCGATAGATATGGCTTATTATTACACAGGAGACTCTGACAAGTTTCAGACTAAAATTTTCTACAGCCAGCTTAATAATACTGTCGATGGTAATTTCTATTTTGCTCAGGGTTTGAAAAATGATAGTGACGATTTTGTTTCTGAAACCATGTATGGTATTAATAAGTTATATAAAGGTGTAGAAATAGGTTTCGAAAAACATTTTCTGGCTCAATATGAGTTTTTTACTATACTGAATTATGGAGAATACACTTATGCTAACAAGCCAAAATTAATGCTTCAATCAGAATCTACAAATATAGAAAACGGGAATTACGGCAATGTATATATTGAAAATTACAGATTATCAGGAGGACCTCAAGCTGTTTTTGCATTTGGTTTAAAGTATAATTCTCCAAAATATTGGTGGGTTGGCTTGAATAATAATTTTGCCTGGAAAAACTATATACAGATATCTCCTTTACTTAGAACTTCTAACTTTTTTGAAGATGAAAATGGTAGTATTTTGAATGATATAGATAGAACTAAAATAATAAGTTTATTGAAACAGGAGGATTTAGGTAGTTCTTTTTATATGAATATGAGTGGCGGGAAATCATTTAGAATAAAAGGTCTAAGCTTTTATTTGTTTATAAGTATGAATAATATTTTTAATAAAACTCAATATAGCGGAGGATTTGAGCAGTCTAGAAATGCTAATTATGAGTTATTATTAGCCGATAAAAACAGAGAAAAACCTTTGTTTCCTTCCAAATATTGGATGAGTTATGGAACTTTGTATTTTTTGAATTTATCGGTAAGAATGTAGTTGATGTGAAATATTTTTAAAATTAAAGTATGAAAAAAAATATAATAATATTACTAGGCTTAATAATTTGTTTCTCCTGTGCAGAAGAACCAAGTTATGAGATTCCTAAACACGACTGTATAGAACCAGATATAGAAATAACAAACAGTTTGGGGCAGATAAAAGAAATGTATATAGATAGGTTGATTGGTATAGATCAAGATCTACACATAGAAGGATATGTTGTTTCCGACGATGAACAAGGTAATATTTATAAGGTTATTTCTATACAAAACGATTTCGAAAACCCTACAGAAGCAATACAGTTGATAGTCGATAAATCGTATTTATACGGGATATATCCTGTAGGAACAAAACTTTATATAAGCCTAAAAAATCTTGGTTTAGATAAAGTAAATGGGGTTTTCCAAATAGGATATATACATGAGAGTAGTTTAATTAGGATTCCTAGTATAAAAATAGATGATCATATTTTTAAATCTTGTGAGAGTCATGAGGTTTCTCCAAGGATTATAGATATAAAAAACATAGACGATTCTTTAATAGGTATGCTTATAAGTATCGAAAACATACAGTTTGCTAGTGAAGATTTTGGGTTGGCTTATGGTAATTTGAATAATACATACTCTGTAAATAGAAATATGAGAATTTACGACGAATTATGTCATGAAGAAAGCTCCTTGATACTCAGGGTTAGTGGTTATTCTAGCTTTAAAAACAACACTTTACCTGTCAAAAAAGGAACAATAACAGGGGTTTTGGGTAAATACAATAATGATTTTCAGTTGTATATAAGAGATTTGTCTGACGTTAATTTCACTCAATCTCCTTGCATCCCTTTATTAGAAAATACATTTCAGACTGGCATAGTCAATAACCTACCTATTTATATAGATGGTTGGGTTAATTTTACTGAAAAAGGCTCGGAACAATGGAGTGGAGGAATTTTTAGGGGGGATTATTTTGCTCAATTTTCAGCCTATGGAACAGATGAAGATGAAAATATAGGTTGGTTAATAACTCCTAATATTAATTTTGCCCAGACCGATGAAGTCTATTTTTCTTTTGAGACTAGTAAAAGAAGTGTTGACGAGGGTTTTGACGGCTTTGAAGTATTATATTCTAATGACTGGGACTCTAGTTTAAAAGGAGTAAACACCGCTAATTGGCAGGTGTTAGAGGCGGTATTAGCAAGTGATGACGATGATGATTACGACTGGGTTAATTCAGGAGAAATCCCGTTGGTTTTTCATCCTAATGGTTATTATATAGCTTTCAAATACACGGGATCAGGCACCGATACCAAAAAAGATGGGACTTATAGAGTTGATAATATAAGGGCAGTTGTCAGGTGACTCCTATATAAAACAACAGCCTAAATTACATTAATTCAGACTATTGTTATTAATGTCTAGTTTTCTTCTATAGAAGCAATAGATATATTTTCTTTTGAGCTTACATTTTTACCTTTAAGCCATTTATCAAATCCTGCTTCTCCTAAATCCTGTCTCATTCTCTTATAACTAATAGCTGTTCCTTCTACCGTAATAACAGATACAAAAGGGTAACTTGAGTACCTCACGACACCATCTACCAACAAATCATATTCTAAACCTACTTTGTCTAAAGCTAAATCTATACCGTCTTTTATATTCCATCCTAGACCCAAAAAGTAAGCTTTTTCAGCCTTAACTTTCTTTCCGTATGTCTTATCAATATTAAGGTTCACCTTTTTAGAACTTATTATCGTAAAGTCTACTAATCTTACTGAACAACTACTTAAGGTTAATGTTGCTAACATCACGAACATCAATACTTTTATTTTCATTTATTTGGTTTTTATAATTCCTACTATTAAGGCTCTTCGGATTTTCCCTCGTTTTTAATGGTCTCTGAACTCCATATCACTTCCTTTTTATATAAAAAAACACAAATACACACATAATATCATTAGTCCTAATACAAAAAACAACAATTAGAAACGAAAATACCTACTAATAGCAATGCAAACTAAAAATCAAACCATTAACTACAACAATTAACCGAACTAGTCTATATATTAACTACAATTTCATCTATATTAAACATATACTATATACTATATTAACAACACAGGTTAAAGTATATATTTGGCACAAAAAAAATTAGCCAATTAATCGTTTATTTTTAATATTTAAAATAGCTTTGCATCAAAAGAGAAAAACATTAAAACTTGATGATAAACATCCCTCAAAAAGCACTTGCCGATCTGGAATTTGACACAATACTAGAATATGTAGAAAACCATTGCGTGTCTAGTTTAGGTAAAGAACGAATAAGGAATTTAAAGCCTTTTTCTGAAAAAAGCGTTCTTTTTCAGCAGTTAGAAATGGTAAACGAATACAGTTCGTCTATAGAAAGTGACAATAAAATACCTTCGCATTTTTTTGACGATTTAAGTAAAGAGATGAAGCTATTATCTATAGAAAACAGTTTCTTAGAACCTAAGTCTTTCCTTAAAATATGTAATTGTTTTGATACGACTATATCGTTAATATTGTTTTTCAGAAAGTTTAAATTATACTTCAAAGAGCTTTATAAAGACTCTGACAAAATATACATATGCAAAACTGTCCCAAATATAATACTATCCAAAATAACCAAATTTGGAGAGGTTTCAGACAAATCCTCATTGGCTCTAAAAGTCATAAGACGAGAAATATCTGAAATAAGATCTAAGATAGGAGGTAGTTTTCAAAGGGACCTAATACGGTATTCTGCTAGTGGTTTTTTGGACGAAATAAAAGAATCTGTACTAGACAATCAGAGGGTTTTGGCTGTTTCGGCTATGTACCGAAGAAAAGTAAAAGGTAGCGTAATGGGAACTTCCAAAACGGGAAGTATAGTGTTTATGGTACCAGAGTCTACTCAACAATTTAACCGAGAGTTAGAAAAATCTATAGCCGACGAAAGGCAAGAGATAATGAGGATATTGAAAGAGCTAACCAATGAACTTAGAGAATATTTACCAGAAATAAAACTGTACCAGAACTACCTTACTCACATTGACACTATAGGTGCTAGAGCCAAATTCTCTAAAACTATAAAAGGTATATTACCTAGAATTGACAACAATAAAAACATATATTTAAAGGATGCTTATCATCCTTTATTACTATTAAAAGACAAAGCTAAAATAGAGGATATAGTCCCTCAAACTTTAGAATTGAACGAAAAACAGCAAATAATAGTTATTTCAGGGCCTAATGCTGGAGGTAAAAGTATAACTTTAAAAACGATTGGCTTACTACAAGTAATGCTACAATCTGGTATATTAATACCTGTACACCCTAAAAGTGTATCCAGTATTTTCGACACTATACTTACCGATATTGGCGATAATCAATCTATCGAAAACCAATTGAGTACATATAGTTATAGGCTTAAAAACATGCGCTATTTCTTAAGAAAATGTAACGAAAATAGTATGTTTTTGATAGATGAGTTCGGTACAGGAAGTGACCCAGAATTGGGAGGTGCTTTAGCTGAGGTATTCTTAGAAGAGTTTCATGCCAAAAAATCGTTTGGAATAATAACCACTCACTACTCTAACCTTAAGGTTTTGGCTGAGGAGTTACCTAATGTAAGCAATGCCAATATGATGTTTGACGAGAGAACTTTAGAGCCTATGTACAAATTATTCGTAGGTCAGGCAGGAAGTTCTTTTACTTTTGAAGTAGCTCAAAAAAATGGTATTCCTTTCAGCCTTATAAACAGAGCTAAAAAGAAAGTTGAAGGAGAAAAAATAAGACTAGACAAGACTATTTCCAAATTACAAATAGAAAGGAGTAAACTACAAAGGAGCTCAGACAGTTTAGATAGAGAGAGAGATAAAACTCAGGAAACAACAGAGCTATTAACCGAAAAACAAGCCAAAGTTCAGAAAAAACTAGAGAGTTTTCAAGAATTATACGACAGTAATCAGAAAATATTAACCATAGGAAGACAAGTAAACGATATGGCTAATACTTTCTTTCAGAACAACAGTAAAAAACAGCTAATGGCTAATTTTTTCAAATGGATATCTATTGAAAAAGTTAAGTATCTGAAGAAAAACCCTCCTATTGACAAGACCAAAAAACAGAAAAAAGAAGACAACAAAAAAGCTGTGGTCAAAAAGCAAGAATTAGTCAAAATAGAAAAAGAAATACTAAAAGAAGTAGTAGAGATAAGAGCTGTAAAGAAAGAAAAAGAAAGTATTGAAGCTAGAATAAAAGCAAGCTACAAGTACAAAATAGGAGATACGGTAAGACTAATAGACAGTAAAACTAGTGGAACTATTGATAAAATAGATAAAAACAAAGTAAGTGTAAACTTCGGAATGTTTATGACTACAGTAAGCCTATTGGAAATAGAATTGGTTAGAAAAGCTAAAAAATAGATGGATTTTAAACTATTTAAACCTTACGGATACTTGAGCCAGTTCACTAGTCAACAAACCAAAAGAACTAATAAGAAAATGCTAGGCAGCCTATACGATTTCCCTGAAGGAACTATGGCAATAGGTAGGCTAGACGAGGCTTCTGAAGGCTTACTACTATTGACTACCGACGGTAAAACAAGCCAATATATAAGAAGTAATAAAATAGAGAAAGAATATTATGCACAAGTAGATGGCTTAATAGATGATATAGCGATCCAAAAACTAACAAACGGAGTAGATATAAGCACTGAAACAGGAATTTACCGCACCAAAGAATGCAAAGTAGAACTATTAGAAAACACGCCTAAACTACCCGAAAGAGCCAAGAAAATAAGAGACGAACGCCATGGGCCGAGTAGCTGGGTAAGTATAACCTTACGAGAAGGGAAGTTCAGGCAAGTCCGAAAAATGACTGCTGCTGTCGGATTTCCTACCCTTAGACTAGTACGTGTACGCATAGGAACTATCACCGTAAATGATATGAATGCAGGAGATGTATTTGGTATTGAATTAACATAACTATACATTAGTCAAAAAAAGAAAATTTAAAAGGAAAAACCTATAGAAACTGATAAGTTTAGCCCTGGAGAGCTAATCCCTGATGCGAATTCTTTATAATGTAAGTCTGCTATATTTTCTACGGAAAATTTAAGATTTATATCTTTATTTATTTCAAAATTAGAATAAAAATTATACGTAATCCAACTTGGTAGCTTCTGGTACTCTCCATTTACTATAGGTAATTGATTGTGATTATCTATCCCTTCTACAACATTATAATATTCTAAAGTTTTAGACCCATTGTATTTTACAGAGAATATATTTTCAGAAAATCTTAATTTATAAGCCAAATCTAACTTCCCGAATATAGGAGGAATAGAAGACAGAGGAGTTCTATAATCTATATCTAAACCCTCGGTATAAGTAATATCTCCTTTCAAGTATACTTCATTTATTATATTAACATCAAAAAAAGCTGTAAAACCAGTAGTGTAAGACTTTCCTCTATTAACATTAGCTATAGTTGTCATTAATTCTCCATCGTATATATAGCTAGGCATTTCCCCCTTATAATCATCGGGGACTACCGTTTTGGTTTCCACATCGTAGTAGTGTTTTCCTATATAATTATTTAAAACACTAAAATAAGCATTTACTCCAAAGTTAGTCTTCCTGTCTTTAGATTTTTTTATAATACTAAATTCCGCATTATAAATATGCTCTGGTTTAAGCTTAGAATTAGGAACTGTAAGTATTCCGTTTTTCTCCCTAACCTTACCAATATCATCTATATTAGGAGCTCTAAAACCCGATGACAATATTGCTTTTAAGACAAGATCTTCTTTAGGCATATATGTATATCCTAAACTAAAAGTCAAAGCTTTATTATTCAAGTCTATTGATTCTTTATAACTAAAAGTATCGTCTTTCCACTTAGATTTCAGGTTAATCATCGTTGCCCTAAGCCCTATATTAAGAGTAGAATTATTGTTTATTTTAGATCTCAAAGACCCATACGATGAAACCGAACTATAACTACTACCTTTAGAAGGGTATCTAGTTTCTATCTCTTCACTATACAGCACTCCTATTATATTATTTCCTTCTATATTTAATATATCTTTTCTGGCTTCTGAAGACACTTCATTGTGGATAAGCTGCACTCCAAAATCTAATTTAGTATTGAACCATAGTTTTGTAGAGAAATCAGAATTGAAGCTAAAAACATCTACTTCTTCTTTATTAATATTTAATGATTCATCTCCGAATTTCCTATTTTCTCTTGATTCTTTTAAATTCTGATAGGCTAATATAGTTCTAGAAGTCTCTATCCAATTAGTAGGTTTTTGGACTTCCCATTTGGCACTTACCAATACCCTATCCTGTTGGCCGTAATTCCATAATGCAAACTTAAGACTACCATCTCCTTTGGTCTCTGACAACTTGTCAAACCTAGGGATATTAGACGCTGAAGAATATTGGAAATTAAGAGTCAAATCTCTTTTACTACCTATAGGGATAAATATTTTCTGAATAAAATCTTTTTGGCTATAGCCTGTGTTTTTTTGTAAGTTATTATTTGAATTCTTTAAAGGCTTATCATTGTAAAAAGTATATGAATTATCAGAATATTTATATACCTTACCCCAATTATAATAACCGTGTTTTCTGTTTTCACCCATCTTAAGATCCTCGAACTTACTGAAACTAAAGTTACCCATAAGACCTATTTTCTTTAAATTATATTCATAATTAAAACTAATAGTTTTAGAGTTATTCACGCTACTATACCCGCTTATTACTTTATGCTTAAACGTATTCAAGGCGGAATTCACCTTTATTTTACGAGTATAATAGTGTATCACTCCCCCCATAGCATCGGAGTCGTATATAACCGAAGATGGCCCGTACACCACCTCCACTCTATCCAGTTGACTTGGAGATATAGTAATGGAATTCTGAAGATGTCCTTTACGGTAAATAGCATTATTCATCCTTACTCCGTCAACCATCAATAATATTCTATTAGCCTCCATACCTCTTATAACAGGGCTACCTCCTCCAAATTGGCTTTTTTGAACTTTTATACCTGGGGTAGAACTTAGTATATCTGCAGAGTTAAAAGAGAAACGTTCGTTTAATTTTTTATAATCTAACACCTCTATTTGTTCTGGTATATTTCTTTTTAAAGACTTAGATAATGATAAAGACAGAAAGACATCTTCCAATTGTTCCACCTTAACTTCCTTGTTAATTTTAGACTTAACTTCAGTAGTATCAATTGCTTTTTGAAATTTAAAAGAGTACAATAAAGACGTAGAATCACTGTTCACAAAAGCGCAAATTATTTGCACATTACTAAACAGAAAAATAATTAAGTATAGTATCTTTATTTTATTCAATTAAATATCTCTTTTATGATGCTTACTGAATTAGGTTCTATGAACCCCTCTACATGGAACCTGTAGTATTTAATCAGTATATCTAAAACAATCCTCCCTTGCATTGAATCAAACTCCCTCGGCTTAAAAACATCAAATTTTATGCCATCTAACCTCCTTATCAACTCTATTTTATTTAATTCAGGTAGTTTGTTAGAATACCTAAATTCCGAACCCCCTTCTTCTATATTAAAATAGTTGTCTTCTTTTTTTATTCTAGGGTATATTCCTATATATTTAGTCATCTCCCACATAACTGACAAATGAAAACCAGACACATCATCTAACTCATCTAGTTTTAATAACATTTTCTCTATAAACCCAAACATTTCTTGGTTTGACTGGTGTTCTATAAGACATGAATTCACAAATTCCGTCAAAAAAAACACCATAGATTGTTTTATGATATCTGTATGGATAGTATTAAAATAATGAACTTTAACTATATCTTTTATAAATTTAATATTACTTTTTACATTATTATTTACAACAATTTCCAGCATAGAAAAGGGCTGAAAATAAGCTAATTTAAATTTAGATTTATTGTTACTTTTACGTATTCCTTTTAACATAAAAGACTGCAATCCTCCACCCATAGTGAAGCATTTTACTATTAAACTAGTTTCTTTGTATTTTACAGATGTAAGTACTATTAACTTTTCTTTATCCATTGATAATTTAATCTTTTCCCCGAACGCAAATATAGGGTATATGACCTCATTCTACAAGCAAAAAATCAAATAATATCAATATTTGAAACCAACTGATAGGTAGAACGATCTAGAATCGGAAGGTATAATTCCTGGACCAGGATAACCTGTAGCCCTACGTGTGAAATATTTATTATCTAACAAATTATTTATACCTGTATTTATTTTAAAATCATGTATACGGTAGCTAAACGACAAATCCATTACACTATAACTAGGTATCTCACCTACTACTCCCGTCCCTCCTTGCGAATAAGAGTTAGTAGCATCGGTAAATTGCTGAGACAAATAAGAATATTGCAACGTACTTGCTAGTTTTTTATATTCAAACTCTAAACCTGTTTTAAAGTTTATCTTAGGCACAAACTCCACCCTATTCCCTTCTATCTTAGAACTGGTTTTGGCATAATACTGCTCTGTATACTCGGCATTTATAAATGTAGTATTAAAGAAACCCCCAAGTCTTATTTTTCTATTATTTATAATCTTATATTGAATTAAAGACTCTAAACCGTAGATATCAGCCTTACCTATATTAGTCCTCATTCGCTTCAAAATATGAGTACTAGGGTCTTCTATCAATATATCTCCTAATCTATCTTGATAATTAAGATAAAACAACGTAAAATCGTAACTAATTAGTTTTTTGTACTTCCCTCTAATACCCAAATCGGCAGAATAACCTTTTTCATCTTTTATATCAGGATCTACCAACGAATTAGGGTTTACTATTCTTATATCGCTAAAAGTTACAGACCTGTAGTTTTGCGATATATTAAAATACAATTCGGTATTATCAGTAGGTTTATAACTACTACCTACCCCCATCAATAGAAAATTTCTATTTAGCTTTTCGTTTTCATAAATAGTTTCATCACTCCTTATATCTCCTGCCAGATTACTTGCAACAACTCTATAACTACCTATAGCTTTCGTTTTTATTATCTCATATCTCAAACCTGGGGTTATAGAAATATTATCATTAATATTAAATATATTTTCTACGAAAAAAGCTATATTTTCATTAGGGTATTTATAGTTTGAGCTGTTAATATTAACTTGCTCATAGAAATCTTGACTAATATACTGATCTACATCAATAAACGAAAAATCAGCTCCTAAACCATCGCTCCCCAAGCCTTGCTCACTAGTGTTATTACCTTTATAATATCTACCTCCTAACAGAAGAGTGTTTTTGTTATCATTCAAATCATACTCTGTAAGTACTCTCGCTTCTGTTCCGAAAGTATCGAATTTACCTATTATTAACTCTCGTTCTTTGTTAGGATCTATAGTCGAAGGTCTATAATTCCTGTATCCTATAGCTTTACGGGAAGCATCAAGAGTAAAAGCACGGATATTAAGCTTAGTGTTTTCTGTAAATTTATGATCAAAATGTAAAGCAAATAAATTCCAGTTTACCTCGAACCAATTACGTTCTCGGTTAGACTGAGTCGCATCTTCCTCGAACATCTGATCACTTAGCCCTCCTGATTGGTGAGCTAAATAATTCATAAGAGTTATATCTGCTCTTATTTTGGTCTTGCTATTTATATTATATCTTAAGTCTGCATATATATTGGTTTGATAAAAATCACTATTAGGTCTATATCCATCACCTTTTTTGTAGTTAAAGTAAATATGATAACCAAACTTATCTATAGTTCCGCTTATATTATTAAAACTATTAAACAAACCAAACGAACCTATAGACTGACTAGTATATATACTGAATTCTTTATTCTGTACAGGTTCTTTTATTTTAAAATTAAGCAAACCTCCAAATTGTGTTCCGTATTGTAACGAGGCAGCTCCTCTTACTATTTCTATCTGCTCTAATGCTTCTGAAGGAGGAGTGTAATAACTTTCAGGGTAACCTAAAGCATCAGCACTTATATCGTAACCGTTTTGCCTTACGTTAAAATTAGAACTTCTGTTAGGATCTAAACCTCTACCTCCTATTCCTAATTGTAAGCCTGCACTATCACTTTCCCATATATTAAGCCCTGCTACCTTGGCATATATTTGCCTAGGATTGTTAGTAGCCAAGTTAGCAACCATATTGTTCATAAGTATTAATTCCGACTTTTTACCCGCATATATAGCTACTCCTTGTACATCTTTTAGCTTGAGCATACCGAAAGTTTCTTTTTTCTTAGAGTTTACAACAACTTCACTTAACTCTTCTCCTAAAGGTTTTAGGCTTATATTCAAGGTAAGGTTCTTATTTGTAATTTCTATTTTTTTTCTATCTAAAGCATAACCTTGAGAGTAAAAAACTATTTCGTAAAAACCTTTTTTAAGATTTGAAACTATATAATCTCCGTCTTCATTTTGCCATAAATCAACCGATTGAGTCAAATAAACCTCTACACTAGCTATAGACTCTCCAGTGTCAGAATCTATTACTTTACCTTGTATTTTATTTTGGGAAAAAACAAAACAACTAACAGTCATTAGCATTCCAAATACAAACTTGCTTATCTTCATCTTCTTTTATTTTTTAAATATTTTCAAAACAAGCCACAAAAAAGGCTGAATTAAATTTCCTACAAAACTATTATATTTTTTTTGTTCTTCGCCCAAACCGTAAGTTAATTTACCTCTATTTCCCGAACGCAAAAGAGTTCCGAACATCCAGTCCCAAATAGCTAATTTACTACCCATATTTTTATCGAAATGCTCAGGATTGTCACTATGATGTATCTGATGTTGAAAAGGACTTATAAATAATAATTCTACTTTATTATTGTACTTTAGCGGAACTTGACTATGCCTTAGGTTTGATCCAAAAACAAGAAATACGAGATGTAAAACATTAACTCCTATTACCGAAATCTTATCGAGACTACCACCCGACAAATACACAAACAAACCCGAAACTAAAGCGAAAACCATCAGGCTTTTAGAATTATTAATAATCAGTTCTACGGGGTGAAGCCTGTATTGAGTAACTATATTGAGACTAGTGGCACTATGATGAGTTTTATGAAATTCCCACATAAAGGGAATTTTATGCATCAGATAATGCACCAGAAAAGAGAAAAAATCTTGAACCACTACTACGGATAGAGTGTAAAACACAAGCCAGTACACTTTAGGTAATTCAGAGTTAAATTCTCCGAAAGTTACCGTAAGATAATCAGTGAGATAATAAGCCCCGTAAAGCCCTAATATGAGGTATGGGCCTATAAAAATAACTTTAACAAAACCATTAAAAACCACAAAACTATAATCAATAAAAGCAGATTTGGAAAACCAAACCTGCTTATTGTATATGTATTTGAAAAATGTTTTATGAACTTTATTGGTTTTATAAACGTATAACGCTAACAATAAAGAGGTGAAGATATAACCTAAATAAACCCGCTTATTTGGGTTTAGTATATATCCAAACGATAGGTTTAAGCTTTCTTCTATTATCTTGTAAATATTTTCAAAGTCCATATTTTAATATTAATCTCCGTCAGAATCAGAATATGAAAGTTCATCATCTAAGGCTGTAAAAACTTCAAGTTTTAACAATATGATAATATCCTGAAAAGCGGCATAAACCTCTTCTAAACTAGAGTCTTTATTTTCCATCAAAGTAAAATAGTCTCCTTGTATATTATCTATTTTCTCTTGGCAAATATTGAGTTTTTCTTCAAAAACATCAGCCAACAAATCATCAGAATCGAAAGCTTTTACTTCTGTCTTAATAAGTAATCCTTTAAGTGATTTGTCCGAAGAAACACCATCTTTGTTTTTTCCTAAATAAAAATCGACAAATCCTTTATGAGCAATAGACAACATTTCTATAGAATTCTCACTATACAACGTTTCTATATCGGCAGGGTAAACCGTTCCCTGAGTAAACACTCCCAACGGATAAGCTAGTTTAGCCTTTCTTATTTGCTGTTCATAATATTCTGTAATACCGTTCAAAATTTTAGAAAAAGATCCATTAGTTCCCGATTGAGAGTTTGCTATAAAATCCTTTTTTGTGTTTTCCCAAGAAGTCGCATTCTCAGAAACTTGAACTATCATTTTATCAATTATAGCTTGCAAGAAAAGGTGCCTTTTATTCTCTACAGAGAAATCATTTTCTACCTCAGAACTTGTGCCATTAAAAAGCAAATAGTCTATAGCAGGAAAACCTTGTATAGTATATTTCACATCTAACTCGTAATCATCTGATAATATAGCTTCTTCTATTTTTTCGACATTACAAGGGTATGTATTGGCGTATTTCTGCATATAATTATCTAAAGAAGGACCGAAACGACTACCACTTCCACCTTCGTAAAGACACAATTTTTGCCAATTCTTATAACTATTAAGATACTTTTGTTTTAGCTCTTCCAGAGAATGCCCTCCATTTTCGAAAGCGATAGAAGAGTCTTTTAACTCTACCAAAGACTCTATAAAAACACTGTAGTTTTCTATCAAAAGTTCATTTATAGTATACTCCAAATACTCATTATATTCTACAATACTAGCTTTATCATTCGATGTATCGCCTTTGCAATTAGATAAAACAAATACAGCTATAAGCCCTAAAATTATATTTCTCATCTTATTATTATTATTATAAAAAAGTCTGATATTAAATTTAATATCAGACTTTTTAATTATTATACTTTAGTAGGATCAAAACCAAATTTGGCAGATATTTTAGTAGCCAAATCAGACAAAATAGTCTCTATACTTACATCGTACAAACCTCCGTTATCTTGATTTACTAGTTTCACTATCATCGCATCAACTTCGTCTTTAGAGAAATAAGGAGCACCTTCTGAGTCATTAGAAAATTGCAATGCATATATAAACCCATAAGCTTCCGATATAGCATGAAAAGCACTTGCTTTGTCTGTTGAGGCTGCTGCCAAAACATTAGTTTTACCTTTATTAAGGTAATTCACTGCTTTTATAGCACATACTTTAGACATGCTTTTCATTATTATCTTAGCTTGTGCGTCTCTCAAAGTATAGTTCTTGTTAACTATAGCTTGTCTTCCTGTTAAGAAAGCGTTCATTATAGCATTTTTGATACCTTTACCTGCTTCTGAACCATCAACCGAAAATATATACTCACCCCAGAAACGCCCATATATAGCTTTTTCGTCAGCAGACATATCGTTTTTAGAAGTATAACCCAAAGCCATCGGAGACAAACTAGCGTAACCAAAAGCTTCATCCCAATAGTGCTCCATAGCAGTATAGGCTTTCTCTTCTTTATTTTCAGTATTATCGGCACCGTCAAGTTTTTCTTTAGTCAAATATTTATTAATCATCTGATCCATTTGCATAGATCCCATAATACTTTTAGATAAAACTTGTACATATTCGAAACCGTAAGCATCAACCAAAATTCTTTTAGAATCATCTTCGGCTCTATCCATATAACCAGCTACTCCGTTAGAAGCTTCATTAGATGGGTTACTATTTAATTCTACTTGACTAAACATATTGTCATACGATATCTTAACTGCATCACTGTAATCAACAGAAGAAGCTGTAGCACCTACTATATTTTTATTCGAAGAGTTCAAATAATCTGCATCAAAAACAGATCCATCAGTAAAATCGTTTCTATCTTCAGTATGGTTAAACATACTATTCAATTTACCTATTTCTAGTTCGTTTCCAGAAGCTGAACTAAGATAGCTTTTAAGTTGCGAATGCATATCGATACGGGTAAGTTGCCCATCGTAACTGACGGTTTGCTTATCATCTCTTTCGAAAGCATACTCGTTAGGAGCTACTGGCACCTCTACTATATCGTCATCTTCCTTACACGATACTACTGCTACTAATAATAGCATTGCTAATGTGATTTTTTTGATCATTTTGTGTTATTTTATATTTGTTTAATTTATCTTTCCGTTTGCAAATATATTAATAAGAACCATTCTAAACAACATTATTACTCAATATTATACAAGCAGAGTACCTGTAAATACAAATACTTGTTTTACAGTGTATTATTCACTATATTTACAATAAAATATGAAAATGCAAAATCTAATAAAAACTATATATATATCTTTGATAATACTACTTTTTTCCTGTACAGAAAAAATAAACATTCCTATTGAAGTAAGTTTAAATATAAAAGAATCGTATATGGACTTAGGTGAAGGATTAAAAATTATAGCTTTAGACGAAACAGGAACAGACATAAGCAGTAATGCAGAATTCACGATATCAGGAGAAGCTTCACCTCTCATTAATGTAAATATATTCACCCCTAAAGAAATAGGAGAATATATAATAAAATGCAAATATAAAAACACTTATAGTACTGAAGATACTATTTATGTATTTGAAGCTGCTAGCTACGATAAGAAAAATTTCATTGAAAACTTTGTAAGTACCGACTGTGGGTCTTGCCCTCGTTTGTTTTATGCCATAGACTTACTAAAAGAAAATTCTATGGAAGTAAATATAGTTAATATCTATTCCGATAAGTTTTCGGACATAACAAAGATTATAGATTTGAAAAAACATCTTAACAAAGAATACGAACCATTAAGTTACGTCAATAGAAATTTCACATGGACTAACCCTGAACATTCTAATCTGAATGAAGTATTTAGTCTAAAAGGACAAAAGAGTCATTATATGATAAGTAATAGCTTCAAAGGGGATGTTTCAAGTCAAAAAGCTTCTATATATGTGGAATACACAAAGCCTGCATTAGGTTCTTATCTCAATGCATACCTGTTAGAAGACAATATAATAGAGACTCAAGTCAACTACACCGAATTTTTCGGATCTCCAGCAGCTAACCTTATAGACTACACCCACAACAACGTATTAAGAGATATAATATCGCCAATCGAAGGAGAAAAAATAATATACGACAGTCCTACTAGCTCAGGAAACTTCACTAGTGAATTTCCACTTTCTACTCAAAATAAAGGTTATATCTATGAAAACTTAAAACTATTAATTTTCGTAACCGATAAAAACGGAGAGATAATCAATAGTTATATTTCTAAACTAAACTAAAAAACTCATCAACAATAAGTTAGTTTGTTTTCAACTGTTTTATATTAAGTTATAAAATCATAAAATATATTATTGAATTTCATTATCAACAATACTCTTTCATATTTTATTTAAAATTTACTTAGTATGATAAACTTTAAATAAAGTAAATTAGTATTTTTGCTTAAACAATAATCACTATAAACAACAAATATGGATTACAGTATAGAACCAGGCGTGGCTACAGGCGACCAAGTACAGCTAATATTTAAACTAGCAAAAGCTAAAAAATTCGCACTACCAGCGGTAAATGTCATAGGTAACAATACTGTTAATTCGGTTTTAGAAACAGCTGCAGAGCTTAACTCTCCTGTTATAATACAATTCTCTAACGGTGGAGCCGTATTTAACGCAGGTAAATCACTCGACAATACTAACCAAAAAGCAGCTGTATTAGGAGCTATAGCAGGAGCAAAACACGTCCATTTATTAGCCAAAGAATACGGAGCTACAGTGATACTGCACACAGACCATTGTGCCAAAAAATTGCTTCCCTGGATAGATGGACTATTAGATGCTGGAGAGAAATTCTATAAAGAAAATGGAATCCCTCTATACAGCTCGCATATGATAGACCTATCAGAAGAGCCTATAGAAGAAAACATAGAAATATGTAAGCAATACCTAAAGAGAATGGATAAGATGGGTATGACTTTAGAAATAGAACTAGGAATAACAGGAGGAGAAGAAGATGGTGTTGACAATAGTGATATAGACGTATCTAAACTATACACTCAACCCGAAGAAGTAGCTTATGCTTACGAAGAACTTTCTAAAATAAGTAACCGATTTACTATCGCAGCTTCTTTTGGTAACGTTCATGGTGTGTACAAGCCAGGTAATGTAAAGCTTACCCCCAAAATACTTGACAATTCTCAGAAATATATAGAAGAAAAATATAAAACAGACAAAAACCCTGTCGACTTTGTGTTTCACGGTGGTTCTGGCTCTACATCTGAAGAAATAAAAGAAGGAATCTCTTATGGGGTTATAAAAATGAATATAGACACCGACTTACAGTACGGTTTCACTACGGGAATAAGAGACTATATGGGTAAAAACGCAGATTACCTAAAAACTCAGATAGGTAACCCTGATGGAAACGACTTACCTAACAAAAAATATTACGACCCTAGAAAGTGGCTTAGAGAAGGAGAAATGACATTCAAAAACCGATTGATAGAAGCTTTTGAAGATCTTAATAATATAAACACTTTGTAAAAAACAAAAACCATCTAAATAATTTTATATCTAGATGGTTTTTTTATTTATCTTAAACAAATATTATAACTTAAACAATACTGGTATCGTATAAAGTTTATATTTATAAATAGTATTATCTATTTTTGTGCTTTTGAAATTAAGAGCATTACTTATATAACTTTCTAACTCTGTATTTTCTCCACAATTCACTTTCAATACTACTATTTCGCCTCTCTCATTGAGCGTAAAGGTTATTCTGGCTAACACATCTTTGCTTAGCTCAAACTTGTGCCCTGTCAGTACTTCTTTTACTACTTTACTTATTTTTAGCTTTGCTACATCTACAGGGTCTACTCCTTTGGCAAACGTGTTAGTGATGCTAAAACTTAAAACTATTACTAATGTTAAAACTAATTTTTTCATGATATTTTATTTTTTTGATTTGTACTATATAGACTACAAATAAAAGCATTCGTTACTCTAATACAAAGCTTTTAACCAAAGCTTAACATACTGATTTACATAGAGGTAGAAGGCACGCTATTATATCATTTATTCTTAAATTTTATTTAACAAAATTAAACTTTAGACAAACTCTTGGATACATAAAGTTAAAGTATCATATAGTTTAGCCAGCTGTTTTTCGGATATAGTAAAAGGAGGAAGTAAATACAAAGTATTACCCAAAGGTCTTATAAAAACACCTCTATCCATAAAGAAATTGAACAATCTATCTCTTATATTACCATACCTATCCATTTCCATATTTAACTCAAAAGCCATTATAACACCTATACACCTTAGGTTTTTTACTTTATTGTTTCCTTTCAGTTTTTCTAAAAACAGATTATGACTCTTATTAATAAACTTTATATTATCTTGTATTTCTTTGGTTTTAAGCAACTCTATAGCCGACAAAGCTGCCGTACAAGCTATAGGGTTTGCCGAATAAGTATGCCCATGAAAAAATCCTTTTTTTATCTGATCGTCATAAAAAGCTAAGTATATCTCCTCGCTACAACTAGTGATAGCCATAGGAACAAGCCCTGCAGTAAGCGATTTGGACAGGCATATAATATCGGGCTTAGTCTCTATATGGTCCGAAGCAAAATTAGTTCCTGTTTTACCAAAACCAGTCATTACTTCATCGGCTATACATATAACCCCGTGTTCTTTGGCTATTTTCAGAAGCTCGTCCAAAAGGCTTGCTTTGTGCATTTTCATAGCAGCAGCACCTTGTACCAAAGGTTCATAAATAAAACTACAGATATCTTCTTTTTTTATCAACTCAACAAACTTACTTAATACCTGTTCTTTATTCTTTTCGGTAGGTACATCTATTCGCTCTACGGTTAACAAATACTGCTCAAAAGCACCATTATAAACCGACAAACCCGATACTGACATAGCCCCAAAAGTATCTCCATGAAAAGCATCTTCAAAACATATTACCTTGTTTTTATTCACTCCTTTGTTGTGGAAATATTGCAAACTCATCTTTATGGCTATGTCTACAGAAGTAGAACCATTATCCGAGAAAAATATCCTATTCTGTCCTTTTGGCAATATTTCTATTAACGCCTCAGACAGTTCTACGGCTGGCCTGTGAGTAAATCCGCTAAAGACTATTTGGTCTAGTTTAGTCATTTGCTCTTGCACCTTTTTTATGATATAAGGGTTGCAATGCCCATACATACAAGTGTACCAAGACGCTATTCCGTCTATATATTGCTTACCTTCAAAGTCGTATAATATACAGTTTTCAGCTCTTTCTATAGCCAAACTATTAGGTTTTAACTTGTGCTGAATTAAAGGATGCCACAAATGTTTTTTATCTCTCAACTCTATATCGTTCAATTCTTTTTTCATAATTATATTATGTTTCCCCTTATTATATCAGAGTATTTATTAATCATATCTTTATTAATTTCATCCTCTTGCTCTATATTAGCTATTATTGGAAGACTAGTCATCTTACATATAATATCCTCGGTACTTTTGTTAGGTTCACCGTTAAACACTAAGCCTAAAATATTGAGCCCTCTACTTTTCAGAACCTCTACAGTCATCAAAGTATGGTTAATACTACCCAGATAATTCTTAGAAACTACTATTACTTTATCGCTAGGCAATATTAAATCTATCATGGTTTCGCTACTATTAATAGGCACCAACAAGCCTCCAGAACCTTCTATAACTAGAGTGTTTTGGCTAATAGGTCTTTTTATTTTATCTACCGATATTTCTATGTTTTCTATCTCAGCAGCAGCATGAGGACTCATAGGAGTTTTCAATGCAAATGAGTTTTTATAAAATATAGTTCTATCGTTATCTATCAAGTTTTCTACTTTGGCACTATCGCAATAGTCCAATTCCCCTGCCTGAATTGGCTTCCAATAATCTGCTTTTAAGGCTTGTGTTATTATTGCTGAAACAACCGTTTTACCCACTTCAGTACTTATTCCTGTTACAAATATAGTTTTAGACATTTTGGTTTAATTCGTTTTTTATGTTTTCTAATAAAAATTTAATTTCCTCCGTAGTATTATAACTATGTAGGCATATCCTTATCCTTTCAGCCCCTTTACTAACAGTAGGTGACAATATAGCCGACACCAAATAACCTTTCAATTTCAGAGAATTAGTTATGTTTTTGGTTAAGTTTATATCGTTACACTTAAGACATTGTATAGGACTCTCGCTACTTATAAAATCACCCTCTAAGTTCAATAGTTTTATTTGGCTTCTGAAAAAAGATATATTATCGGTTAATTTTATTATCTCTTTGGTTGTTTTTAGCTCGTTATAAGCTGATGAAATATTAGCCAAACTATGAGCCGACATAGCTGTGGTATATATAAAAGGCTTACAGAAATTAATAAGATATTGCTTTAGTTTTTCCGACCCCAAAACAACAGCACCATGACAGCCTATTGCTTTACCAAAAGTATGTATTCTGGCAAATATTTTATTTTCTAAGTTCATACTCTTAACCAAACCTTCGCCTTTATCTCCGTAAACACCTCCCGAATGAGCTTCATCTACAATAAGAAAAGCATTGTTTTTTTGGGCAATTTCGGTTATTTCTTTCAGAGGAGCAATATCTCCATCCATAGAATAAATACTTTCTATAACTATATACACATTACCTGATGATTTACTTATTTTCCTAAGCAAATCATTAGTGTCATTATGTTTAAAACCAAAAGACTTGGCATAACTAAGCCTAATACCTTCTCTTATGGAAGTATGCACTAAAGAATCGTAAATAATAAAATCTCCCTTTTGAGGTATAGTTCCAAAAAAGCCCATATTAGCAGCATAACCAGACTGAAACAACAAAGCAGACTCACTGTTGTGATATTCGCTTAACAAGCTTTCGGTTTGGTCGTACAAACTACTGTTACCCGATAATAACCTAGAACCTGTCGATCCGTTTATATTATTATCTATATTATCTAAAACAGACTTTGTATTATTATAAATATCTTTATTTTTGGCAAAACCCAAATAGTCATTGGACCAAAAATCAAGATAATTATTATTTACAACTAGTTTTCTCAGAGAATTATTATCTTCTCTGTCTTTTAGTTTATTTAATAATAAAGGAGATATTTCTATCATTATTTTTTCTTTTTTGCAGCTGTAGGTACAAAGTTTTTAAGATAAAAGGGCTCGAAATAAGCAACATCTTCAAAATCATTTTTTTCAAACTTAGCAAACGACAAGCCTGCCATCTGCTCAGAACTAGGAAAAAAGTCATCTAAGAACTCTATATTATCGTGTTTTAATACATCTTTACATTTTTCGGCTCCGTCACCCAAAAAGCAAACTTTATCTTTATTTATATATTCCGAAAAAGAATTTTCATCTACTATATTGGCTTTTATCTCTTCGACTATATTGTAGTCACTGTCATATACGGCAGAGTAAACTTCCATTCTCCTAGCATCTAACATAGGTATTATAAAGCCACTTTTCTTATTGCTACTCATAGCCAAACACTCTAAAGTATCTGTCGATACAAGAGGTATATTAAGCCCAAAACACAGGCCTTTGGCTGCCGAAACACCTATACGCAAGCCTGTATACGACCCAGGGCCTTTACTCACAGCAATAGCCTGTAGTTCGCTTAGTTTCACCGATTGTTCCTTACACACTTGTTCTATCAATGCGTGTAGCTTTTCGGCATGTGAGTAACCTCCTTCATTAATTTCTTTTAGAGACAGTATTGTTCCGTTTTTAGCTAAGCTAACAGAACAGTTTTTGGTTGTAGTTTCTATATTTATTATAAGTGCCAAATTGTAGTTTTTTTATGCAAAGTTAAAAATAGAATTTATTAATGCAATAAATAAATCAAAAATCGAAAAACCTAATGTAATTTCAAACATAACCGCCTAACTACCAGTTTATTCTTCTTTTTATTGATTATATTTGTTTATGCTAAAAAAAGAATATTTATTTATAATTATTATTTCGTTCATCTCTTGTGCCAAAGAAATAGACTTAAATCAGACCAAAAATCTGACTCTAGCTCCATCAATAGAACTACCTTTAATATACTACACTTTAGACAGAGATAGACTTAAGGAACTTCAATACTATAAGGTAGACTATATTGAAGAGCATGAATTAGAAACTTTACCCCCTATAGAAATTGGTGGTAAATATAATTTAATAAGCACAAAATCGATAATATCAATTAACAATACGTCCAATTTCAATATTCATATACTTATAGACAGCTATATAGATGAAGAATTTATATACTCTTCTACAAAATTTTTTACCAATAAAGAAGACACAGGTGAATTCGAAAATAAAGCCGACTATATACAAAACCCTGAATACAAAGACATAAACAGACAAATAATAACCATCTCACTAACAGACTATAATTCTAACGCTATCCTGGCCGAAAATTTAAATATCTCTATCAAAATAACAATGGTTTACATCTACAAATTTAATAACCAATGAATAAATACATCTTCCTAATATTTTTCTCGTTGTATTATTGTACCTATAGCCAGAGTAATCCATTTTGGATAGGACTAGATAACACACCCACTTCTCTTATGATAAATCCTTCAGAATACATGGAGAATAAATGGCATGCTAATATACCTGCTATAGGTGATGTATCTTTAAACTACGGGAACACTAGTTTATCTATATATGACCTATTTACTACAGATGACAATGTAGATATAGATACTCGAATTACAGACCTACTTAAAAAAACAAAAAAAGATGGTTTTATAGCTATAAACACTAATATAGAAATTCTAAACTTTGGATTTAGAATAAACTCTAATAACTATATTAGTATGGGAATTTACAATGAATTAGATATATACTCTTCTGTACCTATAGATTTAATAAAACTGGCTATAAATGGTAATTACGAACAAAACAATAAAACTTATAGCTTTGCTGACTTTTATCTTAAAGCAACTATAACCAATGTGTTTCATATTGGAATATCTAGAAACATTGACAATAAATACAATATAGGAATAAGAGCTAAACTATATATGGAAGGCGTTAGTATGTATAGTAGCGGTAACAAAGGTGAGTTTTTTGTAGCTAATACTAACAACTCGCCTTACGAGGTGTATTTTAACGATATTTATATAAATCTTAAAGCTTCTGGGCTCGACGAATCCTCTGACTTATTGAAAAACATCTTGTATTCAGGAAATTTGGGAGCAGGATTAGACCTAGGATTTACCAAAAGAGACAGAAGAATCAAATATGGTATAAGTCTACAAGACATAGGTTTTGTATATACCACCAAAGAAACTCTAGAGACTATTTACGCTGCTGATACAGTTGTAAGAGGGGTTATACTACCTAGTAAAACCGGGGACAATCTTGATTTTAGTGAAATATTAAATATGAAACCTAAAGAAAATCACAATGTAAAATATCTAGTATGGAAACCTACCAAACTAAACGCATATTATCAGAAAGGGCATGACGAACAAGACTACTATCCAAGAGACTGCTATGGTAGCAAATTTTACTATAAGCATACTTTTGGAGTTCATCTGTACAGCCGTATATACGTAAGCAATATAAAAAGCGCATTAACAGGTTACTATATACACCAATACGACAAACATATGAAATTGAAAATTTCTTACACCATAGACTCTTTTAGTACATACGATGTAAGTGCTGGAACTATTATCGGTTATAAAATATTCCAATTTCATTTGGCTGTCAAAAATTTACTATCCCTCAAAAACATATATAGTTCCAATAAGCTAGGTGCTCAATTTGGTATATCCATAGCTTTGTGATTTAATTAACCCTTACACTATAAGGCAACCTAGCTTGTATGCCTTTCATGCTATTTATACTTTTTATTTGTTTTATTATATTATAATTTTCAACACCTATTTCCTCTATTATAAACTCTTCTTTAGTACTCATCATAGGTATACCTTCTAGTATATCTTCAAAGTCTTTTGTAGGATATTTCGGGTAGTTTTTTATTTTATAATCATCTTCTACCCCTCCCAATTTAGCTGCTATTTCTATAGCCAAACTAAGAGAACCTAACTCATCAATCAAACCATTTTCTTTGGCCTGCTCTCCTGTCCACACTCTACCTTGAGCTATTTCATCAACCATTTTTTCACTCATACCTCTACCCAAAGAAACTCTATTGACAAACTGCTTATATATAAACTCTACTCCTTGCTTAGTAACATCCTTAAACTTACTATTAGCCTCTTCGAAAGGGCTGTAGTACGGACTAGTATTAGTAGATACTCTCTGATAATTAATCCCTATTTTTTTAGTCAAACCACTAAAGTTAGGAATAGCCCCAAAAACACCTATAGAACCAGTTATAGACATAGGTTCTGCCACTATACGTTCAGCATTACAAGCTATATAATAGCCTCCTGAAGCTCCTAAGTTACCTATAGAAGCTACTATAGGCAATGACTGTTTAGTTATTTCTAACTCTCTCCATATAAGTTCCGATGCCATAGCGCTACCTCCAGGAGAGTTAATACGTAAAACGATAGCACTTACCGATTTGTTTTTAACTATCTTACGAAGAGCCTTTATTATCATCTCACTCCCTATAGTGTTTTCATCGCCATAACCATTAGTTATCTTTCCTTGAGCATACAAGACTGCTACAACACCTTTGGCCTTCTTGTATTTACGCCCTTTGCCTGAACCTATATAGTCTGCCAAACTTATTTTTTTGGCAGTACCTTTAGTTGCTATATCTAACCTTTTCTCGTATTCATCTAAATGTATTATATCATCGACAAGCTTGTTTTCTAAACTAAGATTAGCATTTCTTCCTAAAGAATTATTAGCTATATCGTCTATTTCAACTTTGCTTATCCCTCTCGATTCTGATATATCCTTGGTCATATTAACCCATAAAGAATTTAATAATTCCCTTGTCTGAAATTCATTTTCTTTACTTATTTTATTTCTCAGATAAGGCTCTACAGCACTCTTGTATTTTCCGTGGCGTATTATTTCCATTTTAACACCATATTTATCTTCAAAATCTTTCCAGTATAAAAACTCCGCCGAAAGCCCTTTCAAGTCTACCTGTCCAAAAGAATGCAACGATACAGTATCAGCAACAGAACTCAAATAATAGTTCTTCTGAGTATAATAACTACTATAACTATATATGAACTTCCCACTAGTTTTAAAGTCCTTCAGGGCATCTCTTATGTTTTTAAGCTGAGAAATACCTGCATTAACAGAGCCTGTAATACTTATACCCTTTATCCTGCTATCATCCTTAGCATTGCTTATAGCTGTCAGAATCTGATCCATACCTAACACCTTATTATTACCCGAAAGCAACGAAAACAAGTCGTCTTTTTTGGGTGAATAGTCTTTGACTTCTCCGTCAAAATAAAGATCTAAAACAGCATTATTAGGAACTACAATAGTGTCTCCTTCTGACGATATAGCACTTGCAACACCTATAAACATTATAAGACATATAAACGATGCTATAAAAAAACCTAGTATTGATGCTGATAAATTCCTTAAAAATTTCATATTCTTTTTTTTAATTTTTGTTTTTATTTTCGAAAAAACTGAACATACAGCCTCCGTATCTTTTAACTTTTACAAAAAACTCGTTTTCAGACAAATCTAAGTCTTTGGTATGCTCAACTATAAGAACTCCTTCTTCTGACAATATATTATTCGTAAAAATACCAGATACTATATCTGTCAATTCTTCTGTAGTAAAACTATACGGAGGGTCTGCAAAAACCACGTCGAAACTAGTTTTACATCTCTCTATATATTTGGAAACACTCATATTATAAGTGTTTATATTCAAATCCAATTCTTTAGCCGTTTTATCTATAAAATTCACACAGCCCTTGTGCTGGTCTACTGCTGTTATGTTTTCGCAACCTCTAGACCCAAACTCATAACTTATATTACCTGTCCCTGAAAACAAGTCTAACACCTTTATATCTTCAATATAATAAGCATTACTCAATACATTAAAAACACCTTCTTTTGCCATATCGGTAGTTGGGCGTACTGGCAAGCTCTGGGGTGCTGTTATTCTTCTACTTCTATGTTTTCCTGATACTATTCTCATATAATTATTGGTTTAATAAGGTATAAAACGAATGTTTAGACAATTTACGCCCTGCCTTGGTTTCAAACATAGATTCTGAAGACTCTAAAAATGACATGTTTTTTATATATCTCTCTGATATTTTATAGATACTCGAATGCCTCTCTATAAGCCCCAAAAGTAAAACCTTTACTTCTGAAAAATCTAAAGACAATTGCTTACCCACAAAAAGTATATAATACATAAAGTCTTCTTTAGAATTATATATAAAGGTATTAAAAAACTGTAAGTTATTATCTTTTATATAAACTATCTCAAAAGAACTTTTACATACATTTATATATAAAACAGGTTCTGATTGGCTAGTTTTACTATGTTTAAGTAAACTATCGACCAAAACAGAAGAGGTATGCTTATACTCGAAATCACCAAAGCGTTCGAACAAAAAATTATTGATATTAACAAAAGGTATATAAACCGTTTTTGCTGGTATTTGTTCTAAATCGTCGTGAGTTATATAATCATTCTTTAATAATTTAATGTTTTTATCAAGATAAGCCCCTAACTTTTCAAAATCAAAGAAAGTATTGGGAACAATACTCGTCAAATTATTATAATGAGTAACATTCAAACTCTCGAAACCATATTGTAACTCAGGGCTCATATCAAAGACTATTTCTACAGCCTCTAGCATATTCCCAGGGGTTTTAGTATAGTCTTCAAAACTATATTCTTGCAAAAACAATACAGAATTATCTGAACTATCTTTTATACAAAAAGAAAATCCATCCATACTTAATTGTATGGATAGATTATTCTTTTTTAGTGTTATATCAGATAAACTATTATTTTTTATTTTTACTTGTTCTTTTATTTGTATCATACATTGGTGGCCAGTTACCATTAGTGCTTATTTCTTCCAAAGAACCTACTTTAAGATAAGGCCCTCTTACTTGTTCTGCAAAAAATGCTTCTTTCTCTATTTTAACCAAAGATGCGTTCATTCCATTAAGAACAATCGCTTTATCAACCTTTACTTCAAAAACAGATGTGTACAAGCCTTTTATTTTCTCGACAGTACCAGTAGCTAATTCAAATTTAGCGTCTGTATCAGGCACATTAAACATACCCTTATAGTCTCTTTCTTTGAAAACCCTTTCTAAAACAGACTCATACCCTATAGTATCTATCTGTTTTACGGTTACTTCTTTAGTTAGACCTGCTCCTATATCTATAGTTTTTTCTATATTAGTAGTTTGAACCAATGCAAACTGAGCTGTATCTAAGAATTTGATTAATTTATCTTGGTTTCTTTCGTAAGAACCAGTTATCTTATAATGAGCCAATTCAGCATCTCTTATCATTTTCAACTGTGTTATTACTTTGGCATATCTTACTTCTTTCTCTTTATCGAAATTGATTGGCGCCATTATTCCGTCATATATTTTATATGTTATAAAAGCAGAACAAGCCAAAAGAGCTAAAGAAATCAAACCTTTAAACTTCAATGGTACATATCTTACTATTGATATAGCTAAAAGTATAACTATTACAATTGCTAGTACTATTTTTACTTCTGAGTCGTGAATAGACATTGTGGTCTTGTTTTAAAATTATATACGCAAATCTACATTTTTTTTCGAGAAAAAAAAATAATACTTATTTTAAATTAGCCTAAAAGCACAACAACAACAAACATTTACATATAAATATAGAGCATAAAAAAACTACTTATTGTTTTGATAAGTAGTTTTTTATTAATTTTATAAATACTATTGTTTTTTTAAGCCATCTTTCATCCAATTATAATACTCTTCTATATCGGGAGTATAAGAAACTGGCTTATTTAGCTCATTCTCATCACTGTCAAGTAATACATAGTATGGCTGAGTGTTCGTTTTGTACTTCACTGTCTGAAACTCACTCCATTTATTACCTATATATTTTATCTTTTTACCTGTTAATTCCGAAATATATTGCTCGCTTTCAGGTAATTTTCTTTTATCATCTACATAAAGAGATATCAATACCACTTTGTTTTTAAGTATATTCATAATTCCAGAATCTACCCATACATTTTCTTCCATTTTACGACAATTCACACAAGCACGTCCCGTAAAATCTATCATAATAGGCTTACCTACTTTTTTAGCATAAGCAACACCAGTTTTGTAGTCTTCAAAATACATTATATCGTGAGGAGCTAGCAAATGAGCCCCTTCTGGTAATTCTTCATGGTTTTGAGTCGAAAACCCCGAAACATCCTTAGTATAACCAACCCCATAAGGAGACTCGCTATAGTTAGCAGGAGGTGGAAATGCACTTATAAGTTTCAAAGGAGCCCCCCATAAACCCGGTATCATATATATAGTAAAAGTAAGTGTCAACAACCCTAACATCAACCTACCTACCGATATTTTCTGCATAGGAGAATCGTGAGGAAGAGTTATTTTACCAAACAAATACATAGTCAATGCTCCGAATATTGCTATCCAAATAGCCAAGAAAACTTCTCTTTCTAGCAAATGAGATTGAACAACCAAATCAGCATTAGACAAGAATTTGAAAGCTAAAGCCAATTCTAAGAACCCTAATACTACCTTGACAGTATTTAACCAACCACCCGATTTAGGTAATGAATTTAACCAACCAGGGAATGCGGCAAACAATACAAAAGGAATAGCCAAAGCACTAGAAAAACCTAACATTCCTACTACAGGGGCTATTCCTCCTTTAGAAGCTGCTTCTACCAATAACGAACCAACTATAGGCCCAGTACAAGAGAATGAAACTATTGCCAAAGCCAATGCCATAAAGAAAATACCTATCATACCTCCTCTGTCTGCTTGACTATCTACTTTGTCTGACCATTTTTGTGGTAACATTATTTCGAATGCTCCCAAAAATGATGCTGCGAATATTACCAATATCAAAAAGAATATAATATTGAAAGTAACATTAGTAGACAAAGCATTAAGTGCCGAAGCTCCGAAAATCCAAGTTACCAAAAGCCCCAAAAACACATATATACCTATTATAGCTCCACCAAATATCAGAGCATTTCTGATACCAGCCGATTTAGTTTTACTTTGTTTAGTAAAAAAACTAACAGTCATTGGTATCATAGGAAACACACAAGGAGTAAGTAAAGCTGCAAAACCTGACAAGAAAGCTATAAAAAATATAGCAAAAAGACCTCTCCTTTCTTCTTTTTCTTCATTCTCTTCATCACCTTGCTCGACTACAGTCTCCGCTACTATCTTTTGAGTAATGTCTATATCAAACTCAAGGTCTACTTCTTCTGGAGGAAGACACCTAGTATCATCACAAACCATAAATTCTATAAAACTTTTTATTTTTATATTTTTAAGTTCTGATAATTTTATTTTTTGCTTAAAGGAAGCTTTGTCTGCAAAGTATTTGATTTCCATATTAAAGGTTTTATCAAACCCTGTATGACCTTCTCCTTCCAAAACAGTTCCTTCCAAAGAAAACCCTTCCTCTTGTTCTATAACAAGACTAGTAGCTACAGGTCCTCCTTCAGGCACTTTTTTGGAGTAAATATGCCAGTCTCTTTCTATAACTGCTGTTGCCACCAATATAAACTCATCTTCTGAAACTCTCTCAACACTGCTAGTCCATTTGACTGGCTCTAAAATCTGAGCTTTTAACTGTGTTGTTACCAAAACCAGCAACAACAAAACCACCTTTAACTTATTCATATATACTTACCTTTAAAATATTATTAGCTTTTTCGTCTGCCAGAAATCTTCTGTCAGCCCTCCTTCCTATTACCCAAACCACATCGTTACCCGAGCACAAAAGCCAAGTATTTTCTTTGTCTAGTAGCGATAATTTCAAATCTTTATAGTACTTACTTACTTTCTTCTTACCATTCAGCCCTTGAGGATAAAATAAATCTCCTTCTTGCTTTTTCCTGATAACAAGCGTTTCTTCTAGTAAATCTCCCGCAAGATATATAGAGTTAGACCCTTCTTTTGTTACTTTTGTTACGTAATCCGTTTTAATATTGATTGGCTTAGTCAATTCACCTCCTTTTTCTAACAAATACACCGAATCAATCTCCTCCTCTTTTATCTTAGACAAAACAAGCTCTCTCCTGTTTTTCAGAAGTCTATACTCATTACTAAGTATATATTTACCGGTCTGGGAGTCTAACAGGCTAATTATATCTTTTAGATTATTAAAACCGTATTTTCTAAAAACTTCTTCAATATAAAGTTTGTAGTTATCTGTTTTTTTTATTTTATCTATATCAAAAAAGACATTACCACTCTCCTTATAGCTTATCTGTTTCTCTATCTTTCCTAACGAATACTCAACTATTTTTTTTGTTTTATTTAAGTTATTTTGAGTAAGCTTAAAACTATCCAAAAAATCAGGGTTTATCGACTTAAACAAAGGAACTATTTCGTTTCTTATCTTATTCCTAGTATATTTATTAACTTTATTACTCGAATCCTCTCTCCATATAATATTGTTTTCTTTAGCAAAGCACACTATTTGTTCTCTAGAAAAATTAAGTAGAGGTCTTACTGTCTTTAAGTTTTTTTGAGGAATACCACAAAGCCCATCTATACCTGTACCTCTCAACATATTTATAAAAAAGGTTTCCAAATCATCATCTTTATGATGCCCTGTGACCAAATAATCATAATTCTCCTCTTTCAGAAGCTTTTCAAACCAATCATACCTAAGCTCTCTTGCCCCTAATTGTATAGATACTTTATTGTCTGCACAGTATTTTTCGGTTTCGAAATCAATAGTATAAATAGGAATTTTCAATATTTCTGACAACTCCAACACATATAACTTATCTCCTTCGCTTTCTTGCTCTCTTAGTTTAAAGTTGCAATGAGCCAAAGCTATATTATACCCCAATTTATCCAGAACATAAGCTAGCACAACGCTATCGACTCCTCCCGATATAGCCACAAGTATCTTTTTGCTTTTCAGATAACTATAATTACTGTTTATTTCCTGTTCTAATAAGTCTAAAATAATCGAATATATTAAAAATTAGGTTTTCTTTTTTCTAAAAAAGCAGTTGTTCCTTCTTTAAAATCTTCAGAGTCGAAACATTCACCAAAGTTATTTATTTCTTGCTTATAACCTTCACTGTCAAAACCAGCATTGACCGACTTGATAGCTGCCGATATTGCATTAGGTGAATTAAAACTTATTTTCTTAGCCATTTTCATACAAAAACCTAACAAATCATCTTGTTCTACAATATGATTAACCAATTTATAATTATATGCCTCTTCAGCATCTAACATACCTGCTGTAACTATCAATTCCATTGCTTTACCTTTACCTATCAACTGAGGCAGACGTTGAGTTCCTCCGTAACCAGGTATCAAGCCTAAAGATGTTTCTGGCAATCCCATTTTGGCATTATGACTAGCGACTCTTATATGACAAGCCATTGCTAGCTCCAAACCTCCTCCCAAGGCAAACCCGTTAACAGCCGCTATTACTGGCTTACTCATATTCTCTATATAATCAAACAATATTTCTTGACCTACCTTAGCCAAATTAACTCCTTGTTTTGACCTGAAATCAGAAAACTCTTTAATATCAGCCCCCGCTACAAAAGCTTTTGTGCCACTACCAGTTATCACAACACATCTTATTTCACTAGACTTATTAGCATCTGCCAACGCAAAACCAAGTTCCTCTATGGTTTGCTTATTTAGAGCATTTAATTTAGAAGGTCTATTAATAGTTATAAGACTTGTATATCCTGTTATTTCTGTTTTAATATTATCGTAACTCATATTTTTTTATTTTTTTGGTATTACAACTGTAAATATAGTTTCTTTTCCTGGAATAGAAACATAACTTATTTCACCAGAATATGATTCTATTATATTTTTTATCATAGCTAGCCCTAAACCAGACCCTTTCGTTTTGGTAGTAAATTTAGGCGTAAAAATATAAGGAGACATATCTTTCGATATACCAGCCCCATTATCTATAACTTCTATTATTATTTTCTCCTTATAATCAAATAGCTTGACTTTTACTTTAGAATTAACAGTTTCTTCGGTCGCATCTATTGCATTTTTTACAAGGTTTGTTATTATTCTTATAAATTGATTTTTATCCAAAGTGATAAAAATATCTTTAATATCAGAGTTATAATATATATTTTCGGTATTAAACAAATTAACAACGCTAGATATCAAATTATTTACATTTATCATCTCAGTCTTAGTTACTGGCATTTGCGCAAAATCGGAAAAAGCAGAAGCTATAGAACTCATCAAATCTATTTGCTCTATAAGCCCAGAGCACAAGTCGTTTAACTCCCCTTCTATGTTCATATTATCACTATCAAAGTTCATCACAAAACTCTGTATAGATAATCTCATAGGAGTAAGAGGATTTTTAATTTCATGAGCAACCTGCTTAGCCATCTCTTTCCAGGCTTGTTTCCTCTCGCTTTCTGATAATTTTATAGCACTATCTCTCAGTTTATCTATCATAGAATTATAAGCGTCTATCAACCCGTTAAACTCCTTATATTTACTATCTAACAATATTTTCTGATTAGGTTTATCTAAACTAGTATCCCCTATTAATTTACTTATTTCAACTATAGATTTAGTAGTATACCCCGATAATACATACGCCAGAAATGATGCTACAACAAATACAATCAAATATATTATAGTAAAATTAATAAAAGAATCTTTTAACTGATTAAATTGCTCTGTATTATCGGGTCTATAATACACACTCAATATTATTCTTTTCTCATTCTTAACATTCTCTATAAAACTATGGGAATGTATAGTCTCAACATCATCTACTATATGTTTTAGGATAAAACTCCCTTCGTCAGAAGATAGTATTTTATCAGGAAGATTTTCAATATATTTACTAATCTTATCAATATTAGAAGAACTCGATATCAAAATATCTCCATTTCTTTTTTGTATAGAAAACTCTAATGAATGTATACTACTAAGCTCTTTGATTTTACTATCTATAAATTCAAAGGTTCTTTTGTCTGAAAATATAGAATCTATATTAGCCCCCTCTTTGAAGTAGATATTATTAGATACTATATAATTTATATGTCTCTTCAGAGCTGTCTCTTTTCTGCTTAACTTGTTCAAATGATAGTTCTTTAGATCTAAATTATACTGATACAGAGTAGCTGACATAACCAGAACAAAAGAAACTACTGTTGTCAGTAACATATATGAGAATATTTTCCCTTGTAGTGATTTTTTCTTAACCATAGATGTCTTCTGCATTAGTTTTATTTATTATCAAATCACAAATATAATAGATTACAACATATAATCATAAATTATATTACAGAATTAAATTAAACCACAATATAGCACAATCCTAAAACAACAAAACCCCCATCAAAAATACATCTGATGAAGGTCATTAAAAACTTATAATTATATTTATTACTCCTTAGTACCGTCCTCTTTAGAAACCTTAGGTACTCTTTTAGCTTGCTTTAAAGATTGCATAAGCATCCACTCTAACTGACCGTTAGTACTACGAAACTCATCCGAAGCCCACTTTTCAATAGCCTTCAACATATCTTCGTTTAGTCTTAATGCAAATGCTTTTTTCTTAGCCATAATATCTTTATTTAACGGTTTTTATCTCGCTCAAAAGTAAGTATAAAAAAACCTTGACCTATCACATTAGAAGTATATAACTTCCATCCTTTTACTGCCTCATTATTCAATATATCCTGAAGTTTTTCTGTATGCCTTCTAAAACCCAAATCAGGTTTTATTACTTTATATTCTACCATGATTTTAATGATTTAATGTCCCTGTATTCAACACAGGAGAAGCATCTTTATCGCTACACAATATAACCAACAAATTACTCACCATAGCAGCTTTTTTATCTTCATCCAACTCTACTATCCCTTTCTTTTCAAGTTCCTTAAGCGCCATTTCCACCATACTAACAGCTCCTTCAACTATCTTATGACGAGCCGAAACTATCGCTATAGCTTGCTGCCTCTTCAACATTGTACTAGCTATTTCTTGCGCGTAAGCCAAGTATCCTATCCTAGCTTCCAATACTTCTATACCTGCTATAGACAGCCTCTCTTCCAACTCAGTCTCTAAAGCATGATTCACCTCTTCCATACTTGACCTAAGAGTTAATTCTTCCTCATGTCCTTCATCTGCAAAATTATCATAAGGATACATAGTTGCTAATTTCCTTACTGCAGCATCAGTCTGAACTCTTACAAAATGCTCGTAATTATCAACATCGAAAGCTGCTTTATAAGTATCCTTAACCCTCCATACCAATATAGTACTTATCATTATCGGGTTACCTAGCTTATCGTTGACTTTAAGCCTCTCACTATCAAAATTACTCGCTCGTAACGATATTTTCTTCTTAGTATATAAAGGGTTCACCCAATACAATCCGTTATTCTTTATAGTACCTACGTACTTCCCAAACAACAATAAGACTCTCGAATTATTGGGCTGAACTAGCACTAAGCCCGTTAAGACTACCAGTCCGATAAGAATTAAAAGTATAAATAAAGGCCTAGCCATATAAATAGTCATAGCCATACCTCCTAGTAAAAAGGTTAAACCTACAAATAACATAAAATATCCACTTACAGGATTATGATTTTGTTCTGTTTTCATATTTAAATTGTTTTGATATTAAAATGATATCACAAATATACTAAAAATTTTAGATCTAAATGTTTTTTTTATGAAATATTTATGTCTGGAATTGAACTTAGTATATCTAAAGGGAGTGTAATTTAAACTCTTTCTGATATTTATATATATCGTATTTTATTTTTACCGAAATTCAACTACAACACAAATAACTGTATTATAATTAGTACGCAATTTCATATAATAACAATATTACAATTAAATAATCATAAAAACAATTTTATTAAACACTATTTACCAGTAAGTTATAGTGTTTTTTTGTCTCAATAATAAAACTAAACAATTAACTGTTAAAGCGTATAAAAAAGAGTTTAGTTAAAGATATAAAACCAAAGCAAACAATCACCTATAAGGAAACATGCTTTAAACAACATATGAATAATCTTACATATCTAAAACAACATCATTTACATTACAACTGTGAAGTTATATATTCACAAAAAAAAAGGCAGATAACTCTTTCAAGTATCTGCCTTTTTAATTTTATATATGATTAAGTCTTATCCTTTAGACTCTCTTTTTCTACCGAATCCGCTTCCTCCAGAAGTTCTTCTTCTTCCTTGTGATGATGATGACGACGATGAGTTACTGCTAAATCTTCTTCTAGATCCACCACCATCTCTACTTCCACCATCTCTATTTCCGCCACCTCTTCTATCAGAAGAACCACCTCTATAACCTCCTCTATCAGAAGAACCACCTCTAGAACCACCTCTACCACGACCTCCGCCGCCACCTCCACCTCTCTTGGCTTTGGTTACTTCTAAGTTTACATTTCTACCATTAAAGTCAGCTCCTATTATAGAATCTAAAGCTTCCTGCTCGTAGTTTTTATCAATCTCAAAGAATGAGAATGTATCTAGTATATCTATCGATCCTATTTCTATTCCACTAGTCTGAGTATTGTCATTTATCAGTCCTATAAGTGATTTAGGATCTAATGAATCTTTTCTACCTATATTAATAAAGAATCTGGTCATGTTTTCGTTAGACGAACTTCTACCACTATCCCTACTATCTCTACCACTATCAGCTTCATTCAAGTCTCTCGACTTAGAGTAATACTCTAAGAAAGAATTAAATTCTAGAGATACAAATCTTTTAATCAATTCCTCTCTATCCATATGAGCTAATTTCTCAAATATGGTTTCAGTGTATTTAGATAATTCTGTTTCGTTGACCTCTACATTCTCAACTTTACCAATCATTTTAAACAACTGACTTTTGCATATTTCAACTCCGTCAGGCACTTCTTTTTTAGTAAACTTCTTACTAATTCTTTTTTCTATAGGTCTTATTTTATTAAGCTCTTTACGAGTAACTATCGATATAGAAATTCCTTTAGCACCAGCCCTACCTGTACGTCCACTACGGTGAGTATAAGCTTCTATTTGGTCTGGCAATTTGTAATTTATAACATGAGTAAGATTTTTTACGTCTATCCCTCTAGCTGCCACATCGGTAGCACAAAGTAATTGTATAGACTTTTTCTTAAACTTCTGCATTACATTATCTCTCTGTGCTTGAGACAAATCTCCATGTATAGCATCTACACTATAACCGTCTTGTATTAGTTTTTCAGATATTTCGTTAGTCTCTCTTTTAGTTCTACAGAAAATAACTCCATATATCTCAGGATTAGCATCCGAAATTCTTTTCAGAGCAGCATATCTATTACGTTCTGTAACCATATAATACTCATGAGAAACACTATCAGAACCAGTATTTACTGTACCTGCTTTTATATCAACAGGGTTATTCATATAGTTTCTCGCTATTGCATCAACCTCCCTAGGGAAAGTAGCTGAAAATAATAAAGTTTGTTTTTCTTTAGGAGTTTCGTTAAGAATCTTATCTAATTCATCTTTGAAACCCATATTTAACATTTCATCAGCCTCATCTAAGACTAACCAACGTAAGTTTTGAGGTTTCAAAGCTCTTCTATTTATAAGATCTACCGTTCTACCAGGAGTACCTACAACTATATGAGCTCCTCTACGAAGTTTTCTTATCTGGTCTTCGGCATTAGCACCTCCATACACAGTAACTACGTTAAAGCCTTTTATATGCTTAGCAAACTCTCTTATGTTTTCCCCTATCTGTACAGCAAGTTCTCTTGTTGGAGATAGTATCAATGCTTGAGTATCTTTACTAGACAAATCTATTTGCTCTAGTATCGGTAAACTAAAAGCAGCAGTTTTACCTGTACCTGTTTGAGCAAAAGCCTTCACATCACGGGTAGAACCAATGATTTGAGGTATTGCTATTTTTTGTATTTCTGTTGGTGATTTGTAACCTAAATCGGTTAACGCTCTTTGGATTACTTCTTTTAATCCTAATTCTGTAAATGTTGACATATTGTATAATTTGCTGGTTCACAAAAAAATACGCTTATCTTCTCACAAACCCGTTCAAGAGTGCAAATGTAGTCATAATTTATAAAACAAAGATGTTTTTATTTTATTTTTATCATACTTTTTATACTAACCAGCAAAGAACTGGATTCCAAAGCACTATAACTATTATAAACACGCCCATTTCTATCTACAAGTATAGTTCTGGGATTATCCTCATAGACAAACTCATTTATTTGATCCGAATTCTTCATATTATAAAAATACTTCAATACTTTTCGCATCTTCCTGTTAGATGTTTTGTAAAATTCAGAGTCTATATTTATACATATAATATTTAAACTAGGGAAACTAGATTTCAACTTAGAAATACTACTATAAACCTGCTCTACATCTAAACTTTTTTTTGTCCAAAAGTAAATCATGGTATTCTTATTAGCCGACAAATCATAAACATCAAATCTCCTACCTTTACTATTTACTATTTCAAAATCACCTATCCTATTATTGGCATTAGTACTTTTAATAACTTTTATAATCCCGCTCACTCTACTACTTATCTTTGCCGAATTATCATTATAGTAACCGATCAGCTTAACATCTAACTTTGATTCCTCAGCCGAAGTAAACAAATGATTATACATTACTTTAGATAATAAATAATCTTTCAATTTAGAAACCCTCACTTCATTTACTATTCTTTTAGCCATATCCATATGAATATTAAGACTTCTAGTTTCAAGCTTCTTCAATGCAGAACTATAATAAAAATAATATTCCATATAGTTTTTATACTCTAACAAATCCATGACATTCACATTAGGTTTCTCTAAGTTTTCACGAAAGCTATAATATTGATCACTTAATTCTTCTCTAGGAAAATTCCACTTATGCCTAAAAGGATAAACTTCTTTATACATACCCAGACCATAGTCTATCTTAGCATTAACCAAAGTATTAAATTCATCACTAATATATTCTGAAGATTCTTTAAGTATATCGTATTTGTTCTTGTAAATAGCTTTCAGAGAATCTGTTTTATTCAGAAAATCATCTTCATTCATATTGAGATATTCTCTATCTAAATACACAGCATCTTTTTCGTTCTGAAGATATAATTCTATCAAAAAATTATTCTTATCACTACCAACCCCGCTAAAACTAAGGCTTTCGTCAAAATACCTAGGATTAAGTCTTATCGAAATACTGTCGGAAGTATCTATATAAATATTTTGATATTCGTATCCATGCTCAAAAGTATACATATCAGACTTAAAAGCAGACCATTTTTTTAAGAAAAAACCGTTTTTATCAAGATAAATCGTATCCGCCGTCCCTTCGTTATGAAGCAATACGTAATTAGATACTGGATTAATTATATTCCCACCAAAATAAGTAGCATTATCTTTAGGTAAAGACACACAACCCATCAAAACAAAAAACATCAATATATATATAACCTTCATAGTATCACATCATTTATCTATCTTGGCTTTAAACACAAAAACCACGTCAATGTGCAAATTTATAAGAAATATAACATTATAAGCGTTAATGATTTGTTAAACTAAACAGAAACTAATTAAATATAATCAGGAATTTCTCTCAAAAACACATATTTCTCACTTTTGCTATCTACAATACAGTAATAATGCACTAAGCCATTAGTTACTATTATATATTTAGCATTTAACTTGGCATTGTACCTAGCAACCTGATCAAAAGTCTTCTGATCTATATTGACACTAGGAGCTTTGCATTCTACTATTATATAAGGCTCTGCTCGTTTGTTAAACACAAGTATATCGGTACGACGAAGCATACCGTTAAGCATTACTTTTTTTTCTAAACCTATAAGTGTAGCTGGGTATTTCTTGTGTTTTATAAGGTAATTTACAAAATGTTGCCTAACCCATTCTTCAGGAGTTAGTACTAGATATTTTTTTCTTATAGGGTCGAATATTAGTTGTTTATTTTCTCTATATTTGACCTTAAATTCGTAGGAGGGCAAGTTCAATGCTTTCATCAGTGCTAAATTACTATTTTATTCCATATGAAAGAGGTTAACTCTATAATTAATTCTATAAAAAAAGGCGAAATAAAGCCAATATACTTCCTATGCGGAGACGAACCTTACTATATAGATCAAATATCTGACTATATAGAGGCAAACGTATTATCCGAAGAAGAAAAAGGTTTTAACCAAATGACATTGTATGCCAGAGACACTAGTGTAGAACAAATAGTCTCTTATGCTAAACGATTTCCTATGATGTCGGAGAAAATGGTCATTATAATAAAAGAAGCGCAAGATTTATCTAGAAATATAGAGAAACTTCTAGCTTATGCCGAAAATCCTCTTGACTCTACTGTACTTGTGTTTTGTTATAAATACAAAAAACTAGACAAAAGAAAAAAGATAAGTAAAGTTTTAGCCAAAAACGGAGTAGTATTTGAAGGAAAAAAACTGTACGACAACCAAGTGCCTGACTGGATAAGTAAATACTTGGCTAATCATAAATACAAAATAACTCCCAAAGCCACTATGATGCTTGCCGAGTTTTTGGGTACAGACCTTAGTAAAATAAAAAACGAGCTAAGCAAACTAACCTCTATAATAGCTTCTGAAACAGAAATAACCGAAAAGCATATAGAAGAAAACATAGGTTTCAGTAAAGACTTTAACAATTTCGAATTAAGAAAAGCTATAGGAACCAGAGACGTATTAAAATCGAACAAAATAATACAGCACTTCTCTCACAACCCTAAGGAGCACCCTTTGGTTATGAGTATCTCTATACTTGCTAACTTTTTTATTCAAATATTACTTTGCCACGGATTAACTGACAAATCACCTAACAATATTGCCAAAAACACTGGTGTGCATCCGTTTTTTGTAGGCGAATACACTACTGCTATCAAAAATTATCCTATGAGAAAAGTATCTCAGATAATATATTATTTGAAAATAGCCGACCTGAAAAGTAAAGGAGTAGGAGCTACGGCAACCGGTACTCCTCATAAAGAAATACTAAAAGAACTTATCTTCAAAATACTACACTAAAATGTTCAAAGTATATAAACAATCGCTTTCTGGGATATTTTCAAAATACTCTACAGGAATATTTCAATCGTACAAGCAGTCATTTTCGGGACTTTCGAGAGAGGTCTGGCTTATAGCACTTATGACCTTAATAAACCGAACAGGTACAATGGTATTGCCTTTTCTTAGTTTATACACCGTCACTTCTTTAGGGTTTTCACTAACACAAGTTGGTAGTCTTATGATGTTTTTCGGATTAGGATCGTTTATAGGCTCTTGGATAGGAGGTAGACTTACCGACAGAATAGGATTTTACAATATTATATTTTGCAGTTTACTGCTTACTGGAGTTGCGTTTTTCTTTTTGCTATACATAAAGACTTTTGAGGCTATGTGTGCTGGTATATTCTTGACTATGTGTATAGCTGACACTTTTAGGCCTGCTATGTTTGTGGCATTAAAGTCGTATAGTAAGCCCGAAAACAAAACACGTTCACTTACTCTTATCAGGCTAGCCATAAATTTAGGTTTTACATTAGGACCTGCTTTAGGTGGACTTATAATAGCAAGTATTGGCTTCCCTGGTCTTTTCTGGATAGATGCTTTTACTTGTGTAGCCGCTGCTATATTGTTTGTGATGACTCTCAAGAACAGAGCTAATTTCAAACCTAAAAAAGAAGACATTATAAAGGATAAACTAAACAAAAGAACAGTATTTAACGATAAAATATATTGGATATTTCTTATATGTGTATTCATAATAGGAGTCTTGTTTTTACAATTATTTTCGGTATTCCCTATCTATTGGGCCGATGTGTTTGAGTTAAACGAGTTGCAAATAGGGCTGTTTTTATCCTTCAACGGATTTTTGGTGTTTTTGTTGGAAATGCCACTAGTAACCAATGCCGAAAAGACTAAATATTCCGAAATGCAAATATTGTTTTTTAGCTTAATTCTTTTTGCTATGGCATATTTCGTGTTACTATTGCCCGATTACCTTATATTTTCGGTCGCCTTTATAGTTCTTCTTTCCTTCGGAGAAATGTACGGATTCCCATTTACCAACTCATTTGCAATGGACAGAGCTCCTAAAGGCAGAGAAGGCAGGTATCTTGCCATATATAGCATGGCGTTTTCTATGGCACATATAATAGGTCCTAAAACAGGAATGTATCTGATTGATAATTACGGTTACAAATACAATTGGTTTGCCATGGGAACCTTAGGACTGATAGGAGTTACACTTACTTTATGGCTTTTAAAAGAATTGAAGAAAGAAAAACAATTAAAAGAGAAAACTAATGCGTAAAATAATACTTTTACCTTTCATTTTACTAGTGAGAATATATCAATTAGTGATATCTCCACTGACCCCTGCTAGTTGCAGATACACTCCTACATGTTCGCAATATACCGTAGAAGCACTCAAAAAACATGGGCTTATAAAAGGAGGATTACTCGGACTTAAAAGAATATTTAGTTGCCATCCTTGGGGAGGTAGCGGACACGACCCAGTACCTTAATCATAAATCAATAAAATAATGAACCAAGATAAAATAAAACTTATTTGGGATTTTAAAGGAGAAGATGCCTTAGAAATAGCAAAACATCACTGTATACATCTTAAGGAATTTACAGTTAACGAAAGCTTAGATTACACCGAAATAGACAGTACCAAAATAGATGCAAATTACAGTTTAGCATATATAGTAGTCTCCAAAAAGGATATGATTATATTCAGAGACAAATTGAAACCACATAGAGGACAAATATTTAAATAATGAGCAAAAGCAAACTACACAAACGAAACAAACATAATGATAGGTACGACCTAGAACTATTAACTTCATCTTATAAGGAGTTAGCAAAGTTTGTACAGCCTAACAAATATGGCGATGAATCTATAGATTTTTTCGACCCTAAGGCTGTCATGGCTCTTAACAAGGCTTTGTTAAAACACTATTACGATGTTTCTTTTTGGGAAATCCCCGAAGACAATCTGTGCCCACCAATACCAGGTAGAGCCGATTATATCCATTATATAGCTGACTTGTTATACGATGGTAATGAAAAACTAACTACTACTAGCAATCCTAATATAAAATGCCTCGACATAGGTACAGGAGCCAATTGTGTGTATCCTATTATAGGAGTAAAAGAATACGGATGGTCGTTTGTAGCTAGTGACATTAGCCCTATTTCGGTCAGGTCGGCAAAGAAAATAGTTGAGAAAAACGAAAAATTAAAGGCTAATGTAAGTATAAAACATCAATCGAATAACAAGAATTTTTTCAAAGGAATTATAGCTAAGGATGAGATGATCGATATATCTATATGTAATCCTCCTTTTCATGTTTCGGCAGAAGAAGCACAAGCAGGAAGCTTGAGAAAAGTCAATAATTTGAAGAAACAAAACTACAAGGAAGTTAAGCTTAACTTCGCTGGTAAAGGAAACGAATTGTGGTGCGAAGGCGGTGAAAAAGCTTTTGTAGAAGATATGATATTCGAAAGTAAGCAGTTTGCTTCTAATTGCCTTTGGTTTTCGACACTTATTTCGAAACAAGCTAACCTTAAGAATACTTATAGAGTATTGAATAATGTAAAAGCTCTGGATATAAGGACTATAGAGATGAAACAAGGTAATAAAATAAGTCGTATAGTCGCTTGGACATTTAAGACTAAAGAAGAGCAAAAACAGTGGGAAAAAGATAGATTTTAGAGAAGTTTTTTCAACAAAACAATCTTTATATACAAAAAGCCTCAGAAATAAAACTGAGGCTTTTAACTATTAAATTCAGAAAAATAATTACATTACTTTCTTAATAAGGTCTTTAATCTTACCTTCAGAAACATCAAACTCTTTACTATTCATTACTTTTATGATTTTAGCAGGGTCTATATTATCACCTGTAACTCTTACTAACACAAATCCCATAGTATCATCATAAGCAAAAACTATCACTTCATCTATCAACTCGCTACCTGATTCTTTGTATAATAGGCTTACTGATTTTTCTTTAGAATTGAATTTAAATAATGATTCTAAGTCGTTATTCTTGATTACTTCTTTTATTTTCAATCTCTCAGTAGTATAGAAATCAACTTTCGCTTTACTTATAGAATCTGTTTCAGTAAGTCTGTAAGCTACTATATTCACTTTTCCTATAGAGGCTAATACGTCTACCGATTCTTGGCTAGCTCCTTCTTTAAGAGACACAAACATACCTGGATCTATATCTAAACCTATTAGTTTGTCATTATCTTTGGCATTAACAAAATATTCTTGAATACTGGTATTAGAATTACAAGAAACCAAAAAACAAACAGTAAGTATATATATTATTTTTTTTAGTAAATTCATCATTATTTATTTTTTTTAGCATTATTCAGATACTCAGAACCAGGTATATTCATATGAGAAGTAAGTGCTGATATTTTATTAAGATCTATATTACCAGTAAGAGAAACTATAATACCCTGCCTTTGAGAACCATCACCTTTATTCCATATAAACATAAGTAATTCTTCTACATAATCGTCATTTACTCCTTCTTTTACGTATATCATTACATTTTTCTTATCTTCTTTCATCCTCATAAGCTGAACTAACTTCTTACTAGATATATATTTTTCAGCAACCAATTTCATCTTATCAGAAGTTTTAGTGTTTTTAGTCACATAAACTTTCAAATCGTTTAATTGGTCTATTACCTCAAAATATTCCATTGTTTCTTTATCGCCTTTAGGAGCGAACCTACTCATCAGCTTAAAAGCTTTTTGAGTAACTACTACACTCATTACCTCATCGTCATTTTCAAATTCATCGAAAACCGATTGAGAGCTCACCAAAAATGGTGCAAATATTAATACTATTAATGTGTATATTGTCTTCATCTTATTTATTTTTTAAATATTGTGTTTTTAACTTCTTCGTACTTATATAATTGACTCATAGCTACATTCCCTTTGTTTAATTCAGTTGAAATCATACTTAATGCTCTTTGAGTATCTTCATAAGCTTGGCCTGCTTGTCTTTTTTCTACTATATATTTAGAAGAAAACAAAGAAACTACCAATGCTAATGATGCTGCGACAGCTACAAACCTAAACCTACCAGAGCGCTTCTCTCTTCCCATAGATTTAACCAACAATTTGGAGGATATTTTCTTTTCTAAATCAGAAGTAAAACAGCCAAACATAGACTTATAACTAAGCAAATGGCTTGCCACATCATCTGAAGAGAAATATTCTCTTAACTCACCTTCTTCTTGTAAAGTGGTAGTTGCTTCAAAGTATTTTTCTAGTAACTCTTCTATTTTAACTAACTCCATAATTGTGAAATTTTACCAACCCTTCTCTTAAAGTTTTCCTTGCTCTTGAAAGAGCTACTCTAATAGCTGTAGGTTGCATATTTAATATTTTTCCTATTTCTTCAAATTCGTACTGTTCAACATCTCTTAATTGTACGATTATACGTTGTTGTTCGGGTAAACACTTTATCATTTCATGTATTTTATTTACCGAATCTTCATCGTCTAATCTTTTGGATAAACCGACATTATTCTCTTCGTAATTATCATGCACTAGCCTCAAATTACCAGCTTGTTTCGACTTCAATCTATCTAAACAATAGTTTTTGGTCATAGTCATAGCAAAAGCTTCTACACTCTTGTATTCCGACACCTTTTCTTTATTCTTCCATAATTTATAATACAATTCTTGAGTTGCATCTTCAGCTTCTTCTGTAGAAACAAGTAGGCGTTTTGCCAAGCGGAACACCTTATCCTTGAAAGGCATTACTTTCGCTATAAATTCAGATTGTTTCATTTGATATTAGCTTTAAAATTTGCAAACTTAACTAATTGGCCGATTAATCATTTAATATAAGACGCTTAATTAATACAATTGTAACAAGAAAATATTACAAATAAAATAAACGAACAAAAACCAAGGCTTTTCACAAACCTAAAACACTAATTAACAAGCTTATTAGATGTTAATTATTTACGATAACATTAACAATATCATCAAAAAACATTAATATAATATTAAATTTTAATACAATAAACTTGTCTTGCCCATGTTTTTTTATGATATTGCAGGCTTTATAACAAAAAAACAAACCGACATGAATAAAAAGATTGTAGCATTGCTACTGATACTAATACCGATACTGACATTTTCTCAAGAAAAAGGTCTCGACCAAAAAATAGATGAAGCTTTTAAGCCAATTTCAGATTTTATAAGTAACATTATATTCTTCGAAATATTTGGAGGAGCTCCTTTTGTGTTAATACTTTTGGTAGGTAGTGCATTGTTCTTTACTTTATACTTTGGTTTTCCAAATTTCAGATATTTTGGTAAAGCTATAAATATAGTAAGAGGTAAATACGACGATATAGAAGGTGCCAAAGAAGGTTCTGGAGAAGATGGAGAGGTTACTCACTTTCAGGCATTGGCTACTGCTGTTTCAGGAACAGTAGGTAACGGTAATATAGCTGGTGTAGCATTAGCTATCGCTTTAGGTGGTCCTGGTGCAACTTTTTGGATGGTTGTTTGTGGTCTTTTGGGTATGTCTGCTAAGTTTGTAGAATGTACTTTGGGTGTTCAGTATAGAGATGTTGATGAAGACGGAACTATTCATGGAGGGCCTATGTATTATATATCGAAAGGATTAAAAGAAAGAGGATTTAAAACTCTAGGTAAAATAGCAGCAGTATTTTTCGCTGTATTTTGTATAGGTGGTTCGTTCGGTGGTGGAAACGCTGCTCAGTCTAACCAAGCAACTATAGTACTTAAAGAATTAATGGGACTAGAAAGTTCAAGTGCAGGTGCTTGGATTGGTGTTGTATTAGCTCTATTAGTAGGAGTTATTATAATAGGAGGTATAAAAAGAATAGCTTCGGTTACCGAAAAAGTAGTGCCTTTTATGGCAGGAATGTATTTGTTAGCTTGTCTATATATATTAGGAGCTAATTTCTCTCTATTAGACGATGCTTTTGCTCTTATATTCAGAGAAGCATTCACGCCAACTGCGGCAGGTGTAGGTGGTCTTATTGGTGTTCTTTTAGTAGGATTCAAAAGAGCTGCATTCTCTAACGAGGCTGGTGCAGGTTCTGCGTCTATAGCTCACTCGGCTGTAAAAACTAAATATTCGGCATCGGAAGGATTGGTTGCTTTATTGGAGCCGTTCATCGATACTGTAGTAATATGTACTATGACAGCACTTGTTATAATAATATTTAACTTCGGAGGTTCTTTTGAATTTGGTTCAATACCTGGGGCAATAGAGCAACTAGACGGAACTTTAGATGTTGTAATAAACGGAGTATTACATGAAGATGTTAAAGGTAAAATCCTTATAGGTGGTGAATTATACGAAGGAGCAGGTATTACTTCTAAAGCATTTGCTGAGTATATTCCTTATTCTAACGTATTCTTGACTATAGCAGTTGTATTGTTCGCAGTATCGACTATGATATCTTGGTCTTACTACGGGTTACAGTCTTGGAAATACTTATTTGGTAAAGGAAAAGCAGCTGATTTGACTTACAAACTTTTATTCTTAATGTTTGTAGTAATAGGAGCAGCAGCTAGTATGAAATCTATATGGGACTTCTCTGATGCAATGATATTTGCAATGGTATTCCCTAATATGATAGGATTATTCTTCCTATTCCCAGTTGTTAAAAAACAACTTAATAGATTCTTGGAAGCTATTAAAAATTAAAACATATAATCATTAAATTTTAAAACATCCCATTTCTTATACGCTAACGTATAAGAAATGGGATGTTTTTTTTGTACTTAATTGTAATTTTTGTATATTTATGTGGTTAAACTAATTAAAACATATAGCTATGAAATTTAAAACATCCCATTTCCTGTACAACAAACGTCAGAGAAATGGGATGTTTTTTTTGTGCTTAATTGTAGTTTTATTAATATTTGTGCAATTATACGCTCCTATAAAACCTAAGTATTATCCCGAAAAACTCGACCCTGATATAGTTAAATATCAAAAGGTGATAGATTCTTTGAAAGCTAAAAAGTACAAACCAAAGATATATCCTTTCAATCCTAATTTCCTATCAGACTACAAAGCCAGTAAATGGGGTATGTCTATTGAAGAAATAGATAAGCTACTATCTTTCAGAAAACAAAACAAATACGTTAATAGTGCTAAAGAATTTCAGGAACTAACAGGCATAAACGATAGTTTACTTGCTATAATGAGCCCTTATTTCAAATTCCCCGAATGGACTCAAAAGAAATCTTTCAATAAGATAAAAATATATGAAAAAATAATAATAAAAGATATAAACAAAGCCACAGCCGAAGAATTAACAGTAATAAAAGGTATAGGGGAAAAACTTTCGGATAGAATAATAAAATACAGAAATGCAAAACAGTATATAGTAGATATAAATCAACTATATGAAGTATGGGGTATAGATAGTCTAGTAATATATAAAGTAATAAGTAGATTCAAAGTATTAGAAGAACCTACTATAAAAAAGATAGACATAAACGAAGCTAGCTTCAAAGAAATACTCAAAACACCTTATATAGACTACGAACTCACCAAGAAAATAATGGATTACAAACTAGAAGTTGCAGAAATACAATCTCTATATGAATTAAAAAATATAGAAGGTTTTCCTGCGGATAAGTTCGATATTATTTGTAAATACCTGAAAATATAATTAATTGATCTTAATAATCATACAAAATAGCTAAACAAACACCTTAATATACAAATTAATCTAATAAAGTTAAAGCCAAATCTACCGATGACAACAGATTATTTTTATCAGTATCTACTTTAGCTACTATTTTTAGACCTGTATACAGCGTATATATGAGGTTCGTTATAGCTTTTATATCTTTCCCTTTTTCGAATTGACCTTCTTTCTCTCCTTGTAGAATAAAATTATAGAATATTCTTAACAAATTATCTTTAGTTTTCTTTAAAACAATTAATATATCCTCTTCTCCAGGAACAAATTCAGAAATAGAATTAACTACAAAACACCCCTTCCTATCTATATCGTTTATCGAATCGTCTATAGATAGTTCTAATAATTTACGTAAACCTATTTTAACATTAGTTTGACTTTTCAAAAAAACGGTAACGGCATTACTACTATTATATATATATTTATCAAAGGCTTTATCGAAAAGCTCTTTTTTACCTCCGAATGTGTCGTATATACTAGACCTGTTAATACCTAGGTGATTGACCAAATCTTGGATAGAAGTGGCATGATATCCATTTTTCCAAAAAAGATCTATCGCCTTGTTTAATGTCTCTTCTTCATCAAATAATTTAATTCTTGGCATAATAAAAAAATGTGGAAATAGATAGTTATTCTAGTTCCACAAATGTAGTTATTTAAAATTGGTATTCCAATTATGAGTATTTATTAATTCAATACCGAATTGATATTAAGACCTCCATCAATATTATATTCACTTCCTGTAATAAATGAAGATTCATCCGATGCTAAAAAAACCACCAAACTAGCTACCTCCTCAGGTTTACCAAATCGTTTCAACGGTATTTTATTAATCATAGCTTCGGCAAATCCCTTTAATTGGTCTTCTTCCATTCCTGTTTTATTAAAAATAGGAGTTTCTATAGGGCCTGGATTTATAGAATTTACACGTATTTTCCTGCTAGCAAACTCAGTCGAAGCAGTTCTTGTATATGAATTTAAAGCTGCCTTAGAGGCTGCATAGATCGCCGTATTTGCCATACCTGTATAAGCATTAATAGACGATAAGTTTATTATTGATGCTCCTTCATTCATAATAGGTGAAAATTTCTCTATAGTAAATACTGCTCCTTTAAAATTAATTCCCATCTGGTTATCAAACATTTCTTGTGAGTTTTGTCCGATTGGCGCTGGTATAAAAACACCTGCATTCACAAATAAAATATCTATTTTTCCATAAATATCTTTTACTTGTTTCACTAAATTATCAATATCAACAAGCGAACTGACATCTGCCACTATACCTTTAACTCCTAATTCGGAGGCTGCCTCATTAACTCTTTCTGTAGACCTACCTACAATAACCACATTCGCTCCATTTTCTTTCATCTTTTTTGCCGAAGCGTAACCAATACCACTATTACCTCCTGTAACTACAGCAATCTTTCCTTTTAAATCTATCATCTTTATGTTTTTTTTTAAAAATTATTAATAACAGAACAATCGTTCTGTTTGCAAATATAACAATAAAAGAACGGTTGTTCCAAATAGATTTTAAGTTATTTTATTAAAATCGGTAAACTAGCTGATTTATAGAGGTTGAAGAACCAGATATAATAAAGATAGATATAAACAATGCTAGTTTTAAAGAAATACTTAAAACACCTTATATAGACTATGAATTGACCATAAAAACACTCAATTATAAATTGGAATTTGCCGAAATACAATCTCTAGATGAATTAAAAAACATAGAGGGGTTTCCTGCGGATAAGTTCGATATTATTTGTGAATACTTAAAAATACAGTATATTTGTCTCTAAATTATTTATTTATGGGAACAATAATGGGGTATTTGAGTTATTTTATGATTTTTTGGCAGATTTTTTCAATGGCTCTATTAATGGTTATTGCATTTTTATTTATTAAGCTTATGATTAAAGCATCTAAAGCTTTGGATAAATACTTAGAAGAAAAATAGTCTAATAAACTACAGTCCAGACAAAATCATCTAATTCACCAAAAGCAACTTTATAACTAGTCTCTATTCCATCTTTCGATATAGAGGCTATAGTTGTTTTGTCTTCACAGTTAAATTTACTAACATCTAAATCTTTATTAAAATTCAAAAAACCTAAAGCATAGGCTTTATACAAAGACTCTTTAATGCACCAGATAGTGGTCAATTGCTTTACTTTTCTTTCTTCAGATATATATGAGCTCTCTTTTTTGGAAAATTTATGTGCAATTCTCAATATTCTATCGCTTATATGCTCTATATCTACGCCTATCTGCTTTCGAGAAACAGCAACCATAGCAAAAGGGAAAGAATGGCTGATTGATATTTTTTCACCAGAGGTCAAATATGGTTTTCCGTTCTGTTCATAAAGTAACTCATCATCACTAAACCCTAAATCTTCTAATATTTTACGTACAGCCAAAAAGCATAATCTATGTTTTTGAGACTTCATTTTAGATAAACGAGTTTTACTTTTCTCACTCAAAATAATGTTTTTATAGAAATATTCTTCATCTTCTGATATTTTCCAAAAAACAACTTCAGCACTTTCTATTCTTTTTATTTCTACTACAGGCATTTTGACGTAATTTATTTGATAGTCTAATTAATATATATAAACACTTAAGCTTACAAATATATGAAACATATACTAGAAGCCGAACTTCTGTATTCGAAATTAATTATCGTAAAACGACAATATACTACCGCAAAACGAATATAAAATACTATCTTTGTGAAAATATTAAATTTAACAATTATGAAAAAATCAATTTTATTCAAAACACTAATAGATATATTCTGTTTTTTAAGTATAGTAGGAGTTTTAAACTTATCAATCTCTTTTTTACTTTCCGACAAAGGCAATCTGTATACTAAATCAGGATACTTGACCTATGACAATTGGACTATATCACTTACCGAAATAGTATACCATATAACTTTTTTAATAGCCGTATATCATTTAAGAAAAGCCGCTAGACACATGTTGTCAGACAAAAAATTAAATAAAAACACTAACCAATCTCTAAACAAATCAGGACATTTCTTCTTATATTCTGGAATTATATCTTTAATTCTTATTTTGATCACCTTTAACAGCAATAAGTACTATGGGCAATTAACAGTAACACACGACACAGATACATTAAAACCTCTGTTACTAATAATTATAGGATTATTCCTTGTAATACAAAGCAACACATTAGTATTGGCTAAAAAAATAAAAGACGAAAACGATTTAACCATATAATTATGCCAATAATAATAAACTTAGACCTTATGCTTGCCAAACGCAAAATGAAAAGCAAAGACTTAGCTGAGACAATAGGAATAACAACCACTAATTTATCTGTATTGAAATCGGGTAAAGCAAAGGCCATTAGATTTGGCACCTTAGAGGCAATCTGCAAAGCATTAGATTGCCAACCTGGAGATTTGTTAGAATATAAATACTAGAGCTAAAAAAAAGGCTAACCACAATGGCTAGCCTTTTTTTTAGTAAATAAACAAACTTGAAACTATCTTTTTAAAACTTTTATTTTAAATACGTTTACCAAATAGAATGATATAGGTACTATTACAAGCGTAAGGAACGTAGCAAATGTAAGTCCGAATATAACGGTCCATGCTAGTGGGCCCCAGAATATAACATTGTCACCACCTACATATATTTTAGGATCCCAATCAGAAACTAACGAGAAGAAGTCAATATTAAGTCCTATGGCTAACGGTATAAGTCCTAGTACGGTAGTAATAGCCGTAAGTAATACGGGTCTTAGCCTGGCAGTACCACCTTCGACTATTGCTTCGAATATTCCTGTGAGAGGAAGCATCTGATCTTCGTTAAGGTCTAGTTCTATTTTCTTTCTATCTATAAGTAGTTGGGTGTAATCGAGTAAAACAACTCCATTGTTTACCACAATACCTGCCAGAGAAATAATACCAACCATAGTCATTATTATAACGAAAGTCATATCGAAAATAACTATACCTAATAGTACCCCTATAAAACTAAGGAATATAGACATAAGTATAATCAAAGGCTTAGATATAGAGTTAAATTGGAATACTAACAATAATACTATTATTCCCAATCCGCTAGCTAAAGCCCCCATCAAGAATTTCATATTTTCCTCTTGTTTTTCCATTTCTCCTGTAAACTTAAAAGTAACTCCTTCGTCAACTTTATAGTTTTTTAGTTTTTCCTTCAGGTTTGCAACTATTTCATTGGCATTATAACCCGTAGATATAGCAGAATAAACAGTAACCATTCTCATAACGCCTCTGTGCTTTATGGCACTAAACGAAGATGTGTTTTTGGTAGTAACCAAAGATGCAATCGGAATATCTTTTATTTTTCCATTAGCAGGATCTCTAAAAATTATTTTCTGATTTAAAAGAGAGTTTTTGTTATATCTGTTTTGTTCATTAAAACGTACATATATATCGTAGTCTTCACCATCTTTTTTGTAAACACTAGCTTTTTCTCCAAACACAGACCTTCTAAGCTCTCGTCCTAACTGACCAGCAGAAACACCCAATTGACCAGCCTTTTTTCTGTCAATTAGGACTTGTGTACCAGGTTTATCTTTGTTTACATCTATTTTTAGTTTTTCTATACCAGCTATTCTAAACGAATTGATTTCGCTTCTTAGTTTTTCGGAAACTTTAATAAGTTGATCGTAGTCGTTACCTTTTATTTCTATATTGATAGGATAACCAGCAGGAGGCCCTGAAGCTTCTTTTTCTACCGAAATTTTAACACCTGCAAACCCTTTTACAGCCTCACTAACCTCAGCTTTAAAGTCGCTACTGCTATATCCGTCACGGAATTTAGACTCAACCATAGTAAAGGTTATTTTACCTTTATGAGGCATCTCTGCTTCGGAACCACCATCTACCTGAGGGTTTCCTGCTCCTTCACCAACTTGCGAAATATTAGACTCAACCATATAGTTGTATCCGTCTTCGTTTATGTATTTTTTGGCTATATCTTTTACTTTCTCTTCTATCCTAAGAGTCATATCATTAGTTTTCTCTATATCGGTACCTTGAGGGTATTCGATATAAACAAATACTTGATTAGGCTCATTGTCTGGGAAAAACTCAACTTTTGGAGCTGCTAAACCGAGTATAACGAATGAAGCAAAAAACATAAATATTGTAATTCCTAAAATCGCGTATGGCTTAGCTCCTTTAAGAGCAAAATTCAACAGTTTTCTATATCCGTTTTCTAAAGAAACCAATGTTTTACCTTGGAAACGGCTAGATACAGGAAGTATTGCATACTTGTAAACCCATCCCATAAGAGCAAAGAACACAAGTAAAGTTCCAACACCTTTAGATATAAATATTAAGAATAATATACCTATAGCAAGCATAATTCCACTTATTTTTATAAGAGATTTTCTGCTAAGAGTAGATTCTTCTAACTTCATAAATACAGAAGTAAGCATAGAATTCATGATAAGTGCTACGAAAAGTGAAGATCCTAATACTACTGACAGTGTCATAGGGAAATAAATCATAAATTGACCCATAACCCCTGGCCACATTCCCAAAGGAATAAATGCACCAATAGTAGTAGCTGTAGATATTATAATAGGAGTAGCTATTTCACCAACACCTTTTTTGGCAGCTTCTACAGCGGTCATACCTTCGTCATGCATAAGTCTATATACATTCTCTACTACAACTATACCGTTATCTACAAGCATACCTAGTCCCATTACTAATGCAAATAGCACCATAGTGTTCATGGTAAATCCTAATGCAGATAATATCATAAACGACATAAACATAGACATAGGTATAGCGATACCTACAAAAAGAGCGTTTCTTAGTCCCAAGAAGAACATAAGGACTCCTACAACTAGTAGTATTCCAAATATTATATTGTTAACCAAATCATCTACCTGTCCAATAGTTCTGGCAGATTGGTCATTGGTGATGCTTATTTCTATTCCTTTAGGTAAGTAACTTTCTTTTGCTTCTTTCAGTATTCTTTTTACTCCATCGACAGCCTCAACCATGTTTTTACCTGCCAACTTCTTTACACTTAGCATAACCACAGGTCTCCCTTGGTCTCTTGCGTAAGTAGTTCTGTCCTTTTCTTTAAAAGAAACAGTAGCTATATCACCCAGATATATTGCTCCTCCTTCGTTTTTTATCACAAAACTTTCTAACTCTTTAGGGTCATCTATTTCTCCTATAACTCTAAGAGTTCTTCTTTGCCCGTTATTTATAATATTACCAGCCGATACAGTGCTATTCCCTCCTGAAACAGCAGTTATTATATCTTGAAAGTTTATTTTAGAAGCAGTCATTTTGTATATGTCCACAGCTATTTCAACTTCTTTGTCTTGAGCTCCTAATAAAGTAGCTTCTTTTATTTGTGGAAGTTGTTCTATTTTCTCTTGTATAAGTTCAGCATATTTTTTCAAATCTTGAGACTTGAAATCTCCCATAATATTTACGTTGACTATAGGCATAGCTTCCGACATATTTAGGTCAAATACGTTAGGGTCAACTTTTGCATTATTAAAAATAGGCCAATCTTCACCTGCCTTTTTTATATCAACTTTGTCTTTCACCCTTACTTTTGCCTCCTCTACAGTCATACTTTCTTCAAACTCTATCATTATCATAGAGTAATCTTCTTGAGAAGTAGATGTAATATTGACAACGCCACTTAGGTTCTGTAATTCTTCTTCTAAAGGGTCGGTTATAAGTTTCTCTACATCTTCGGCAGTATTTCCAGGAAACACCGAACTTATATATATTTTGGTTTCCTTTATTTCAGGAAAACTCTCTCTTGGCATAGAAAAGTAAGATGATATACCCATAACGAGTATTAGTGCCATCATTACATAAACGGTCATCTTGTTGTTTATAGCCCAAGAAGAGATGCCAAATTCTTTATGTTTTTGTTTTTCTTTCATGTTTTATATTTCTACAGATATTCTTTGTTTGTCTTCTATTTCTTTTCCACCTTCAACTATTATTATATCGTTGGTTTTAAGCCCTTCTAAAACCTCTACTTTAGAACCTTGTTCTTTTCCTAGCTTTAAGAAAACTTTTTTAGCAACCATTACCTTAGGATTAGTAGTTATTTCAGCTATATATAAATATTTTTCTCCTTTTGCATTTTCTAACAATACACTAACAGGTATTTCTATAGTTTCAAGATTAGTATAATCGTTAAGTTTTACGTTAACTACCATATTTGGCTTTATAGTTCTATCTTTATTTTCAACGTCCATCATTATTATAAACGATCTATTAGCTTTTCCTATATGATTACCAACTTGTTTCACTTTGGTGTTAGCTGTAGTATTTATAAAAGGAAACTCTATAGTTGCTTCAATTCCTTTTGTTATAGTCGCCATATACGATTCAGGAACCTGAGCTTCTACATACATATTTCTAAGGTTTATAAGTCTAAATAAACTTTGTCCCGGAGCAACTACTTGTCCTTCATGTATCATTACATAGTCTATAACCCCTGAAAAAGTAGCGTAAACACTAGACTTCGCTACATTTTCTTTTAATTGATTTAAACTCTCAACAGTAGTTTCATAATTAGCTTTAGCTTGAAGATATTGTATCTCAGATCCTATTTTTTTGTCCCAAAGTTTAGATCGTCTTTCGAAAGTGGTTTTAGATAAGTCTAGTTGTATTTCTAGTTGTTTCAACTGTCTGTAAAGTCCGCCATCGTCTATCTTGGCAAGTAATTGACCTTTTTTTACTGATTGACCTTCTTTTACGTAAACTTTCTTTAAAACCCCAGAAAACTCAGGATATATAAGTATGTTTTGCTTGGTTTTTACATCGCCTTGTACTTCCACAAAATGTTTAAATACTCCCGATTTTACTTTTTGTCCTTTTACTAGCACAAGACTCTCTCCGTCTTCGAGTTCGTTGGCAGCTTCTTGCAACATACTTATTTTAGCGTATATGTTACTTGATTGGTTTACTAACTCTGTTTTCCTTGTTTCTATAGCGTTTATGTCTTTAGACTCTATTATTTGGTCTACAGTTTGTTTGTCGCTACTGTTATCTGTTCCGCAAGACACTAATGCGAATAACGATAAAGTGGTTATATATATATATTTCATCTTTTTGTTTTTATTTAATATTTAATGTACTCTCTAATTTTGTCTTATTATCTATAAGACTATATAGTGATTGTATATAATTTATTTGACTACTGTACAACTGGTTTCTTATATTGGTAAGCTCGAAACTACTGCTTAGTCCTTCGGTAAACTTCAATACTTCTCTTTCTTCTATTCTCTCAGCTAACTTCAAACCTTCTTTAAGGTTATTGTAATTAGATATGGCGAAAACGAAATCGCTCTTAGCAGTTTCCTGATTTAACTCCAATTGTCTTTCTAGCTGGTCTCTATCTCTACGAGCTTTTATAAGGTTCAATTTCTCTTGCTTTATTATAGACTTACGCCCAAACGAAGTGAATATAGGGATGTTCATCTTAAAAGAAACAGAACTAGAATTACCCCATGAACCTCCTGTTATATCACTAAAACTCTTTGCATTTTTATACTTAGAAAAATTAGCACTAGCCGATAAACTAGGAAGGTATTTAGATTGCTCTGCCTTAACTAATAAATCTTTTGCCTCTACATTAACATCTGATATCTGGTAGTCTATATGGTTTTTGACATTAAATTCTTTGAACGCCAAAGTATCATCAAAATCGCTATTTATGATAGTTTCAAAAGTATCTGTCAATACTATCTTGTTAGTTATATCATCTCCTAAAACGAAATTTAGCATCTTTACAGATATAAGTTCTAGTCTATTATTTTTATCTAACTCATTTTTTAAGCTATTCAGGCTCAACTTTAATTGGTCAACATCTTGTTGTTCACCCATTCCGTTAGCAACTATTTCCTCCATTTCCGAAAGATTTCTTTCTATCTCCGTTATGTTATCACTATATATAGTCACTATTTCTTTAGTAAGTAAAACCGTTAAATAAGCCTGAGTTACCGCTTCTTTTATAGCAAACTCAGTCTTTTCTGAAGCTTTTTTAGATATATTCAAATAAGTCTTACTAGCCCTAAGCCCCACAAGATAAGTTCCGTCAAATAGCAATTGACTTATTCCAATACCTGCAGAAGAAGAAAATTTACTGCCAAATGGAATATCCCTAAGCACATCATCTTCATCCGGCATAGTTATTGTAGCTAGCTTTAGGTTATTAGTAAGCCCTATGTTCCCGTTTATCTGAGGAAGACCGATACTTGTAGTTTCCCATACTTTATGTCTAGCTTTTCTGATATCATCACTAGCATTACGCATAGCATAGCTATTAGATATACCGTAATCTATCGCTTGTTTTAGCGACATTCTATTCTCGGCCTGTTGAGACCAACCTACTTTTACACTCAAAAGCAGGATTATTATTAATCTATAATTCATTATTTATTTGGTTTGTATTTCTGTTATTAATTCTTTGAAGTATATTTCAAATTTTTCTAATCCTTTTTTTGTAGCTATAGATCTTACATACATTTGTAATGTTATTACATCTAATTCTTTTCTCTTGTAAGGGTACAACTCCTTGTCTGTTATCTGATGAGACAACATTATTATATTGAAGAATACTTTGGGCTGAAGATCTATGTTTAAGTCGTCAAGGTACAATCCTTCGGAAACTCCTTTTCTCATATTGAAGGTAATATCTTGGATAATCTTAGATTTCACATAATCCATATGTTTTTGCAGTATATCGGGATAGTATCTCATTAGCTCCTCGTGAGATGAGTTGTTGCAGTTATCAGAATGATCCATGGCTATTTTCTTTATTTCAACAACCTCTTTAACGGCATCGTAGTTTTTTGAAACCACATCTAACATTTTAGATCTCATTTTATCCTGAAAAGAATGAAGAGCCGCCTCTACCAAATCGTTCTTATTAGAGTAATACTTATATAAAGTCTTTTTAGAAACTTTCAATTCCGTACATATATCATCCATAGTAACCGATTTAAACCCGCTACTCATAAACATTTCATTAGCTTTTTCTAATATTGTTTCTCTCATCATACAAAAATTGTTAATTAATTTCAGAGGCAAAGATACATAGGAAACTTTAATAAAAAAATAGTTTCCGCGTTTTTTTTATGTTAATAAATTGTAAATACATACACTATAAGGGCTTTATATTTTATTATTACTTTAGGAAAACACTAATAAAGCCATGTTCCAGAAGGGTTATATCCCTATAATTCTTTTATTTAACCATTTATAGTAAAATCATAGAGCACTATATTGCTTATTATAAAAATAATTTATACTTTTGTAAACTTATAGGTAAACCTCTGACGATATCCGTGAATGTCTATCTAATCAAAACATTTATAAAACATATAATGGAAGATTTAGTAAAGTACGTACAAGACGAATTTGTAACAAAAAAAGATCACCCTAAGTTTGGTGCTGGTGATACTATCACTGTTCACTACGAAATAAAAGAGGGGGACAAAACAAGAACTCAGTCTTTTAGAGGTGTAATTATCCAAAGAAAAGGAGCTGGTGCTTCTGAAACTTTTACAATACGTAAAATATCTAACGGAGTAGGAGTAGAACGTATCCTTCCTCTTAATATGCCAGCTATCCAAAAGATAGAGGTTAACAAATATGGTAAAGTACGTAGAGCTCGTATATACTATATAAGAGAACTTACTGGTAAAAAAGCAAGAATTAAAGAAAGAGCTAGAAAATAGTCTTATTCTTTTCTCGAAAATTAAAAAGCCTCCAAATATTTGGAGGCTTTTTTTTTTGACTTACACTCAGTTAAAACCAGACAATTAAACACAGTTTCTAGCTACACTACCCCTACAATCAATACTCATCTCATAAAAATAAAGAAAACAGCTAAAAGAGCCATAGCTTTACTATATATAATATTTAAAAAGATAAAATTATGATCGGAGCAATACTAGATGAATATATAGAAATATCAGAATTAAATAATCAAAACCCTGTACAACTAAACATGATACAACTAGGTAACAATGACCTACCAATCCCTCATCCTATCTAAAATACAGATTTACATAATATACACAATGCGATTTAAATAGATCAAATACCCCCCTCCTTCATCAACGAGGAATATCAGTGAAGAAGAAACAAAGTTATATAATTCACTATATACACTTCTCTTGCATCGATTAACAAGACTCTACGTAAATACAACACTAAGCCATATAAACTAAAAAAACCTTTAAAAATCATCACGATCTTTAAAGGTTTTTAGCGGAGAATGAGGGATTCGAACCCCCGGAGGTATGACCCTCAACAGTTTTCAAGACTGCCGCATTCGACCACTCTGCCAATTCTCCAGTGTCTTTGCGTTTTATCTTCCGAAATAATTATTTCTTTAGACGGGTGCAAATATATGATGTTTATTTAAATTAGAAACATTTTTTCTTTACTTTTTTTAGACTTTTTCATTACCTCTTTTAAAACATTATACACAGAATATATTAAAACAAAAGAAAGCCCCCATAGAGGAGGCTTTCTTTAACATAATACTCAAGGACTCATCACCTAACCACAGGACACCTTGAGCATAAACAACAAAAGATTAAAATTAATTAAACTTCACTATTAATTTGCGAGCAGGCCTAAACATAAGCCAACTCACAAATTCACTATACAATACTAGAAACCACCACTACCTTGAGTCTCTCTAGCATCTCTTTGTCTTCTTCTTTTGGCTTTGTTTTTACCCGAACCAAACCTATATGCAAATCCTAAGTAAACCGATTGGCTTTCCCACTCGAACTTTCCGTTCTGAATATATGGATTTTCCGATTTAAACTGAAACTTCATCCCTTTAAACAAATCGTTAGCTCTAAGACTAACAGTTCCTTTACCTTTTAACACCGTATAACTAGCTCCTGTATTAACCATCCACATAGCCTCTCTCTCGAACTGCAAACTCTTACCTCCTCCTCTGTACATACCGAAAAGTTGTAGTCTAAGATTTTTGGAAACAGTAAAACTATTACTTAATCGAGCATTCAAAGTAGTATTACTCACTTCTATACTCTTTTCATTACTAGTACCTGATTCCATCTGATAATAGACATCACCACTAAGGTTAGCTCTCCACCAGTTTGTCATTTTATAGTTAACCGAAAGCTCTAAACCGTATCTATCATTACTTTTCACATTAGAATAAGATAATAATATTTTATCTGCATCTTCGGGATCTATATTTAGTGTTCTAGATATATTATCGCCTACATTTCTGTAGAAAACACCTACACTAGCCGAACCTTTATCCAAACTTCTAGTATAATTGAACTCATAAGAGCTAGTAAACTGAGGCTTAAGACCAGGATTTCCTACCGAAGTAGTCAACGGAGTACTCCATTGCCTTATAGGATTAACCTGCCCTACCGAAGGCCTGTCAACTCTATAACTATAACTAACCTGGAATTGATTTTTCTCACTAGGGTTAAATGTAAAGAAAGCCGATGGATAAACCGTGAATATCTCTTGTTCTATACTCTCTGGCAACACATCCTCCTTCATAAAAGTACCATCAACAGTATACTGCTCAAACCTAGCCCCTATTTGCATAGACAATACATCATTAAGCTTTTGATTCAAGTTTATATACCCTGAGTATATTTTTCTCTCATAATCGAAACCAGAATCACCTACTCTAGAATCATTTTCATTTAGTTGACTTGTCACGTTCCTATTCTTACTATAATCGTCTCTATACTCTAAACCTAATTCTAACTTAGAATTATCCGAAAAAGGCTTAGTATAATCTATATTCATAAGAGTATAGTTTCTATCACCAGTAACATCCTCCTCATAATTATACATGCCGTCTAAAATATCTTCAGTTTCGGTATATATCGATTTCTCTGGAGACTCCGATGTATTATAAGTAACTTCAAACTCTATATTATGTCCTTTATCCTCAAAGTCTATCTTATAATTTATATTATATGTTTGGTTTTTACTATCGCTATTCGTGTTATTATTACTGTTATTCGATAATTGACTAACACTACTAGCATAATTAAAATCAGAAACTTTAGTTCCAGCATTACTCAACCCTTCACCTATATTTTGAGTAGTATAAAACGACAATGTATTTTTGTCATTTATATATATATCTGCCCCTATTTTTAACAAATGAGAACTTCTATCGTTTAACATATCGAATTTTTGCAGAGTATAATCTTTAAGCTCATCAACATCCATTCTTTTTACAAAACCTTTATTAGACCTAGTAGCATCATTAAAGCCATAGTTCATAAACACATTTACTTTACCCGTCTTATAATTAAGATCTATAGAAGCATTCTTTCTGCTGTTAGTACTTTGAGTAAAGCCCAAATTAACATTACCATTAAAACCTATATTAGCATTTTTGTTCAGTATTATATTTATCATACCACTCATTCCTTCAGGATTATACTTCGCCGAAGGATTAGTAATAAGCTCTATACTTTTGATAGAAGTAGAAGGTATTTGCTGTAACACCTGAGCTGCACTCAACGAACTAGGCTTACCATCTATTAATATTCTTACATTTTCATTTCCCCTAAGGCTAATAGTTCCTGTTTGGCTATCGACACTTACTGACTGAATATTGTTAAGTAATTCTGCAGCAGTAGCTCCTGCCGAAGTAAGATCCTTACCTACATGTATTACTTTTCTATCTATTTTCTGTTCTATAGTAGAAGTTTCCGAACGAACCACAACCTCCTCTAATTGAGATGCATCTTCCTGTAAACTTATAGACTCTAACAGTACTTTATAGTTTTCTTTTGTTATTTCAAAATTATCAGTATAGGTAATATATCCCATATACTGTACTTCTATTTTATTTATTCCTTCTGGTATTTTCGATATAGTAAACTCTCCATCATCGTTAGTTACAACTCCTGACACCATTTCTCCTTTAGAATCCTTAACCATTACCGTAACATATAGCAGAGGTTCTTTTGTACTAGAATCTACCACCGTTCCCGAAACAGTTCCTTTTTTTACATCATTACTTAAAGCCATCTGAGCATTAGCATAAGAGCCCACTAGAAGCAATAATGCTATTATTAATTTTTTCATTGTTTTTGTTATTTGGTTAGTTAGTTTTATCGATAAGCACCGACATATACAAGACTACTACAATATTAATTCGTTACAGTTTTTAAATGTATTTAACTTAGTTTAACAAATCTTTAAGTTATAATAAAGAAGAAACAACCTGCGTAAAACCAATATACTGAAACACTTACACTTAAAACACCCCCAAACAGTAAACATATCTTTTAACAGTAATACTACATTTATAAAAAAAGCAGATTTACCAATATAGATAAATCCGCCTTTCTTATAAATTATAAATTCTCTAGATTAAGCTTCTCCTCCTCCTTCTCTAGATTCTCCACTATCTCTATTACGCCTCTTTGCCGATTTGTTCTTTCCACTACCAAACCTGTAAGCAAAACTAAGAGAAACAGACCTGCTTTCCCATTTGTATTCACCTCTCTGAATATAAGGGATTGTTGATTCGTATTTATACTTCATAGTATCAAATACATCATTAATCCTAAGATTCAAGGTTCCTTTGTTTTTAAAGATAGAATAACTAGCCCCAGTATTAACACTATACATAGGCTCTCTTACCGATTGAATACTTATATTCTTACCTCTATACATTGCTGACAACTGCATTTTAAATCTTCTTGAAATATTGAAATTATTACTCAACCTTGTATTGACTACACTGTTTTCTACTTCCAATCGTTCAAGATCACTATACCCTATTTCGGTCTGTTTATACAAATCGGCACTCATATTAAGCCTCCACCAACTAGCTATGCTATAGTTAGCCGAAAGCTCAATACCAGACCTATCGCTTGTTTCCATATTGGCATATGTTACCTTTATTTTATTCTCATCTATAGTATCTTCTGTGTATATTCTCGATATATTATCTTTTACTCTACGGAAAAACACCCCTAAAGTCACTGACCCTTTAGTAAGCTTTCTAGTATAATTAAACTCATAAGAGTTTGTAAACTGAGGTTTAAGATTAGGGTTACCTACAGAGTATTTCAAAGTAGTACTCCACATTTTTATAGGATTCAACTGCCTAACCGAAGGCCTATCTACTCTATAACTATAACTTAACTGAAACTGATTTTCTTCACTAGGTGTAAAAGTAAAGAAGGCTGAAGGGTAAACAGAGAATATCTCATCGGCTATACTTTCCTCTTCCATAATCCCATATTTATCTTCTTGTCCAAAATCGGCTTCTATAGAATATTGTTCTGCCCTAAACCCTGTCTGAAGAGCTAAAGCATCACCAAATCTATGATTTATATTTAGATATGCCGAATATATATTTCTTCGATAATCTAAAGTAGAATCACCTACTTTAGAATCATCGCTATCCGTCTGAGTTGTTTTATTAGATGTTTCGCTATAGTCTTTTCTATATTCTAAACCCAACTCCATTTTGGTTTTACCCGATAAAGCTTTAGTATAATCTATATTAGATAAAATATAACCTCTATCAGAAGCGATATCGTCTATATAATTATTTGTAGAGTTATCTATATATTTGTTATTTTCATACAACTCTTTAAATTCTGTATACTGAGGTGACTCAGAAGTACTATAAGTAGTTTCAATCACCAAGTTGTGATCAGATTCTTCAAAATCTGTTTTATAATATATATTGTAAGTAGAGTTATTACTATCTCTAGAATTCTCACTAGGACTGTCGCTATCCAGTTTATAATCTCCATCTACATTCTTTTTATATACATAATTAAAACGATTAGAACTTCCACTTCGATAGTTTTGTATAGTATATATCTATAAAGTATTTTTATCGTTTATAGCTACATCAACACCTAGCTTTAGCATATTTGATGTTCTATCTCTAAGATTAACACTATTCTGATAGAGTCCTTTAGAAGGAACTTCCATATATCCTTCACTCGACCTATACGAATCATTAAAACCATAATTCATAAACATATTAACCTTACCAACCTTATAGTTCAAACCTAACGAAGCATTCTGTCTATAGTTTTTACTTTTAGTATAACCCAAATTAATATTACCGTTAAAACCGATATTAGAGTTTTTATTAAGAATAATATTTATCATCCCACTCATCCCTTCAGGATTAAACTTTGCAGAAGGATTGGTTATAAGCTCTATACTTTTGATAGAAGTAGAAGGTATTTGTTGTAGAATTTCTTCAGCACTAAGCGAACTAGGCTTACCATCTATAAGTATTCGTACATTACTGTTACCTCTAAGGCTTATAGTTCCTGTCTGACTATCGACACTTACCGACTGTATATTGTCTAGCAATTCGGCTGCTGTTGCTCCTACCGAAGTTAGGTCTTTACCTACATTTATTACCTTTCTATCTATCTTTTGAACAACACTCGACACTTCCGAACGAACCACTACTTCATCCAGAGAAGAAGCATCTTCTTCCAGGCTTATAGTTCCTAACGATATTTTGTAATTACCATCACCTATAATCACATCTATTCTATGAGTCAAATAACCCATATATTGAACTTCAAGAGTATTAGAGCCTTCTGGTATAGACTTTAAAGTAAACTCCCCATTCCCATTAGTGATAACACCCAATATAAGCTCATCCGACACATCTCTAATCAACACATTAACATAAGCTAAAGACTCTTTAGTCTCTGAATCGACCACTCTTCCTGTTACCACCCCTGTTTTTACACTACTACTAGGTGATGATTGCGAGTATGCGTTCACACATAGTATCATAACTAGTAATATCATTATTTTGTTCATATTATCCTTCTCTTTCTTTGGTTATAAAGAGCAAGATTACGTATATAAATTAAGTCAGCCTATTAATTTATGTCCGTTAACCTTAGTTAACACTACTCTAAAATTATTTTATTTTTTATAAACCCACACTATAGCTTTATCATTTTTCTTGAAATTTGTTTTCACTTTTACGTTATAATCTCCACTAACTATTTCTATCATACTAGTATTAAAGTTAATCACACCTTCACTAATAGCTTCTATCTCTATTTTGGTTTTATCCTTAATCAGTAATATCTCTATATATTTCTTTTCTTTTTTCACAATATACTTTCTAAGTACTATCTTGTCATTAACTTTAATAGTCAACACATCTCCATCGACCTTACCATCATCCCATATATATATTTCAAGCTTTTCTGACTTACAGAACATACTCAGGTTTTCATTAGGATTAAGATAGTTAGTTCTAAGACTATCCAGGAAAGCTATAGGCTTGGCTTTTTGCTTATGTTCTTTCGATATTATTCTACTTCTCTGTATTTTTTTATCCATTTTAACAGCCCTTTTTTTCAATATAGAGCTCTCTTTCAAAAACATATCTCCACTCAAACAACTAACTCCATCAGAAAATACCGAAGTAAATTTACCTTCTAGATGCTTTTTCTTCTTATTTATCTTATACTTTCCTTTAAAGTTTATATGACAGAAATCCATTTGAGTTACTGGCGATTTAGTATAAACTATACCTGTTTCCTTAAAATTTATTTGCTTACTATCATAATCAAAAACACCTTCTATTATCGATTTTGTTTCATGCTTACCATGCATATCAGTAACAGAATACCCAGAAACAACTCCAGAGCCTATATGCAAACTAACATTATAAGGTATCAATATAGTATCATTAAGCTTTATAAACCCCATAAAAGAGGTGTCTGATTGAGCATAACCGACTATACTACTAAGTATTAACATCAAAACTAATTTTTTTTTTTCCATTTTTTTTATATATTTACATTATTAATTATATAAAACAAATATACTATGAAAATTAAACTGAGTATTATTTTAGTTGCATTATTTTTTATTACAACTAACAGTTTTGCTTCTTTTCCCGTGAAAAGAACAACTAACAAAGCAACTACAGAAAATAATATTACAGAAAACACTTCTAAAGAAATAAGTGTTATAACAGATATAGAGCTAGAAAATAACCAATATATAGCAGCAGGACTAGCTTTACTACTCGGAACAATAGGTCTTCACAATTTCTACCTAGGACATCAGAAATATGCTCTAATTCAACTAGCATTTGCTGTACTTACTTTACTAACACCTATCCCTTTTTACCTTTCTATAATTTGGGCACTTGTAGATTTTGTAAGAATACTAATTGGAGACTTACAACCTAAAGGAGGTAGTTATACCAGTTAAACATCCATCTGTCCTATATATATAGTTTCTTTTTCACTTTACCTACGTTAAAAAATAGAACCATAGCTAAGGCTATGCTTAGATTTTTTGCCTTGTTAAAGCAAAAAATAATTCTATTTCTATTATGACATTTAGAAATTTAATTGGTAGTTACTCTTAAAAGTAAACTATCACTATTACAAGAAAAAAACACTTATCACAACCTAAAAAAAACAGGTTATGATAAGTGTTTTTTTTATTAACAACAAACAGACACCACAAAATCACCTCTTTTAATTTCATTTAAACTCTTAATTGAAGCTATATTATTAAATACATGTGGATTTTATTAATAACATTTTAACTCAACACAATACCTATTAAATAATATAGTATGATAAACCAAAAAAGAGTCTTACTAACCAAGCAAGACTCTTTTTTATGTTTTTCAATTATTAGCTTCACTTAACCTCCTGAATACCTGCAACTATCACTGTCTTATCAATTATATAAAAGTGAGATCTCCTATTTTCTTGATGCTTGCTTTTTGAGCAATTATAAGTACCATCACAATCGTTTATAAGTTTATCTTCTCCATAACCTATAAAACTCTCTATCCTCGATTCTTTTATACCTTTGGAAACTATATAGTTCTTAGTAGACTTAGCTCTCCTGGTTGACAACAATCTGTTATATATTTTAGAACCTCTAGAGTCAGTATGCGATTCTATTTTTATTATCATATCAGGATGATTATTCATAACCAATACAATTCTGTCAAGTTCCTGAGAAGCATCTTCTCTTATGTTATGCTTGTCAAAGTTAAAGTATATAGGATTTATAACTATTTCTTCTTCCTGTATCAGAGGCATCAAAGTAATATCTAAATCAAAAGAAATATCTGCTATTTCTATATTTTTTGTATTAGGCATATAATCATCTTTACTCACATCAACAGTGTATTTGCCGTTACAAGCTAATAGTTCAAATATATATTTACCTTCAATATCCGATATGCTTTGAGCGATAACCTCTCCTTTACTATTACTTAGTATAACTTTAGAGTTTGGTAATATTTTTTTAGTTATATTATCGTACACTATACCTTGTAGTAATACTTCACATTTGTACACTTCAAAACTATAAATATCATCATCTCCCAAGCCTCCTACTTTGTTAGAAGAAAAATAACCTCTAGTATTTTCTTTATTCAATACAAAAGCAAAATCATCCTTAGGGCTATTAATAGTACTTCCCATATTAATAGGAGTAGAATATCCACTCTCAGTTATATCACTTTCGAAAACATCTAAAGAACCAAGACCTATATGTCCGTTAGAAGAGAAATACAACTTACCTGCATTACTTATATAAGGAAACATCTCTCTACCTTCACTATTAATTATTCCTCCTAAGTTCTCGACTTCACCATATAGACCATCTGATAGTATTTCTACTTTGTACAAATCGGTATAACCATAACCCCCTGGCATATCCGAAACAAAGTATATATGTTTTTCGTCTTGGCTCAAAGCTGGTTGACCTATAGAAAAATCATCGCTATTAAATGGTAATTCTTCTATATTTTTGTACTCTCCATCTATTAATTCCGACTTATATAATTTCAGATGAGAAACTCTTTTCTTATCATTTTTTAGTTTTTTACCATTGAAATTATCTCTAGTAAAATACATTATCTTATAGTCAGAAGTTACTATAGCCGAAGCCTCGTGATATCGAGTATTTACGCCTTTCAGCTTATTGACTTCTGAAAAATTATGCTTTTCGAAGCCTAAACTATCTAGTTCTATAGAATAAGTAGTTTTATATAAATTTAGAAAAGGTTGCTTGTTCCACTTATACAATTCATTAGCTCCTTCGCTTTTAGGTCTGTTAGACGAGAATATTATTTCATTACCTTTTACAAAGACACCATAGTCTGAATATTTGGTATTAATACCCATATTCGACACGTTTAAAAATCTTTTATCTTTAAAACTAAATTCTGATAAATAATCATTTCTTCCAGTCAACGATTTAACTCTAGTATCGTTTTCGTTTATATCTTTTAGTTTAAGTAACCATCTGTCAGACTCTGCGTATTTACCATTAGTTTTCAAACTCTGAGAGTATCGGAAGTAGTATTCTGAGGATATTTCTTTATCACTATGTAGTTCGAACATTTTAGAATACCACATTTCAGATTTCTCTGTTTCTGAGTTATAGTAATAAGAATCTCCTAATCTGGATAGAACAAGTAAAGATTCGTCACCTCTATCGTATATTTTTTCGTATAATTCGGCTGACTTTATATAAGCCATTTCTTCGAAGTATTTTTCTGCAGCATATTTCCTTTGCCCAAATGATATTGAAACAAAAAGGATTAATATTATTGTTATGTATTTTCTCATATTGCGGTTTATTAAAAGAATCTTGGAGACTTAATAGTCTGTTTCTTTAGTATATCTAGTGTTAGTATTATCTCGTGAGTACCTGAATTATAGCTCTTATAGTTAGATGTAGTAAAGTCATAAGCATAACCTACTCTCAGCATTTCATTGACCTGAAAACCAAACAAGGCACTTACAGAGTCTCCCCATCTATAAGCCAAACCTAAGTCTAGCTTTTTATTTACAAGGAAGTTAGCCGATATATCTAAAGACAAAGGCGAACCTTTTACTATTTTGGATATTATTGCTGGTTTGAACTTAAGATTGTTGTTTATATCGAACACATAACCTGCTATAACAAAATAGTGAAGAGCGCTAGAAATTAATGTATTAGACACATCATCATATGCTTCAGAATTAAGTACATTAGGTGCAGAAACTCCCAAATACCAATTATCGGTATAATAGTAAGCTCCTAAACCAAAACTAGGAAGTAATTTGTTACTGATATTAGAATCAAATATATTATCGTTTTGGTTATTATAAGTTCCTTTAGTCCAATCAACGTTCATTAGTCTTGCACCAACACGTATACCAAACGCCAGATTACCTTTATCTCTAGTTCTAATTGTATAGGAACCACTTGCGTCCATATAAGTTTCGTTAGAAGGACCTATCTTATCGTTTATTATATTTAGCCCAAGACCTACTCCACTATAACCTATAGGAGTATGAAAACTTATATTCTGCCCGTCAGGAGCTCCGTCGATACCAACCCATTGTACTCTTGCTAGTGCCGTGGCAGTAAAGAAACCTTTAGAACCGGCATAAGCAGGGTTTACACTCATAGTATTGTACATATACTGAGTATACTGTGGGTCTTGTTGAGAGTATGTAAATACTGAACTCAACAAGAACAAGACTATTACTATTTTAGAATAAATATTCATTTTACTATATTTTATATCTTTAATTAATATTATCTTACTATGTATATCCACCCTTGTTTAGGTATTGAACCATCTTTTAGGTCTAGCACATAGAAGTAAGTTCCCGAAGGTAATTCAGTCCCAGAACCTCCTATAGACCCACTTACATTAGTTTTCCCATCCCAAGTATTGTCGTAATTGTTTTTAGTATAAACTACGCTACCCCATCTGTTAAACACTTCCAATCTGTTTTCAGGATATTCATCTGACAAACATCTAATTTCGAATACATCATTGAAACCATCTGCATTAGGAGAGAACTCATTATATACTAACAAACAAGTTGGATCAGTACCTGACTCTGCTATATTGTTATCTTCATTAGGATCTATTTGATCAAACGTCTCTATAGACGCTGTATTAATATAATCACCAGAATCATAATCTGCATTTTCGCTAACCATAACTTCTAACACTAATATAACTTGCTCATCAGGGCTCAAACTTGGTATATTCCAGATAGAACTGCCATCATAAACACCTGTACTAGTATCATGAGAAACATAAGTATAACCGAATGGTAATTCTTCTTTTATATTTATGTTAGTAGCTGTGTTTTTACCTGTATTGGTAACCGTTATAGTAAACTCTATATTTTCGCCTACATAAGGTTCTAATACATTTACTTCTTTGGTTATATCAAGATCTATTCTATATAAGGGGTTTACTGTGAATATAACAGTTGCCTGATCACAAGAAGAATCTTCATTATCGTCGCATATCTCATATACAAAACTATCAGATCCTATATAACCTTCTTCAGGAGTATAAGTAAAAGAACCATCTTCATTAATCGTCAACTCTCCATGAGCTACATCAACTATAGGGTTTATACTCATTACTTGATCATCTCCTTCGATATCTGTATCGTTACTCATTACATTAGCTGTCATAGTTCCGTTTTCGCTTACATTATAAGAGTCATCATTAGCATAAGTATTATTAATACCATCGTCTGCCAACACAGTTACACTAACTATAGCAGTATCACAAAGCGAAGGCTCTCCATCGTCACATATCTGATATACAAATGTGTATTTTCCGGTATATCCTTCCTCAGGAGTATAAGTGATAGTACCATCATCATTTATAACAACTGTTCCGTATTCTGGCTGTGTTACTAAGTCTGTACTAAGAGTTATATTATCTTTATTTATATCAAAATCGTTAGTCAACACCGATATTTTAACAGGATTCACCCCTTCAGTAGTAGCTGTATCGTTAGTAGCTACAGGATTGTTGTTTACTCCTTCTACAGGGTTCTTCATAACCGTTATAGTTACAGAAGCCGTACTGCATATTTGAGGATCTACATCGTCACATATCGTGTATTCGAAAGTATCATCTCCTACAAACCCTGCTACCGGTATATAGTTGTATTCACCTGTAATAGTATCAATTGTCACTACACCTCCTTCTGTTGTTGTTATAGTAGACTGAGTAATGGTATTTACATCATCTTCACCATCCTCATCGTTTGTTAACAGATTACCAGATACTGGTATATCCATATAAGTGTTAGCTATATCATCTACAGCATATAGAGTGTTTATTTTATCTACATCTCCACATGTTGTGCATTCTGGACTAGGGTCTTCAGTATTACTAGTAACAACTACTAGGTTAGTTAAGTCTCCTATAAATGTTGTTGGCACCATCAATGTTACAGTATATGTAACTGTAGCTTCGTTTGCTAAACTTACTATAATATCATCCAAATAACCATCTACAGCTATACCTCCATATTTACTCCAACTACCTTCCATAATCCCTTCAGGGAAGACATCTACTATATTCACATTCTCAGAAGCACTAGGTCCATTGTTAGTTACTGTTATAATATAAACAATATCCGCTCCTTGAATATATCTTTCTACTCCGTTGGTTTTTGTTATTACAAGGTTTGCTTGTGGAACTGGTGTAGTACTCACAAACGCTGTATCATTACCCGATACTGAGTCTTGTTTATCTCCATCTACCGTTGCTGTGTTTTTATACTCATCTACAGTACCTGTTGTTGCATTTACCGTAGCTGTTATTTCTAAACTAGCCGATGATGTATTAGCTAAACTTCCTACTGTCCAAGCTCCTGTTGCATCGTCATAAGATGTAGCTCCGTTATCACTAACATAAGTATATCCTACAGGCAATAAGTCCGATACAGATACATTTGTTGATGCACTTGGCCCATTGTTAGTAACTGTTATAGTAAATACTATATAGCTACCTACTTTCGGAGTTGGTTTATCTACTGTTTTTGTTATTTCTAAGTCCGTTTGTGGAACTGGTGTAGTACTCACAAACGCTGTATCATTACCCGATACTGGGTCTTGTTCATATCCATCTACCGTTGCTGTGTTTTTATACTCATCTACAGTACCTGTTGTTGCATTTACCGTAGCTGTTATTTCTAAACTAG
>JABSPL010000047.1 GCA_013215105.1 Flavobacteriaceae bacterium
ATTATAAATTAGAATAATTGACCCTTTAAAAACGATTTATAATAAATAATCTAACTATAAAATATATTGTTTAGAAAGGTGTTAGTTTTAAAAAATATTCACACAAACTTTAAACAGTTTTTGAAAAGATATTGAAAAGTATTTTATATTTTTGGTTTTATAAAAAAAACAAAATGATGACAAAAAAAGCAATAGCAACTTTATTGATGCTAGTTAGTATTGTAAGTTTTTCTCAGAAAAAAGCCGACAATAACAATCCTAAGTTAGTTATAGGAATAGTAGTTGACCAGATGCGTTACGACTATTTGGAGCGTTTTGCTAGTAAATATAGTGAGACTGGTTTCAAAAGACTTATGAGCGAAGGTTATAACCTTAAAAATACTAATTATAACTATGTGCCTACCTTTACGGCTGTAGGTCATACTTCTATTTATACGGGTACTACACCTAGTATGCACGGTATTATTTCTAATTACTGGTACGACAAAGAACTTAAAAAGTCTATTTACTGTGTTGATGATAGTAATTATAATGGCGTAGGAACTACTAGTAAAGCAGGTAAAAAGTCTCCAAAAAGACTATATACTACAACTATAGCCGATCAGCTTAAAATGTTTCAGATGGGTAAAGGAAAAACTATAGGTGTTGCCATAAAAGATCGTTCGTCTATATTGCCAGCAGGTCATTCGGCTACCGCTGCTTATTGGTTCGAAGGTGGTGATGCAGGTAATTGGATAACTAGTGATTATTATAGCGAAAAATTACCTAAATGGGTCAAAAAATATAATAAAAAGAAATATTCTGATGAGTTTTTGAACTCTCAATGGAATACTTTATATGATATCAATACTTATACCGAAAGTCTAATAGATGAAAATGACTTCGAAAATCATTTCAAAGGAGAAGGTAATTCTTCGTTTCCTCACGATTTGAAAGAACTTAGGAAAACTAATGGAAACTATAGTCTTATTAAAAAGACTCCATTTGGTAACAATATAACAGCTGATTTTGCTAAAGCTATTATAAAAAACGAAAAACTAGGTAAAGGAGAATATACCGATATGCTTACACTTTCTTTTTCGAGCCCTGACTATGTAGGTCATCAGTTTGGTGTTGACTCTAAGGAGGTAGAAGATACTTATATAAGACTCGATTTGGTTCTTTCGGACTTCTTCAAATATTTAGATACTCAGGTAGGAAAAGGAAATTACACCTTGTTCCTTACCGCTGACCACGCTGCCATACCAGTGCCTAGCTATATGAAAACTCTTAAAATACCTAGTGGTTATTTCGAAGGTGACGATATACTTGCTGAGTTAAACAAAGCGATACTTTCTAAATATAATGAAGAAGATTTGATAGAGAATATATCTAATTTCCAAGTATTTTTTAATCATGATAAAATAAATGAAAAGAATATAGATTTGAACGATTTTTCGAACTTTATAGTAAGAGAAATAATGAAAGTAGAGATAGTTTACAAAGCAGTAACTGCTCTAGATATGCAAACTACTACTTATAGCAAAGATATTTTGAACTTATTACAAAACGGATATAATCAGAAATTCTCAGGAGATGTACTTTTTGTACCTAGTCCTGCTTATATAGAATATTCCGAAAAAGGATCGACTCACGGTTCTGGTTTTGCCTATGATACTCACGTTCCATTACTTTTTATGGGTAAAGGAATAAAGCAAGGTGAGAGCAAAAAACCTTATGTTATTACCGATATAGCTCCTACTATTTCTAGCTTGTTAGGGATAAACCAACCTAATGGAACTAATGGAGATATTATAATTGAAGTACTGAAATAGTAAAATAATTATAATTAGTAACAAAAATATCAGCTCAGTTTATTCTGAGCTGATATTTTTGTTTCTTAGATGTTTTACTTATTTTATTTTAGATTGTATTATTATTATTAGCTTTCTTACTTATAGAGTAATATCCTACAAAAGACAAGACAGCGTTTATAATAATAAGCTCAGCTCCAAATACATAATTACCCAATATATTGGTTATACTGTTGGCTTCCATATACCAAAAACAAGCCACGGCTATAGGTATTACAGCACTTACATAAGCTACTAGCTTGTCGTTAATTATTCTTTTACTGATAATTCCGAAGAAAAATAAACCAATAAGTGGTCCATAAGTGAAACCTGCTAGTTTTATAAGTAACCATATAGCAGAGTCTTCAGAGCTATATCTTAGTATAAGTATTGTAAAAACTAAGACTATAGACATTATAATATGTACTTTTTTTCTTGTTTTGTTTTGTTTTTCTTCTGTTTGTTTGTCAATATTTAACAAATCGATAGAAACTGAAGTTGTAAGTGAAGTAAGAGCAGAATCGGCACTAGAGTAAGCTGCAGCTATCAGCCCTAAAAGGAATAAAACAGCTATAGAATAACCTAATGTTCCATTCATAGATATTTCGGCAAACAGTAAGTCAGTTCTACCTATATTTATGGCGTCACTACCTATTCCAGTTTGTTTGTAGTATATAAATAGTAACGATCCTAAGGCTAAAAACAATAAATTGACAACCACAAGTACTACCGAAAAGGAAATCATATTCTTTTGAGCGTCTTTTATGTTTTTACAAGTCAAGTTTTTTTGCATCATGTCTTGGTCTAGACCTGTCATACCTACAGCTATAAATATTCCTCCTAAAAATTGTTTCCAAAAGTAATTGGCACTTCTCCAGTCTTCAAAAAATAATATCTTACTGTATTTACTTTCTGAGATAGTTTTTATTACACTCTGTTCTGTATCTAAGTTGTTATAAATGATTATAAATGAAACTATAACAGCAGTAAGCATAAAAAACGTTTGTAGAGTATCGGTCCATATAATGGTTTTGATACCTCCTTTGTAAGTATATAGCCATATAAGTAATATAGAAAAGACTACCGTTAACCAAAAAGGAATTCCTATCTGGTCAAACAAAATAAGCTGAAACACACTGGCTACAAGTAATAATCGTATAGATGCACCTATAGTTCTTGATATTATAAATAGTACGGCTCCTGTTTTGTAAGAGTAAAATCCGAATCGTTTTTCTAAAAACTGATATATAGAAACCACATTTAAGCGGTAGTATATAGGCATTAATACAAAAGATATTATCATATATCCAAAAAAGTAACCAAACACCATCTGCATATAACCAAATTGCCCGCCAGCAACACTACCTGGTATAGATATAAAGGTAATTCCTGATAGTGAAGCTCCTATCATACCAAATGAAACCACATACCAAGGCGATTTCTTGTTTCCTGTAAAAAAGCTAGTATTATCGGCCTTTTTACTTGTTATTTTGGATATATATATAAGTATAAGGAAGTATATAGTTATAAGGCTTATTGTAAGTATAGTATTATTCATATTATTATAAGATAGGGTAGAAGGTGTTTTTTTGAGGAATTGTAATTTTGTTTTTTACTTTTTTCATTACAAAAGAACTGTGCATATTAGCTATCACGTTGATGCTAGTGAGTTTGTCTATTATTACAGATTTGAAATGATTTATGTCTTTTATGGTTATTTTAAGCAAGTAGTCATAATTACCTGTAAGGTGGTAACATTCTGATATTTCAGGTATCTTTTCTATTTCTTTTTCAAACTTAATAATAGATTCTTTTATATGAGTATTAAGAGTAACTTGACAAAAGGCCTCTAATTGTAAACCTAAGTTATGATTGTTAATGTTTATAGTATAATTGTCAATTATTCCTTTTTTCTCAAGCTTTTTGATTCTTTCGAAAGTAGGAGTGAGACTTAATCCTATTTTAAGAGCTATTTCCTTGGTGTTTATTTTAGAGTTTTCTTGAAGTAAGCCTAAAATTTGTATATCAATTTCATCTATTTTCTTAACCATTAGTATTTGTTTTTACATTAAGGCTAATTTATAGTTTTTTTTACTATTAAAACAAATTTTCTTAGAAATATA
>JABSPL010000048.1 GCA_013215105.1 Flavobacteriaceae bacterium
AAATAATATTTGTGATGGAGTTTAAATTTAAAATAGGTAAATAAATATATAGGTAAAGAAGCCAAAACAAACTAAATATATGCAAACTTATTTTTTATAGGGAAACTAATTTAAATTAAAAATAACATCTTATAAATACTGTGAAAGGATATTGATATAAATATTATAATAAAAAAAATACCAAGGTCATGAAGACCTTGGTATGCTATTAGGTACAAGAGTACCTTGTAAAAACTCTTGTTATAAACGACTTAATTATCTTTAGGTTATAATAACAAGAATAGATCATCCTTCTTATTGAGATAGTAGATTGATAAGACTTTTATTAATCTACAAAAAACTCAACTTTCCCGTTAGAAACATCGTATAAAGCACCAACTATTTCTATCTCGTTATTGTCTTCCATTTCTTTCAAAATAGGGCTGTCTTTGAGTATTTGTTCTATAGAAATCTTTACGTTTTCTATAGCTACTTTTTCTACATCAACTTTACCGTCTTTTGCTTTTACCGACTTTACAGCAGGTTTTATTTTTTCTAACAAGTGAGTTATATTTCCTAGCTCTACATTGTCGCAAGCAGCAGTTACTGCGCCACATTTGGTATGCCCCATTACTACGACTATTTTGGACTTTGCTACTTTACAAGCATATTCCATAGACCCTAATATGTCTTTGTTTACTACATTTCCTGCAATTCTTACGCTAAACACATCGCCTATTCCTTGGTCAAAAACCAATTCGGCAGGTACTCTAGAGTCTATGCAACTTAGGATAACAGCAAAGGGGTATTGTCCTTTGCTAGTTTCTAGTACTTGGTTTTTCAAATCTCTTTGTGCTTTTACATTTTGCACAAATCTCTCGTTACCTTTCACTAATATACTATGAGCATCTTTAGGTGTAAGATTTTCTTGTGTTAATTTAGTATGAGTTTTCATGTTTGTGTTATTTTATTATTTAGTACTGTTCTCTTTTACCCAAGTAAGACAGTCTTTAAGATTGTCGAACAATTGTTCTTTAGGAACTAAGTCTGGTATTATATTTATTTGTTCTAACAAATATTTAGGTTGTTCTAAAACATTTACTAAAAGTACTTTTTTGTTATTATTTATAAGGTCAACTAATACATCTTCCATAGCATAAAGTCCAGACTGATCTATATATCTCATCTTTTCCATACGTATTATTACTACCGAAGCACTATCGGGTATTTGCTTAGCTAGTTGCTGAAAACCGCTAGTCGAACCAAAAAACAAAGCTCCTTTTATATGCTTTATGAATATATTATTTTCTATTTCTTTAGGGAAATCGATATTGTCTGACCTAAACTTTTCTTTATCTAACGATTTTACATCAGAAGTACTAGTAGTAAGGTCTCCCATTTTTTTCATAAACATAAGAGATGCTATTATAAGCCCTATCCCTACTGCATAAACTAAGTTCCAAACCGACGATAATACTAATACTACTATCATTATTATAACCTCTGGTTTTGGCATATAAGGTATTGCTTTAAGTCCTTTGTAGTCCATAACTCCTATACCTACGGTTATAAGTATACCTGCTAATACTGCTGCTGGTATTCTTGAAGCTATAGGGCCTAAAAGTAATAATATCATAAGTAGTAAAAGACCTGCTACCATACCCGATAGTCTTGTTTTTCCACCTGCATTTATGTTTACTACTGTACGTATAGTTGCTCCTGCTCCTGGTATTCCTCCGAATATTGCAGCTACAGCATTACCTATACCTTGTCCTATCAATTCTTTGTTAGGTTTGTGTTTTGTCTTAGTCATATTGTCAGCAACTACCGAGGTTAACAACGAATCTATTGACCCTAATAAAGCCAAAGTAATAGCCGTAAAAATATAAGGGCTGATACTAGCAAAACTAAACTCTGTAAAAATATCCAAATTAGCTATAGGTAATCCACTAGGTATTTCTTCTATACTACGATAGTCCAAACCAAAGGCTATAGCTATACCCGACATTACCAGCAGGGCGACCAATGTACTAGGTACTTTAGTGGTTATTCTTTTAAAACCATATATTATAAATATAGTTCCTAATGCTAAGAGTAGCTCTAATATATTTATATTCTTTAAAGCTCTTGGTAGAGTTTTTAAAGCTCCTAATACTCCCGAAGCATCTTTTCCCGCTAAGGTTTTAGACTCTTGTATTATTTGCTCTTTAGTTATATTGTCCGATTCTTCTATTGTATTTTTGAAATTATCAAGAACTAATATATCTTTTCCTACTTCTTCTTTTAATATGTTTTTTAATATTACTTCTTCGGCATAAGGTTCAAATTCACTTACAAAAGCTTTATCTTCTTTAGGATAATAACCTACAGAAGGAAGTATCTGAGTTATAAGTATTATAATCCCTATAGCGGTCATAAAACCTGAAACTACTGGGTAAGGGATGTATTTTATATATTTACCCAAGCCTAATAATCCTAGTCCAACTTGCATTAAACCTCCTAGCAAAAACACTCCTAGTATTATAGGTAAAGCCTTTCCAAGGTCTCCGTCGTTAGTAGCTATTATTCCCGCTATAACTACCATACTTACGGCTGTCATAGGTGCTGTTGGCCCTGATATTTGTGTGTTTGTTCCTCCGAAAAGTGCTGCGAAAAAACTTACGAATATAGCTCCGTAAAGTCCTGCGCTAGGTCCTAATCCTGAACTTACACCAAAGGCTAATGCTAATGGTAAAGCAACTATACCTGCTGTAATTCCTCCAAATAAGTCTCCTTTGAAATGCTTGAAATTGAATAGTTTATTCATTATTTAATAAGTTAAATGTTAATTTTTTGTAAAAGTCCGATATAGAATCTTCGTTTTTGTTTGTGTCTGTTAAAGCAGGTAAATGTTCCGAAAAATATTTCTGCTGATGTGCTCCTTCTATTACGGTAGAAATAAGCATATGTGGGTATTTGAATTTAGGATTTATTTCTATAACTACATCGCTGACCCTTGCTACTACGTCTTTATAAGCTTTGAAATAACCCTTCTGATTCTCTTCATCGACCTTTTTGGTGTTATAAACTTTGAGTGATTCCGAAAATATGATTTCACTAAGCAATACCTCGTTTATATGAGAAAAGCTATTGTCTACCAATACCGGTTTGGTAAGTATGTCTATAGCTATCTCGAGCCGCCTGTTTGCCGAGGATATATTGGTAGTTGCTAATAGCAAACGGTAGTCTGTCCAAGACCAATACCAGTTAGTTACATAAACTAGTAGTACATGTTTGTTTTCGAAATACCTGTAAATAGTACTCTCAGGAGAACCTATTACTTTACCTAATTTTTTGAACGTGAAGTTTTCAAAACCCAAGATATTAATCAATTCTATAGACTTAGATACTATTTTCTTACCCAATTCCGAAGAGTTAGGGTCTTTAAAAAACAGCTCAGGGCATAGTTTTAATTGTATGTTTAATTCGTTCATTTATAAAAATACTTTTGTCAGTTACAAATATAATAGTATTACTATCGTTTTAGCAAGTTTTAATTGTTATTTTTTTCTTAAAGCTTATTAGTAAAAGGTTTGAGGGGGTTTTAAGAACTTAAAGAGGCTAGTATTAGTATTTTATATTTAAATAATATATATATACTAAGCTAAATTATAATTGTGAATTAGTAATTGTGAATTAGTAATTGTAAAAATAATATTAAAAATAATAAAGAGCTAGAACGATTAAGAAAAATACATTGTCAGATAAAAGCTAGTAATACAGGTACACCACAAGAGTTTGCCGAGAGTATTGGTATTAGCCGAAGTCAAATATATAATATAATTGACAACCTAAAAATAAAAGGTTTTCCTATCTGCTATTCTAAAACTAGCAAAAGCTTCTTTTATGAATATAAATGCGAACTAGAGATTGAGTACTCTGTAAGATTACTTACCAAAGGTGAGACTATAGATATATCGGGAGGAAGCTGTTTTGATTATGATTTTCTAATTAGTAATTATTAATTATGAATTGTTAATGAGAAATATTTTCTTTTAAAGTCCAATGCTATTGGACGCTAGGAGAGTATATTTGTAAATGTAGAAGGAAATGTGCACGTTTCTTGTTTTTAACTAATATTTAATATTTTAATTATGAGAAATTTAGAAAATTATGGCGTTCAGCAAATGAATGCTAAGGAAATGGAAGAAGTTAATGGGGGAGATGCGGGGGTTGTAGCTTTAATAGCTCTAGTTATGATTGTAGGAGGATGGATAGCTAGGATGATAGCTAAGAAAAGAAATAGTTGTCATTACACTTAATAAAAAAATAAAAACTATGAAAAAAATAATACTAACTACACTCATATTGGGTGTAGTTTGTTCGTTGCTAGGACAAGAAAGAAAACAAAAAGAATACAGTTTTATAATTTCAGACGGAATCAAAATGTTTACTATGACTCAGTCTAACGAAAACTACCTGAGTTCTTATAGGCTTATAGGTAATAGTTTACATGATAGTTTTGGACACAGTAGGCTCTATAGTTATACTATGTTTGCTGTTACTATTCTTGGAGTCCCTTATACTCATGAAAGAGGACATATGTCTGTTCTGAATCATTTGAGGATAGGTAGTATAAATCAACCTATAATGAATGAGCGTGGAGCAGCTTATGTAAATGGAGTTACTAATGAAACCCTTATAAATATAGAAAAGAACAATAACAAATATTATATACGTTTACATACCTCAGGAATAGAGTCGGACTATGTCTTAGTCAACAAAATGAGTGATTTGATGTTTTTTGAAGAAGAATCTTCTGAAACATTTTTCTTTGAGTATCTTATGCGTAAATTATCTAATAGTGTTTATATTTCCCAAAGCCTATATCCCTCTATTTCTCCTGAACTTAAAGAAGAAGAAAACGAACTAGATCGAGACATAGTAGGGCATGATGTATGGGGAGCAATTCATAACTTACACAATCCTGAAGCAGAGTTCAAAAGGTATAATAACTGGAGCGACCTAACATCTGAGGAAAAAAGCTATGGCAAAAAAAATAGCTTGGCGTTCTTTTCTTAATTTCCTAGATCCTATGCTGTATAATAAAATCAGCTATACTACCAAAAAAGGTAATAAATGGAATGCTAATATAAACTATGCTTTATCTCCTTTTGGTGATTTCTTAGAACAAAATTTTTGGTATTCGGTAGGTGATAGGCTTAACTTCAAAGCTTATGTGCGTGAATTCCAAAACAAAGAGAATACCTTCGTAGGAGGAGGTGCTTCTATATATAAATACCCTGTTTCAGAAAAAGTAAAAGTGACTCTAGGAGCAGATATATGGTCTCAACCCAAAAACTTATCGTTTACCGAAAGTAAAAGTGAGTTTGGATCTAATATTTACACCCAAATACGATATAAGTTTGTAGATAGTGGCAGTAAATACATAAAGGGAATATCTCTAATAACCGATTTTTATTACAAAACCTCGGGTTTTGTGCCAGAATATGATTCTTTAGATGATGATTTTGGTTTTAGGTTAGGTTTTAGTTTTACTAGATGAAGTTAATTGTAAATTGTTGATTATGAATTGTTAATGAGAAATTAGATTAGTATTTATAAAAAAGGTTGCTTAGCAGAGAGGTGTTTAAGCCCCTAAAATAGTCATACTTAATTCTATAATAAAAACATTAACTTTATATTATGGAAACTACAAAAAAACAGTACACGACGGAGTATAAACTCAAATTGATAAAAGAATGTGCAACTCATGGAGTTGTAAA
>JABSPL010000049.1 GCA_013215105.1 Flavobacteriaceae bacterium
ATGCTTTCTGAAGATTGAATTTACTCTTAATAATATTTTTAGAATAAAATATTACGTAAGGAGATATAATATTTGGAATTATGCCGAAATCTAAAATTTAGATAAGTTAATTCTGTTAGTTTCTCAGCAAACCCTAAGTATATTTACTTATAGTAATAAGGTCAGTATCTTCACCTGTTGGGTTTGTAGTCAAGTATCTGTTAGTTAACTTACCTTCTTGGTCATATTCATATGTTTTGATATAATCATAAGTAATATCTACACCATTTATAAGTAAACTATGTTGAGTTTCAGAAATCATATAACCTTGTTCGTTATAAGCAAATTCTCTGTAAGTCATTTTTTTGTTTTGGCTATCCAAAAAAACTCTTTCTAGTCTTTCTAGCTTAGTTCCTACATATTGTTTTTCTATAGTTATGCTATATTGGGTACTAGTACCGTCTTGCGAAGTCACAGTGTAAATGGTAGTTGCTCCGTTTAAGAAAGTAGTTTCTAAACCTGATTCTGGGCTTATGGTTGCACCTGGGCTAATTTCTATTTCGGTAAGAATATCTTCTAAACTAGCTATAAAAGGAACATATATAACTATATTGTTATCTTCTTGGCTTATTTCAATATCAGGATGATATTCGAAGGCTAATTGATCGTTAGTAAATTTCAATTCGAACTTTAATAATTCGTTTTTAGTAGTATCAACAGGTTCTTCTGTTATTGGGTCTTCTGTTATTGGGTCTACTTGTGTTGTTTCGTCTTTTGCACAAGAAAAAAGCACTAGTATTAGTATAAGACTAAGTTTTGAGATTGTCTTCATCATTATTTCTTTTGTATTAGTTGTTGTTATTACAAAACACTTATGCATAGTTGTTTATATAACTATGCATAAGTGTTTTCTTTGTTTTATCAGAATTTACCTCCTATAGTAGAGAAGTATGTACTTGGTGTTTTAGCACTTATAAATCTGTATATTTCACTTGACGACATTGCCACTTCTTCTACTTTCATTACATAGAAACCTTCATCATCGAAGAGTATATCTGCCAAAGGAATAAAATCGGCACTAGGAATAGAACCTCTAAGACCAAATATTACCCTTTTGTCTTCTGTGACTATATAATCCATATTCATTATCACAGGCACTTCTTCTATCTCGTTTGTTTCTGTATTTAGTTCTTCTATAAAAGAAAAAGCTCTACCTAATGAACTAGTATCAAACAATATGTATAACTGAGTTAACCTATCCATCAAATCTAACTCTAAAACATTCTGAGACGAATAGAAATATCGTGTTTCAGTAAAAGGCTGGAAAAAGTAATAGTCAAACCTTTCTGTTATATCCAGAGAAGCACTATAATTACTAGCCCCTATTACAGTAGTCCTACCACCATCGCCAGAAACATACGTTTTATTAGCTTGATCATAATCAAAAGAACTAATAGAGTAGTCTGTAGTCTCGAAAGGCTTAACTAGCTCGAAACCTGTAGAGGTTAACTTAACTGGTAATATTTCTCTTATCACTCCTGAGGAAATAGTTCCGTCAGAATTTTTAATTTTCTTGTAAGCCTCTACTTCTATAACTCTATAAGCTTCCCAATATCTGAAATTAGATGAGTAAACTGGAGTTTTACCATCAAATACTATAAAGTTCTTGAAATAAAAACTATCCTCAAAACCATCTTCTAAACCATCTTTAAATCCTTTCCCTAGACCTGTTTCTAAGTTTCCTTGCGAAGGTCTTTTAGCTATTATATCTGCTTTGTCGGTAGCTGTTGCAGGTACAAATAATATTTCACTATGATCTGATGATGTATCTGTTTTACTTACAAACAATATATTTCCTTCTTCGGTTATTTCTGTAAATACAAATTGATATTCGGCGCTTAACAAAAATCCATTAGCTTCAAATAATTCGTGAAACACAGTATAACTCTCGAATACTAGTTCCGGAAAATGCTCTACACCTACTCTATAAGAGCTGTCATAGTCATACTTCCCGTTTGCATAGTCAGAGGTAATATCTACTGATAAATCTGCGTTAAATTTCAGAACCATCGAGTACACTCCATAATTATTATTAGGAGCATACTCCACCTTCCAACCATGTTCTGGCTTCAACAAAGCAGTACTATATTCTGCTATTATTTCTTTTTTCCTATCAGTAATATCCTTGTCAAACAAGTTCTGCACTTTATCTTCCGAACAAGAGCTAAGCGTTAGCAAAACAATTGAAAGAACCAAAAGGAATATATTTTTTATCTTATTTTTTCTAAACATAATTTCCTGTTTTTATTGTACGCTTTTCAAAAACTCATCTCTAAGTTTATATATATCGACACGTACTATTTTATTCATATAATCTACCACTATTTCTCTTTTGGCAGCTATCCTTGTTTTTCCTTCTATAGTATCATCACTATCTCCTGTTTGTGGAGTTATATAAGTAGCTTCAAACTCATCTATAGGAGTAGTTATAATAAACGAGAATAGCTCTGCAAAGTCTTCTCCTACTTGCGAGGTACCATAAGGAGTAACCATACCCGATGCTATTGCCTGTTCGTTGGTTACCGAAGTCCAGCTACCCGGAGAGGTATAACCATCGCTCGATATTTCGCTAAACTGCCCTGCTTCGAAGTTGAAACTCTGGTCAACTATGTGAGCAAACTCGTGGTGTAAAGTCCTAAAAGCTCTTGTTATCCAGTCTTTATTAAAATCTATTTCCTCCTGAGTTTGAGGGTCTAGTATATAACTATTAACATCGGTAAAAGTAATACGAGCACCAGCATCGGCAGTACCTAATGTTACGGTACCATCTCCGTTATACAAAGGACCTCCTAGCAATATAACCTCTGCAGGAAAATATACTTTCAAAAAATCTTCGCCATCTACAGCTGCTACATTATAGGGCTTTATCCAAGCTGTCTTTATCAGTTCTGCTATAGGCTTTACTATCTCTAACCTAGCTGGAACTGCCTTTTTGGTAGGGTCTATATACTTATCTATATATTTGTATATAATAGCCGAGCTATATGGCACTAAGAATTCGTTATGCAAATACAAATCTAATTCAGTAGCCTCTTCTACTTCGTCAAAAACGTCTTTTACTACTATTTCTTCTTCATCTGAGGCACAAGAAGATAAAAACACACCTATAAAGGCTATCAGTATAAACTTATATATTATTGTTTTATTTATTTTCATTTTTTATCTTTTAAGGGTTAGGCTCCATATTTGTGTTTATCGCTGCTGCAGGTATCTGTACAGCTCTTCTTGTATCTTTAGCTTCTAATACAAACTCAGCTCCATCTTCTATAGAATTAGGTAATCTGTGTTTTATAACTATATTATGTCTCTTAACGTCGAACCAACGCAGTCCGTGATACAAAAACTCTCTCTTACGCTCTTCTAATATAGCATCTAGTATAGTGCTATCGTTTCCTGAAGCGAGACTTGAGCTACTATATTCGTTTGCCGAAGCACTTCTATATACTTTAGATGCTAATATATCCATATCGGCAAGAGCGGCAGCTTTATTTCCTAAGCCTAAGTTAGCCTCAGCTCTGTTTAGCAAGACTTCCTCTCCTTTTAATACTACTGCTAGGTGATAAGGAATCCCTGAGGTAGAAGTAAGCTCTTCGGTATAGAACAATTCTCTAAGCCTTGGTATAGACCTAGCTGTGGTTGCTCCTCCCCATATTCCTCCTGCTGCCCTTAAATCTTCATTGTCGAAGTATCCATTGTTTCCGTACAAAGACCTTAAATCGTTCGTGTTCAACTGAAAACCAGAAGTCCTTCTAGTCTCGTTACTTACCTTCTCTACTGTCATTATATTACTTTTGTCCTCCGGATTACAATAAGCATCTGCTACAGCTTCGAAACCTGAACCTGTTATGTTTATGTAATCTTTCACAAAAGTTGAAGCTCCTGATTCTAAAAGCATATCGCTATACTTCTTACAGTTTTCATAATCACCTTTCCACAGATAAAATCTCGATGCCAATGCCAATCCTGCTTCTTCAGAGAAATGAAAAGGGTCTTTTCCCAAAAAGTATTTATTGTTTATCAGCTCTAGACCTGCTAAAATATCAGCCTCTACAAAGTCGTAAACTTCTTGTACGCTATTACGAGTATATTCAACTATAAAACCAGTTTCTGAAGATGAAATATAAGGCACTCCTAAGTCTGTCGACGAAGTAGATTCGTTGTAGTGTTGTCCAAATATATTGACCAACATAAAATGATGATAAGCTCTAGAAAGTAAAGCCTCACCTTTTATAGCAGCAGCATGTTGTAAATCTTTATTTTTACTAGGTAATTCTTTCAAAGCTTCCAAAGCTACATTGGCATGCGATATAGCCTGATAAGCATTATCCCAATAAAAAGAAGGACTGTCTTGGTATAAATAATCTACCACAGACCAAGTATATTTCTGATAAGCAGTAACATCTATCACATTACCTCCCGATGTTTCCGCCTCCATTTCACTCTGATTTGTATAGTTACCTGTAGGACCAACTAAGTCGGTATATGAGTCAGTGAAAGTAAAACTAGCTTCCGAATAAGCGTTAACTAGTACTTTCGATATTTTATCCATACTATCAAGTTCTAGCCTATTATCTGGGCTTTCGTCCAAAAAGCTATCACACGATATAGCCGAAATAGCTATAACAATAGATAGTATTGTGTTTTTTATATATTTATTCATTTTGTTTATTTTTTAAAATACTATATTAACAGATAGAGTTATAGTTTTAGCCATTGGCAAAGCAGCTCCCCCTGAATTAAAGAATTCTGGGTCCTGACCTTTTAGTTTACTATCAGAATACAAAAGCAATATATTATCGGCTCTAACTCCAAACTTAGCAGAAGTAATACTTATCGATTTTGCTATTTTACTAGGCAGTTTATAGTCTAATGCAATCGACTTTAGCCTAGCATAAGTACCATCGGCTACTAACAAATCACTTTTGTTATATAAGTTATAAGCATTATTGTTACCCAATACATTAGTAGCTACACTTTGCGACAATATAGCAGGTATATTAGTTACTGTCTCATCTCCTGGCAAAGACCATCTGTTTATTATGTCTTTTGGTAACGAAGAATAATCGTTATAATAGTCAGAGTAACTAGCGTCTATCCTTAGTTTATAGTCAAACTTAAACGATATATTAGCCGATAAACTAAAGTTTTTGTATTTAAAAGTATTAGTAAGACCACCCGAACCTCTTGGCTGGGTAGGACCTTCATATTTCAAAACTCCTGCGACATTAGTATTTTCTTGTAAGTTTATATTTATTACTTTTTCTCCATCTCCATTATAAAAAGTTGGTATACCATATTGGTTAAGACCTGCAAACCTTACGGAATACAAAGCTGATATTTCACGTCCCGTATATGGTGCCCCCGAAGATTGTATCAAACTATAATAACTAGGGTCATTTTCCAATTTCTTGACTTCTTCGGTATTATAACCTATATTGAAGCTAGTTGACCAACTAAAGTTTGTCGTCTTTATATTAAGAGTATTAAGTGCAAATTCATAACCTTCAACTCCCATATCGGCAAAGTTTCCGTATTTATATCCTTCACCACCTACTCCGTTAGTTTTTACAACACCTATAAGGTCGAAAGAATTACGTACATAATACCCTAGCTCTCCCGATATACGGTTATTGTTAACCGCAAACTCTAAACCTATACTAAACTCTTTAAGCTTTTCGTAAGTAAGGTCATTATTCTCCAAAGAACTCAATTTGATACCTGTTTCTTTGTATTCATCTACTTGCCTTACAGGTATATTACCCTCCAATACTCTTGCCGAACTAACCGAAGGACCTCTACCTCCCGAAAGCCCATAAGTCGCTTTGAATTTAAGGTCGTTTAACCAGTCAATATCTATAAAGTCTTCTCTTTCTATATTCCAAGAACTACTTATATTATAACTTAATAAGTACCTAGAATCAGGATTTTTACCTTGCAGGTTCGATCCGTCTCGTCTTACTGTTCCGTTAAAAGTATATTTTTCGTTAAGAGTATAACCCATATTGATAAAAGTTCCTGTAAAACGCTGATCGGTCTGTCCTATCTCAAAATATTGATTGTTATTGTCTAGCAATTGTCTTATAGCATCAGGATGTGTAGCTACTTGACTTCCGTTTTCATAAGAAATACCTATCCCTTGATAATTCCTATTAGTTCTAACACTTTTCTTCATTTCCCCACCTGCCAAAACACTAAACTCGTGATTTTCGTTAGGCTTATAGCTCCAAGACAAAGCTGTTCTCCAATAAAGATAGTTTAACTCATCCTCGTCATATATATTAAGCCCTCCTTCTGGTAATATAGAATAAGGATCTTTAGTATAATCGGTAAGGTCAGTATATAAAAACGAATTTACATCGGCAACCGCACCATTGTCTGCCCTAAAAGCATTTGCTTGGTTAGAGTCATCTCCTATTATATGCTCCCTCTTGGTAGTAACTCTTCTGTAGTTAGCCGTAGAGCTTAGCTTTAAGTTATCGGTAAAAGCATATTCAAAATCGGTCTGAAAAGAAATATCAGCTATATCTATGTCTATATAATTGTTCTTAAGCTCCTCTATAATATTAAAAGCGGCGAAGTTTTTTCTGAAATATTCCAAATCTCCATTTTCATCATAAGCAGTCATACTTCTGGCACTATTCAAGGTGTAGCTATAAGGGTTTATATCGAAATCACGATTATATTCACCTTTTATAGGGTCTAAAGTTCTGTTTTTAGTACCAGGAACTCTTTGCTCTCTTATACTTCCCGAAAGCAAAAAACCCACCGAGAATTTATCGTTAAGCTTAAACCTAGTATTAAGTCTAGCAGTATATCTGTTTACGTAGTCTCCTATAGTTTGCCCTTCGTCGTTCAATGCACTAACAGACGCAAAATATGTTGCGCTCTTGTCTCCTCCTGAGAAACTAAAAGAATTATTTTTCTGTAGAGAAAGGTCTTTAAACAAGATATCGAACCAATCGGTATTTGCCTTCTGATAACGATAGAAATACTCATCGTTTATGTATCCGTTAGCCAAACCTTGTACTTCTCCTAACCTTCTGCCTACATAATACTTCCCTACAACTCCATAAGCCTCTGACCTCTGAGAGTTTGCCAAATCAAGTCTTCCCTTGTAACCAGCCTCTTCGGCATATACTATAAGCTCATCTTGAGAATTAGAAATACTAAAATTATCGTAAGTAGGTCTGGTTTTGAAAGCAAAACTAGTATTATAACTCACTTTCATACTACCTACAGTACCTCTTTTGGTAGTTATAACTATAACACCATTTTTGGCTCTTGCCCCATACATAGCCGTTGCCGAAGCATCTTTTAGTATAGAAAAAGTCTTAATATCATCAGGATTTATACCTGCTATAGCCGAACCTATAAGCGAACTAATATCCCCTGAAGCCAAAGCCCCTTGGTCTAGTTCAACATTGTCCTCTATTATTACTCCATCAACAACCCATATAGGGTTATTGTTACCGTTAAGCGAAGTATTACCTCTAATTCTTATTCTAGGTGAAGCTCCGAAAGAACCTGAAACGTTATCTACAACTACACCCGAATCCTTTCCCTCAAGAAACCTTGTTGCATCGGCAATACCTTCTTGTTTTATGTCTTCTAGTTTTAGTCTGGTTGCAACTCCTGTAAACTGTTTTCTGTTTACTTTCTTAAAACCATCAGATATAACTACCTCGTCTAGCATACCAGCTTCTTCTTCTAGTATTACGTTCAAAGTCTCTTGCCCCGAATAAGTTATCTTTTTAGATTTATATCCCAAATAACTAAATTCGATAATATCACCTGCTTTCACTATCACTTCGTAATTACCATCAAAGTCGGTTGTAGTACCTGTACTGTTGTTAATTATAACATTTACACCAAACATAGGTTGGTCATAAGCATCATAAACAGTTCCTCTAAGTGTAGTTTTTTGTATTTTATTAAGTATTATCTGATTACCTAATAATGAGTAAGATATATTAGTATTTTTGAAAACAACGTCCAAAACACTCTTTATACCTGCATTCTCTATAGAAATACTCATTTTAGAATCTAGAGCTATTTCTTTTTTAGTATACATGAATCTATACGACGAATTATCTTCGATATAGTCTAATACTTTCAAAAGTTTGACGTTTGTAAGCTTAACGCTCATCTTACCTTGCGAATAATTACTTGCGTAACTAAAAGATAAAGAGAGCATTAATGCTACAAAAACTAACTTAACTTTCATTTTCAAAATATTCTCTCTATTAGCCGAGAAAAGATATTTTTTTTTCATAAGTTTGTTTGATTTTAGTTGGTTAAAATTGGATTTAAATTGAACCGTAGTTGTTACAAGCAGCTACGGTTTTTTATTATATATTTTTATGGTACTTCCTTTTATATCATATTCAAAACTACTGTGTAGCTTAAATACTTCTAATACTTCTTCTATAGTATTACCCGAGAACCTTGAAGTGAATCTTTTATTATTAAGCTCCTGATAAGTACTTTCTATACTAACATTGTATTTTCTTTCTAATTTCTCTATTATTTCCGAAAACATATCATCTGCAAACAACATTTCTCCTAGTTTCCATGCTATATATTTGTTTACATTTACTTCTTCTTTGTTTATAATAGTTTTATATAATTTCGAAATATAAGCTCTCTGATTTGGTTTCAAATAAACAATTCCGGTCTTTGAACCTTCTGACTCTACCATCACTTTACCTTCTACTAACACTACCGAAGTTACTTCGTCATTATCATAAGCCGTAAAGTTAAATTCCGTACCTAAAACTGTAGTCCTAAGCATTTTTGAATTAACTACAAAAGGATGTTCTTTGTTTTTAGCTACATCAAAATAAGCCTCTCCATTAATGAATATTTCTCTATTTTTATGATTATTCATAAAACGTTCTGGATATTTTATCCAAGAACCCGAATTAAGATTAACTACAGTACCATCACTAAGTTCTAAACTAAAAACTTTACCTCTAGGAACCGTCAATTCGTTATAAACTAACTCCCCTTCTATAGATAAATCAGTCTTGTCGTAAGTAAGCTGTTTATCGGTCTTAACATTAGAGGCTATCTTAGCCTCCCCTACAGAATCTCCATTTGTTAATCGTCCTATATATTTAACGCTCCCATCAGCTAACTTCAAAGTTATTTCATTTTCCGAAGCAGTATTATCAACCAATTCGAGAACAGGTTCTATCTGGTAATTCATAATATCATTTACCAAATAAGATGTAGTAAACAAAACAACAACGGCAGCAACTGCATATCTAAAGAAATACGTCTTCTTTTTTGCCTCTACCTTAAGTAAAGAATCTTTTAACGACCTCATTCTATTTTTATCAGCAGTAGCCAAACTAGTAGTATAATGAATATTCACATACTGTGCTATACGCTCATCGTTAGGGTTGTTTTCAGTCCATATGTTTAACTCTTCCATTTCAGAAGAATTAATATCATCGTTCATAAACTTTACAAAAAGAAACTCTATCCTTTCAGAAATCATAATTGATTGTTTACAGGTATTACAATTGAATTTCACAAAACCCTATGTTTTATTTTTATTTTCTTTAACATGAAAATAAATAAACAAGCAAACTATTGATTAGCAAATAAATACATCCTAATGTTATTTTTAAATTAAATTAACATTAATAGATATTCAATAAATTTTGTAGATTGCTCCATATTTAATAACAAACCCAATTATTTATTAAATGAATGATAATGATAGCTTAGTTTTAAAGCTAAAAGCAGGAGACAGAGATACATATAACTATATAGTAGAGAAGTACTACGATAGGTTATATGCCTATGCCTTTACTCTTAGCAGAAACCAAGTCGTAGCCGAAGATACACTTCAAGAGGTTTTTATCAAGATTTGGGAAAAAAAAAGTAATTTAAACTCTGACATGCCTATAATAAACTATATGTACAAAATGGTATATAATGAGTTTATAAACAAATACAGAAAAAACAAGAAGACACAAGAAACAGAACTAGAATATTTTAAAAACATTAACAAATTAGTAGAAATAGATACTCAAAGCGAGTCTAACGAAAGATCTACTATTCTAAACAGAGAAATAGAGCTTTTACCAAACAAATGCAAAGAAATATTCACTCTAAGCAAACGCAGAGGTTTTAGTAATGACGAAATATCTAAACATCTGAAAATATCAGTAAAAGCCGTAGAAGCACAGATAACCAAAGCATATAGCACACTAAGATTAAAAATAAATAAAACAAAAATAAAACCTACTAATAACATCGAAAAACATGGTTATTAGTAAGTTTTGACTTGCTTTTTATAGAGGTATTTTCAAATAATAAACTCTCTTACTTTTATTATTTAACCTGCTTTGTTTTAACCAAGGATTGTTAATTTTAAGATCTTTGTATGTTACATTATGTATCTTAGCAAATTTATACAGATCATTTATTTGATAATTAACTTTTATTTTTTTTGTTTTCACATTATTATATAAATCATCCGATTTATAATTAAACCCATATCTTTTAGGATTACCCATTATCTCTTTTACGGCTATCAATCTAGGGATATACCTAGAAGTTTCATTGTTAAGTAACAACCTGTAGTAATTATTAACACTTTGCTTCTTAATACTATTACTTATAGAATAAACTCCCGCATTATAAGCTGCTGCTGCCAAAGTCCAAGACCCTAATTTTTTTTTAGCATTTTTAAGATATTTACAAGCAGCTAGTGTGGACTTTTCTATATGACACCTTTCATCTATATTTTTATTAACCTCTAATCCATATTGCCTAGCTGTTTTAGGCATAAATTGCCAAAAACCTTTGGCTCCTGCACGAGATTTTACATTTAACAAGCCACTTTCTATTATTGCTAAATATTTAAAATCATCTGGAACATTATTTTCTTTCAATATTCTTTCTATTATAGGAAAGTATTTGTTAGCCCTTTTAAAAAACAATAATCCATTAGACTGCCAATAAGTATTCACCAAAAGCTCTCTATCTATTCTTTCTTTTATATCTGCCATATGTACAGGTACATATTCCCCTGCAAAGCTCAGATCAGACCTCACTTCCAAAGCCTTTACTCCATAATAAACTCTACTTTTATCAATCTTCTTTTCAACTATATCTGTATAACTGATAGAGTTTATAAAAGCTATTGATAATAACAATACCGCAGAAATTTTAAATACATTTTTCATCTTAAAACAATTAAATTAGACATAACATAAATGTAGTGAATTAGTTTATTAAAAAGGGTATTTATTTTTTTTATTCCCAAAAAACATATAAAATCAAATATTATACTCGTATTTAACTTACATTAAACTCTTTTAATCTCAATTAACTCATCAATAACAAACAACAAGTCTGCCTAAATAGAGCTAATATTTGCAATTATTTAAAGTAATTATAAATAAATAGCCTCATTAAGTCGTACTTGCCTGATATGTAGTATTTTACGGTTAAAAAAATCTTCTAAAATAATATTTTTAAATTATTCTTTTTCAGTATAACTATAATGACAGAGTAAATTGTTATTTTTGCGATTATGGGAAGAAAGAAAAAAAATCAGATTTTTACTGAATTAGAGATTACAGATGCAGGAGCAAAAGGAAAAACTATAGCCAAAGCACCTGACGGAAGGGTAATATTTGTAAGTAATGGAGTACCTGGAGATATTGTAGATATACGTACAGGTAAAAAAAGAAAAGCATATTACGAAGGAGTTGCTATTAATTTTCATAAATATTCAGATAAAAGAACTGAACCTGTATGTGAACACTTCGAACATTGTGGAGGCTGTAAATGGCAGCATATGAACTACGACAGTCAATTGTTTTACAAAGAGAAAGAAGTAATAAACAACCTAAAAAGAATAGGTCACTTAGAAATAGAAAACGAACTACCCATAAAAGGTTGTGACGAAATATATTTCTACCGAAACAAAATGGAATTTTCATTTTCGAGTAGCAGATGGTTAACATTTGAAGAAATAGACAGCGATCAAGAAATAGAAGACCGAAACGGACTAGGTTTTCACGTAGCTGGTATGTGGGACAAAGTATTGGATATCAAGAAATGTCACCTTCAAGAAGATCCTTCTAACGAAATAAGAAACTGTGTTCGTAAATTTTCTATAGAAAATGACATATCGTTTTACAACCCTAGACATCAAGAAGGCTTACTTAGAACTTTAATGTTAAGAATAAGCTCTACAGGAGAAATAATGGTAGTACTCCAAATGTTTGAAGAAGATAAAGAAAAAAGAGAGTTACTTCTTAATCACCTGAAAGAAAACTTCCCTAGTATAACATCTTTACAGTATATAATCAACGGGAAAGGTAACGATTCTATATATGACCAAGACATTATACTATATAACGGTAGAGACCATATATATGAAGAAATGGAAGGCTTAAAATTCAAGATAAGTGCCAAATCATTTTACCAAACCAACTCTAAACAGGCTTATGAATTATACAAAGTAACCAGAGACTTTGCAGGGCTTACTGGCGAAGAATTGGTTTATGACCTATATACTGGTACAGGAACAATAGCTCAATTTGTTGCCAAAAAAGCCAAAAAAGTAGTAGGAATAGAGTCAGTACCACAAGCTATAGACGATGCTAAGGAGAATGCTAAAGCTAACAATATAGAAAACACAGACTTCTTTGTAGGAGACATGAAAGACGTTTTCACCTCTAGCTTTATAGAGAAAAACGGAAAACCTGATGTAATAATTACCGATCCTCCAAGAGATGGGATGCACCAAAAAGTAGTAGAACAAATACTTAAAATAGCTCCCAAAAAAGTTGTTTATGTAAGTTGTAATAGTGCTACCCAGGCAAGAGACCTTAGTCTTATGAAAGAACAATACAGAATAGTAAAAACTATGGCTGTTGACATGTTTCCTCAGACTCACCATGTAGAAAATGTGGTTTTATTAGAACTAAAAAACTAAATTAAATGAATATAAAATTCAATAAAATATTCTATTTTTTAATAGTGGTACTTTGCTTGCAAAGTACCGCTTGCGAAGAAGATGATTTCTGCTTAGATACTACAACACCTAGTCTTATTATACGTTTTTATGACAAAGACAACCCTGAGCAAACCAAAGCTGTCACCGAGCTTAGTATAAACGCTAATGACAATATAGTTATAGCTAGTCTGCAAAAAACCGATTCTATAGCTGTTGGGCTTAACACTAATTTAGAGTTTACCGAGTTTTATTTTATATCTTCAGAAAAAACTGAATCTATAAAAATAAGCTATACTAACGATGATTTTTTTGTTTCTAAAGCTTGTGGTTACAAAAGTATTTTTAATAGAATCTCTCTAGAAAATAGTTTTGAAAACACAGATAATATTTGGATAGATAGAATAGAAATTATTGAATCGAATATAACAAACCAATTACAAGCCCATGTCAAAATATTTCACTAGTTTTTTGTTATTTAGCTCTATTTTAGTTTTCTCTCAAGAGATAAAAACAGATAATGAATCTATAAAAAAAGAAGCAATACAAATAATCGAAAAAGTTAAGACTAAGCCAAGTTTGAGAATGGGTTTCGACTTATTAAAAACAACTTTATCTTATTTTGATTCTACTATAAAAGGATATGAAATAGTTGCAGATTATAAAATATCTAAGAAAAGGTATATAACTGCCGAGTTTGGCTATGACTATAAAGAAGAAAGTGAAGATTATTTCAATTACAAATCAGAAGGTAATTTCTTTAGAGTAGGAATTAACACCAACAATTTCAAAAATCAGTTTTACATGAAAAACGAAATAGGAATAGGTGTAAAATATGGATATAGTAAGTTTGATAAAACATTAATAGACTATACTGTTAGAGACAATATATATGGGGACAAAACAGTAAATAGCAATACCAAATACAGCAATCTTAACGCTCATTGGTTAGAAGTTGTAATGACTATAAAAGTAGAATTGTTCAAAAACTTATATTTTAGCCCTAATATTTCTATCAAAAAACTGATAAGTAGTAAAGAACCCGATAATTTCAGTAATCTGTATATACCGGGCTTTGGAAAAGTTTCTTTAAACAAAGCAGGATTTAGCTTTGGTTATACTATATCCTATACTTTGTTTTAAAAAAAATCTATTTTTTCATATTTGTACTTTCGAATATCTTATCGGCAGATCCTGCTACAAATCCTGAGAATAACTCTCCGTTAGCCATAGGAAATCTGTATGCAAACTCGTAATAACAAGATGTAATATCGTAGCTTCCTTGGTCAAATTTCACTTTAACCTTATCTGCCATTATACTAGATTGTGCCAAAAACTCTTTAGCCCCTCCTTTTATCTCTCCTCCTGAAGAGTTAAGAGTAAAACCATTAGATTTCAAGAACTCATTAACTTCTTCTAAAGACTCAAACGTGTCTAATTTGTTAATATCTATAGTGAAATGGTTAGAGCAAAATCCGTTTACATATAACCAAGCAGCATATTCTGATTCCTCTAACAGCTCGTTATAAGTATCGTAAGATATATCTCCCCAAAGTCTACCTTGGAATATCAACTGGTCATAATCCAAAGAATCTACATCTATTTTGGCTATAGTTTGTTTTATTATATCTTGAGCTTTTTGAGAAAGTTCGTTAGTTTTTAATTGACTAATAAACACTCTAGGAGCGTTCTTATCTGTTTTATGTTCGAAATGCTTAGCGTAAAGATGCTTCTTTTTGAAATGATAGTCACCTATTTCCTGATATCCTGCTTTTAAGAAAACAGTTGCCATTTTTTCAATATTCACTATATCGTGGTCAAAAGTTCTGAAAGCTATATGGTCATTATATATAGTGTTTCCTTGCTTTTCGAATATATCTTTAACTTTTTTGGCCGAAGGAGTAAGTTTAACATACTCTTTCCACAATTTTTCGAATATTACTTCTTGTGTCATAATTATTTATTTTTGTATAGCAATATTATAACATATTTCTCTACCTCCCTCTTAATTAAGTTAAATTAACTCTACTAATATGTTTTTTGAGTTAATTTAGTTTTATATCTTTGGCATAATAAACAAATTAAGTAAAGACAAATATTATTGGACTATGAATAATCAAATTGACTATATAGATCAACAAATCTTAGAAGAACTAAGAAAAGATGCCAGAAAGGCTTATTCTAAAATTGCCGAAAAACTAAAGGTATCGAACTCGCTTATACACCAACGTATCAAAAAAATGACTGAACTAGGAATTATAAAAAGAGCTAGTTTTTTGTTAGACGAATACAAATTAGGATACAAAACCAAGTCCTTCACAGGGGTAAGACTAAAAGAAGCAAGGTATGCCGAAGACGTGCTAGAGAAACTAGAAGAGATAGCCGAAATAACCGAATGTAATTCTGTATCGGGCGACTATGCCATCTTTATAGTTATATATTCTAAAGACAACGAACACCTGAGACAAATACTATACAAAAAGGTGCATTTGATAGAGGGAGTTGCCGGTACCGATACTTTTATTTGTTTTGACACTAGGTTTTCCAGAGAAGTGCCTTTGTCTTTTAATAAGCTAAATGAGTAATTTGGAATTTATTTTATTTCATCATATTACACCATTTCCGAAGGCTACTAATCATTAGTAGTCTAAATACTTAAAAGATAATAATGTTAAAATCATGTTATTTAACTAAGTAAACACTGTGATTTATAACCTCTTAATATTTAACATAAAACAAGCTTATTAACAAATTGTTTATAACTATTTGAATTATACCTTATAATTTCCTTGTAATATTTGACAATAATCTCTTTCTTTGTTACTCAATAATGAACGAAAGTTCACATAAAACTCAAATACTATGCCAATATCTGTAGATAAAAAACAGAAAAGTGATATAGGTTCTACAAATGGTTTTGTAGAACCTATATTACAAAACAATCCTGACAGATTTGTTATTTTCCCTATACAACACCAAGATATATGGGAATGGTACAAAAAGCAGGAGGCTAGTATATGGACTGCAGAAGAGATAGATCTGCACCAAGATGTTTCAGACTGGGAGAATAAGTTAAATGATGATGAGAGGTATTTTATAAAACATATACTAGCATTTTTCGCCGCATCGGACGGAATTGTAAACGAAAACTTAGCCGAAAACTTTGTTTCGGAAGTACAGTATAGCGAAGCTAAGTTTTTCTACGGTTTCCAGATAATGATGGAAAATATACATTCGGAAGTTTATTCGTTATTGATAGATACTTATGTCAAAAACGAAGCCGAAAAAAGCCAACTATTCAAGGCTATAGATAATTTCCCTGCTATAAAAGAAAAAGCAGACTGGGCCCTCAAATGGATAGACAGCCCTAGTTTTGCCGAAAGACTAATAGCATTTGCAGCAGTAGAAGGAATATTTTTCTCAGGAAGCTTTTGTGCTATCTTTTGGATGAAAAAAAGAGGTTTACTACCAGGGCTTACATTTTCGAACGAACTAATATCAAGAGATGAAGGACTGCATTGTGACTTTGCTGTTCATTTGCACAATCACCACATAGTAAAGAAAGTTCCTAAAGAAAGAATAACCGAAATACTTGTTGATGCCCTTAATATAGAAAGAAGCTTCATAACAGAATCGTTACCTATAAGCCTTATAGGTATGAATTCTAAACTTATGACTCAATACTTAGAGTTTGTAACTGATAGATTATTAGTGGAATTTAATTGTGATAAAGTATATAATGTAAGTAATCCTTTCGATTTTATGGAGTTGATTTCATTGGAAGGAAAGACTAATTTCTTCGAAAAAAGAGTTTCAGAATACCAAAAAGCAGGAGTGAAATCAGGAGATACAGGGGCAATAAGTTTTGATTTAGATTTTTAAAAAAATAATATGAAAGTAGTAAAAAGAGACGGCAGGAAAGAGCCGGTGATGTTTGACAAAATAACCTCACGAATAAGAAAAATGAGTTACGGGCTTAACGAGCTTTGTGACCCAGTAAAAGTAGGAATGAAGGTTATAGAAGGTTTGTACGACGGTGTTACAACATCGGAACTAGACAACCTAGCTGCCGAAGTAGCAGCCACACTAACCACTCAACATCCTGATTATGCTAAACTAGCTGCCAGAATAGCAGTTTCGAATCTTCATAAAAGCACCAAAAAGTCATTTACCGAGGTAATGACCGACCTATACAAATATATAAACCCTAAAACAGGGCAAAAAGCTCCTTTATTGTCTAAAGAAGTCTACGATATAATAATAGAAAACTCCGACAAACTAAACTCTACTATCATATATAATAGAGATTTTAATTATGATTATTTCGGCTTTAAAACCTTAGAGCGTTCTTATTTATTTAAACTAAACGGAGAAATAGTAGAAAGACCTCAACAGATGCTAATGCGTGTGTCTATAGGGATACACAAGCAAGACATAAACGCAGCCATAGAGACTTATGAGCTGATGAGTAAGAAATATTTTACTCATGCTACCCCTACCTTATTCAACTCAGGTACTCCTAAACCTCAGATGTCGTCTTGTTTCTTATTGCAAGCCAAAGACGATAGTATAGACGGAATATACGATACATTGAAGCAAACTGCTAAGATATCGCAGTCGGCAGGAGGAATAGGGCTATCTATACACAACGTAAGAGGTACAGGTTCGTATATAAGAGGAACCAACGGTACGTCGAACGGGATAGTACCTATGCTAAAAGTATTTAACGACACAGCAAGATACGTAGACCAAGGTGGTGGTAAGCGTAAAGGCTCGTTTGCTATATATTTGGAACCTTGGCATTCTGATATATTTGCCTTTTTGGACTTAAGGAAAAACACAGGTAAAGAAGAAATGCGTGCCAGAGATTTGTTTTTGGCATTATGGATACCAGACCTATTTATGAAACGTGTAGAAGCAAACGAAAATTGGACTCTTATGTGTCCTGACGAATGCCCTAACTTGTACGACAAATACGGTGATGAGTTCGAAAAAGCTTATATAGAATACGAAAACCTTAATAAAGGAAAGAAAACCATAAAAGCACGTGAACTTTGGACCAAAATATTAGAAGCTCAGATAGAAACTGGGAATCCGTATATGTTGTATAAAGATGCAGCTAACAGAAAATCGAACCAAAAGAATCTGGGAGTTATTCGTTCGTCTAATCTTTGTACCGAAATAATGGAATACACAGCCAAAGACGAAGTTGCAGTTTGTAACCTAGCATCTATAGCTTTGCCAATGTATTTGAGTACCAAAGAAAATGGTGAGCTTTATTTTAACCACAAGAAGCTTTACGATATAACCAAAAAAGTAGCACGAAACCTAGATACAGTAATAGATGTAAACTACTACCCCGTTAAAGAGGCTGAAAATTCTAATTTGCGTCACAGACCTATAGGTATAGGGATACAAGGGCTAGCCGATGTATTTATAAAATTGAGATATCCGTTTACTAGTGATGAAGCAAAAAAGCTAAATAAGGATATTTTTGAAACTATTTACTACGCTGCACTTACTTCTTCTATGGAAACAGCCAAAGAAAAAGGTACTTACAAAACATATGAAGGTTCGCCAATATCGAAAGGAGAGTTTCAGTTCGATATGTGGGGAGTATCATCGGACGAGCTGAGTGGTAACTGGGATTGGGACAAGCTAAAAGCTAGTATTAATAAAAATGGTATTAGAAATTCATTGTTATTAGCACCTATGCCAACTGCTAGTACTTCGCAGATATTAGGTAACAACGAAGCCTTTGAGCCATATACATCCAATATTTATACCCGTAGAGTATTATCGGGTGAGTTCATTATAGTAAACAAACATTTGTTAGAAGACTTAGTAGAACTAGGACTATGGAACAACGATTTGAAAGAAGAAATAATGAGAGCCAACGGTTCGGTACAAGGTATAGACAGCATTCCTCAGGAGCTAAAAGATATATACAAAACCGTTTGGGAGCTTAAGATGAAAGACATAATAGACATGTCGAGAGATAGAGGTTTGTTTATAGATCAGTCTCAGTCATTGAACCTGTTTATGCAAGACCCTGACTACGGAAAGCTAACATCTATGCACTTTTACGGATGGAAAGCAGGACTTAAAACGGGAATGTATTACCTGAGAACCAAATCGGCAGTTAATGCTACACAATTCACAGTTTCTAAAAAAACTGAGGAAAAGAAAGAAGACGACGAAAGCATGAGTACTGAGGAGTATAAGCTGATGATAGAAAGAGCTAAGAGTGGTGAGGAAGAGGATTGTGATATGTGTGGGTCTTAAAGATTAAGATAATTTATATTATAAAAAGGAGGATACGATTTTGGTTGTATTCTCCTTTTTTTTGTTTTAATATTTAAACTCAGGGTTTTGTGATTGTTTTCCTGTTATTTTGGGTTTTTACTTAAATAAACTAGCTATATAGTAGGCTTTGGTATTATAAATATTATATTTGTAAAGTAATAATAACAGAGTAAAGACAAATAACATTAATACTTGCTTAGATGGATAACATGAATTGTTGTTATTTGGGGGTTACCTGCAAGCTAAAAAAAACCATATTTACAAATATCACAAAATTATCAATTGATAGAAAATGAATAACACTGAAATAAAAAAATCACTCTTCCAACCTAAGACGAATAAACCACATTTTCTAGCTAGATTAAAAATGGATTCAAATTACAATGAATTCAAAAAAATTATAAAAGGAATAAAAAAACATCCTTTTGGTAGATCTGCTTTAAGCTCTACTCCAATTCCAAAGACACTCTCTCAACTAAGAAAAAACAACATTATACCACATTCTGGGAATCTTGAATCTGAAATTGCTTGGTTAGTTGATTCAATATTAGAAAATTCAGAATTAATTCAGAATTATATTGAATTAAAAGAAGAGTACGAAAATTTATTTTTGTTAAATCAATATGACAAATCAGAAGAAATCTTAAATAAAATTGAAAAAGAACTGTGTTTTTCTATTTGGAGTGCAGAAAACAGATTGTTGTTAACTGAAGAGAAATTAGGAACAGAAAGTAATTGGCTATTACTAGATGAGTATTTAAAAAATATCAAAGACCCACTTTCTAAATTTTTAATTGAACAAAGCAGCAAAAAAGCAGAGAATAAATTTTCTTATGTAAGATACAAAAACAATTTTGAAAGTATTATAGACGGCACAAACGAATCTTTACACGAATATTTATGTTTTAAGATAATTTACCCTGGATATACTGGCTTTCAGAATTTTTCATTTCTAATTAATATAGAAAGTGTATCATCAATAATTGATAGATACAACCTTTTAATGGATATCTTAATCGAACTTGTTCCTTTAGGTAAAAAGGAGCTTTTACATTCAATAGTACAAGATTTATCAAAAAAAATATCTAAAGATATTAGAGTTACACAACTATTGAATCTACTTACTCAAGAATACACACAATTGTCTTTAAATAACGAAATCATAAGTGTTATAGATTGTTATAGTAAAGGTGAGTATTTAAAATGTATAAAAAACACTACTTCTCTACTAAAAACAAATCCTTCAATTGTTGAACTATATGTTATTTACGTTAAATCAATTATTGAAGAAAATTTAGAATTTGAGCCATTAAACATCTCTGAAAATACTGATGAAATATTATTAAAACTATATAACATTTACTCAGTAAATAATGAATTTAGCTCTTCAATAGAAGATATTTTAAAAATATCGTTAAAATATTTTTCATTTAACTTTGGTAAGCAACTTTTTGGTGTGATTAGCAAAGAAGCTAATCTCAACAGTATAAATAATATCCATCAATTACATTATGTTCTTAATTCCAAATTTAGTAATCCTAAAATATTAAACTACATTTCCAAATTAGATGTAAATATTATTAATAAAATAATTAGTGATCTTAGCAAAATAGATAGTGTTTCTGCAAAAATAAATATAGCTATTAGTCAAGGAAAATACACTGAGATAACTAAACTTAATAATATTTCTGCTGTAAAAAAGGAACTCTATTATGTAAAATCTTTATTAAATTCAAGCGATAGCCACTTAGCTCTAGGTTATTTGGAAAAAATGATTAGTTCAGATAAATATTCAATTATAACTAAAAAAGAATTAATTGAAATGCTTTTTAATATTTACATATTAGAAAAGGATACTGAAAAAGCTTTAATTCTTTATGTTGATAGCTTTTTTGAAAATAGAAATTTAGTAAACAGGTTAAGTAACAATAATCTTTTAGATGCTTTAAAAGAACATAACCATCAAATAACAACAATTGATTTACCAATTTTCTTTTTCATTGCTACTCCAGATATATATGAACAATATGTAAAGTATGATGAATTTCTTGAAAGCAATGATGCAGAAAGACCAACTCAATTATTCTCATCTGAAATAAAAGTGTTTAAGCCCCTAAAATAGGGTTTGCTGAGAAACTAACAGAATTAACTTATCTAAATTTTAGATTTCGGCATAATTCCAAATATTATATCTCCTTACGTAATATTTTATTCTAAAAATATTATTAAGAGTAAATTCAATCTTCAGAAAGCATTCA
>JABSPL010000005.1 GCA_013215105.1 Flavobacteriaceae bacterium
TAGGATATATTCGTACTAAAAAGATGATTTTTCATCTGTATTATGAAGAAATAAATAATCTACCTAAAGGATATGATAATAGTCTTTATAAATGAAAAGTATTCTTAAATGAAAAGACAATTCAAGACTTTCCTTTGAGAGAAAAAAGCAGTTTGTCTTGAAATAAAAACACGTCGTAGGCTATTGAAATAGGGTAATAAAACAGAGCTAAAGAATGACTATAGTTTTATAAGAGAGACTTAAAATTAACCCAAGAGCTCTCTGGTTTTTTAAAACAAATTAGTTGATACTAAAGAAAAAACAATAACTAATACAGCTATAACAATTGTATCGAGTCTTATCTGTTGATTAAGCATTACAAGATATTTAGTAATGTATTTAGCACATGGAATCAATTAAATCATTCTGAAGAATATATGATATACCCCGATAATATGTGGTATTTGAGTATAGATATCTCAAGGAAAGATCTATACTTTTGTGACTAATAAACAAGGTAAAGCTAAAGAAGAGGTGTTGAAATACATTCCTAAAATATTTTAAAATTGAGAAGCATCGAAACAACTATTGGCTAGATGTAGATTATATAATACCAACCTAAGTTTACAAAGTAGTATATTTATAAAATGGGAAGACTAGTATTTACAGTATCTGAGAGTATTGGATAATTAAAATCTCTTAGAAAAAAAGCGACAAATCATCGAGTGAAAACCCATCTTTTATATTTAATAATGAAGGCTGACTTAAAGTATAAAAAACAAAAATTTTCAGCTTTCTCTTTCTGTTCTTTAGTAACCTTATTAATATACTCTCTCTTAAAAGACCTATAAACAGTACTTCTTATAGAGGTAGTATTGGCAGGCTCTATTGTTTCTGTAATCTCATCCAAAGACCATCAAATAAGACTTCGTAATTATATAGCTATCCTGTTTTGTAATTGATCCAAAGAATATTTTATATTATTAGGATCATAACTCTTGTTTTCAAGGGAGTCTCTGTTTTTTTATTGAGATATAGTATTTGTAGATACACGATATCTGATAGATAATTGTTTGTTTGTGAATTTACTGTTGTTTATATCACCTCTTAGCTTTATATTTGTTGTGGCGTTAGAATGGTAAACTTGTTTTGTTTTTGATTTATTTTGGTGATAAACAAATTTAAAAGGAGTAAGCATTTTTTCCGCCTTTTTTTATTGCTTTGTTGATTCGCTACGCTTCTCAACAAAGCAATAAAAAAACAATAACGTAGTGCAACTGATCAACTAACCAACAAAACACGATATATGCCCAACAATAAAATATCTATCCCTCTAATTGCCTTAATGATGTCATTTGTAGCTTTTTCTATAGATGCTATTTTACCCGCTTTGGGTGTTATAGGTGATAGTTTTAATATTCTAGATCCTAATGAGAATCAAAACATAATAACTTCAATATTTTTAGGACTGGCAATGGGGCAGCTTATTTACGGGCCTATAGCCGATAGTGTTGGTCGTAAGCCTACTATTTATATAGGTTTTTCTTTCTTTTTGATAGGGTCTTTAATATGTATTTTTTCTACTGATATGAGCTCTATGTTAGTAGGGCGTGTATTACAAGGTTTCGGATTGTCGGCTAATAGGATTGCTTGCGTGGCTATCATCAGAGACGTGTTCGGAGGTAATGAAATGGCAAAGGTGATGTCGTTTATTATGACTGTATTTATTATAGTTCCTACTTTAGCCCCTAGCTTGGGACATGCTCTAATGTATCAAGGTGAATTTTATAAAGGACGTTGGCAAAATGTATTTGTTTTTCTGTTGATGTTTACTACTATAGTTACTGTTTGGTTTGCTTTTAAACAAAACGAAACTTTAGAGAAAGACAAACGTAGTAAGTTGTCTCTCAAAAAGACAGGTAATGTCATAGTAGAGGTGTTTCAAAACCGACAAGCCTTGAGTTATACCATTATTTCGGGTTTTGTACTTGCTGGTTTTATGACCTATCTTAGTTTAGCTCAACAGATATTCCAAATACAATATCAGAAAACAGAAACCTTTCCTTATTACTTTGCCCTTATTGCAATATTTATAGGTTTAGCGAGCTTCTTAAATGGCAAGTTTGTAAAGGTATTAGGGATGTTTAAAATAGTGGACTGGGCTCTTCGTGGGATTGTGTTATTTTCAGGGATATCAATATTATATACTTTTCTGATAGAAGAACCTTCATTTACTGTGTTTCTACTGTTTTTGTTGCCTATTATGTTTTGTATAGGGCTTTTGTTCGGAAATCTGAACTCTATAGCTATGGAGCCTTTAGGACGTGTTGCAGGGACAGGTGCTTCGGTAGTCGGGTCTGTATCTACATTTATTTCGGTTCCTATTTCGTTTTATATAGGTGGTTTGTATTCTAACTCTATTTACCCTCTTATTATTGGGTTTTTGGTATTAAGCGTTTTGTCTATGATTATTGTTAAATGGGTTAAGTATAAAGACAAGAAAGTGTTGGTGTATAATAGTTAGGGCATGTTTTATGAGAAGTAAATTTATATAGATATCATGTATGCAAGTTCTAAGAGTGTTTGTATAATATCTATTGTTAGTTTTTGTTGATTATTTTATGTAGTTTTATAGAGGTTGGATATAATAATATAGAATAGATGTTTGTTAAATATAGAATAATTAATCTTTTTACTGTTCTTATACTTGTTTCTTCTTGTTGTATAAAAGAATCGGTAGAAATAGAAGTTGAGAGGTATGAATTGTCTGAAAAAGAATTAGAGTTGATTCCGTATTCAGACTCTCAACAAATTAGTTTTATACATTCAGAAGGATATGTTTTTGATTTTAATGTAGAGGGAAATATAGTAGAACAAGGGAGATATTATTTATCCGACCATTATTCATATTGTAATGATGTTGAATATGTTTCTTATGAATATAAAAGAGTTGAGATAAAGTCTAATTACCCTAACTTAAATATAGAGTTTTCTGTAGGAGGAGATGAAAATATTTATGACTATCAAGATTTTTTACAGATAAACATAAATGGATACTACTATGCTTATTTGCCTTACGATGGATCAATAAATTTAATTTGCAATGAAGAAGAAGGGGCTATATGTCATGACTCTATTATAATTAATGGAAAAAAATATAATAGTGTGTTAGAAAAACCTTTTAAGGTTTTCCCAGGGACAGAACTACCAGTAATTCTCAGGCCTAAATATATATTATACAACAAGCAACAAGGGTTGATTCAAATTAAAATGTCAAACGATGAGACGTATTCTATCAATAATTAATTACAAGCTATTAATAGCTGTTTTTATGTTACTTAATATCTGTTGCTACGATGGAGGGACTTTTTACTTGTCAGAAGAGTCAAAAGCATATATGATTGATACAACTATTACTTCTTTTGAAATGGTAGATAGTAACGGTATGACAGAAGGTTTTTATATTCCTCAAGATCCTTTTGAAACACAACATCATTATTTTAATGATTATGGAAATGGTATAATAGAAGAAAGTTTTAATGTTCAGTACAATTCTACTTTGAATTATTATATCTTCGATTTTTTGTTGAGAGCAATAGATGATAGTACATTCTTAAATATAGAATGGAATCAGAAAGATAGGTTTGATTATAATTTAAGAACAGGGGAAATAGAATATGGAATAGCTCCAAAGCTAAGTTTTCACGATTCATTAACTGTAAGAGGTGTTGAATACAAAGATATAATCGAAATAGATTATTATAGTAGGATAGAAGATACCGACATCGATACACCTATTAAAAATCTATATGTCAGGAGAAAAAGGCTTAATTAAATTCATTAGAAAAGATGGCTTAGTAGTAGAAAGAGTCTAATAAGCAGGAGGAGGCAAAGTCATCTCAACCTCTCGAGTATCCCAAATATTAATACCAAGCTTACCGAATTCTATAATAGTAGTAGATATAGGAGAGTCGGAAATGGTACTGTATTTGGTATTTGTACTGTTTAGTTCTATGAGTAATTCGAAAGATATAAGTTCGTTACCTTTATTCTTGATGACTTTACTAAAATAAACTTTACACTTCTGCTCTTTCTCTATAGTTTGCTTCAAATAAAACAAATCAGAGTCTTTACTTATATAGTATCGTTTGGTCGGTTTATTGTTCTGCCCTATTGTTTTTACTGAAAAAAACAATAGGACTAACAATGCTATAATATTTGTAATATATTTGTTCATTTTGTACTTACACGCTAGCCGATACAGTAAAACTAGTACCATCTTTACTGTCTTTTAATTGTATCCCTATAGCTAACAATTCATCTCTTATCTGGTCCGACATAGCCCAGTCTTTGTTGTCCCTAGCTTGGTTACGTAGTTTTATTAATAATTCTACACTACCTTCTAAGGCTATATTGTTTTGCTTTTTCTCTTGTTTTTCTAAACCTAATACCTCAAATACAAAAGAATTTATAGTTTCTTTTAATATTATATAATCGTGCTTGTTTATAGATTGTTTACCTTCTTTTATAGAATTAATTATCTTAGAAGCTTCGAACAGATTAGCTATAAGTATAGGGGTGTTAAAGTCATCGTTCATGGCTTTGTAACAGCTGTCTTTCCACTTATTAATATCAACAGTCGATTTGTCCGATATATTCAACACTTCCATATTTTCTATAGAAGTCATCAGCTTGTTATATCCTTTTTCGGAAGCATCTATGGCTGTTCCAGAGAAGTCCAAAATACTACGATAATGAGCTTGCATCATAAAAAAACGCAACACGCTAGGAGAATAACCTTTGCTTATATGTTTGCTATCACCACTCATCAGTTCATCGGGTAATATATTGTTACCTGTCGATTTTGACATTTTCTGTCCGTTAAGGGTTAGCATATTGGTATGCATCCAATAGTTAACAGGTTCGGTATGGTTACAAGCTTTAGACTGTGCTATTTCACATTCGTGATGAGGGAATTTTAAGTCCATACCTCCGCCGTGTATGTCGAATTTGTTGCCCAAATATTTGGTACTCATAGCCGAACATTCCAAGTGCCAACCAGGGAAACCAACACTCCAAGGTGACTCCCAGTGCATCAGATGATTTTCGCTAGCTTTTTTCCAAAGAGCAAAATCTTGTGGGTTCTTTTTCTCCGATTGTCCGTCTAATACTCTAGAGTTTTCCATAGTATCTTCTATGTTTCTTCGAGAAAGAATACCATAGTTTTCGGTTTCGTTATATTTTAATACATCGAAATAAACAGAGCCGTTAACCACATAGGCCAAACCTTTGCTTATTATGGTTTTTATCATTTCTATTTGCTCAACTATATGCCCAGTAGCGGTTGGTTCTATGCTAGGAGGGAGGAAGTTTAGTTTGTTTAGTATATCGTGAAAGCCTACGGTGTAGCGTTGCACTACTTCCATAGGTTCTATTTTTTCTAATAAAGCCTTTTTTACTATTTTGTCGTCACCATGGTCAGCGTCGTCAACTAAGTGACCTGCATCGGTTATATTTCTTACGTATCTAACCTTGTATTCTAAGTGTTTTAAGTATCTGAATATAGTGTCGAACGACATAAATGTACGTACATTACCAAGATGAACATCACTATATACGGTTGGTCCACATACATATAAACCTATATTCCCTTTTTTTATAGGAGTGAAAACTTCTTTCTTTTTGCTTAGTGAATTGTATATTTCTAAAGTGTTCTGTTCGTGCTTTTTCATCTGTTTATATATGTTCTGCCTTTGCAGTATTAATATTTTGAATCTATATATGTGGTTACTCTAGCTCCTCTAAATTTGGTTTTGATAGAGTCTAGCATTTTGTCTGCTTTCATTTGAGTTCTGAACTTGCCAACTTGTATTTTCCACTCTGTTTTTTCAAATTTTCGGGTCGAAACTATCTCAGGAAACTCCTCATTAAACTTGTTTTCTATTCTTTGAGCTTTGTATTCTTCTCCATTAAATATCTGTATAGTGTAATAATCGTTAGTAGTTTTGTTATATTCTGCTTTTTTGGATATAAGAGCTTCTATTTTTTCATCGACAATAGTCTGACTAAAGCATTTGTAGTTTACTGATAAGCAAAGTATTGTTATAAAAGTAACGATTAAAGGTTTTTTCATCTTGAATGTTGTTTATATTATTAGCAAATCTACGTTAAAATAAGAAGCTTTCTTAATGTTTTATCGTTATTTAGAACAATTATAAATTAGATTATTATACGTCTACAGCTTTCCCTATTAGCGGATATATGCTACTTTTGTGCTTGATAATTGTGTTAACATAACGAAGTGTTAATATAGTTGATAAAATATTGTAGATAATTAGAATCAATAGTATGGAAATTGTGAAACGACACATTAAATTAACAAGGCTAGTAGCTTGTCTAGCGTTCCTTATGTTTTTTGCTACTCCTTCATCGGCTCAAGAGTCAGTCGAAGCAGAGGTGACAGAAGACTTAAGCCAGTATCAAACGGAGTCTTATAAAAAAGGGCGAAGTATTTTTAAATCGAAATGTGCATCTTGTCACAAACTAGATAAGAAATTTATAGGTCCTGGGCTTAGTAATATTGGAGACAAAAGAGAAGTTGAGTGGTTGCAAGAATGGATTAAGGATAACGGGGCTTTTAGAGCTAGTGGAGATGCAGACGCTATAGCAGTGTTTAACGAATATGGCGGAGTAGTGATGTCGGCCTTTCCTGAACTTTCTAACGAAGATATAGATGCTATATTGGAGTATACCAAAGTAGGGGAAAAGAAAAAAGTAGGAGCAGTAGCTGAAGCCTCAGAAGAAGAACAAGAAGGTTCTGACGCTTGGATGGTTTATTTGGTTACTCTTATCATTGTTTTGGGTATACTTTGGGTATTCTTCAAAAGTGATAACGGATTCTTGAAAATAGTTTCTGTAATAATTCTTATTTTATTGTTAGTTTATTATGGCTTTTCAGCTCTTATGAATTTGGATGTTAACGAAGGTTACCAACCTATTCAGCCTATAGCTTTCTCGCACAAAATACATGCTGGAGACAATAAAATAGAATGTCAATACTGTCACTCATCAGCCAAACATAGTAAGACTTCGGGTATTCCTTCGGTTAATGTTTGTATGAACTGTCACTTACTTATACAAGAGTATGACGGAGATGTTACTGCAGAACACAACAAAGAATTCTATGACGGTGAAATAGCTAAGTTGTTAGATGCAGCTGGTTACGATGAAGAAGGTCAATATGACGGAAAACTAGAGCCTATCAAATGGGTTAGAGTACATAACTTACCAGACTTTGTTTATTACAATCACTCTCAGCACGTAAATGTTGCAGGTTTAGATTGTGCCAAATGTCACGGTCCTGTAGAGGAAATGGAAGAAGTATATCAGTACTCACCACTTACTATGGGTTGGTGTATCGACTGTCATAAAGAAACACAAGTTGACCTAAAAGGAAATGAATATTACGCAAATATTCATAAACAATTAGCTGCTAAGTATGGAGTGAACAAAGTTACTGTTGCTCAACTAGGAGGTAAAGAATGTGGGAAATGTCACTATTAAATTAATACGAAGACTCAGAACTACGGTTCTGAGTCTTCGTGTTGAAAGGAGTAGTGTAGATATAAAAATATTAGTACAACAGAATAATATATAAAACAATGGCATCAAACAAAAAATACTGGAAGAGTGTTGAAGAACTAAACGAAAATAGTTCTATTGTTGATACGTTACAGAAAAACGAATTTGTAAGCGAAATACCAACAGATGAGTTTTTAGGAGACAAAGAAACCTTAGAGGCTTCATCAACCTCACGTAGAGACTTTTTGAAATATGTTGGTTTTGCTACGGCAGCCGCTTCTTTGGCAGCTTGTGAAGGACCAGTTAGAAGTTCTATACCTTACCTAAATAAACCAGACGATATCATCCCTGGGCAAGCAGACTATTACGCTACTACTATGGCTGATGGTTTTGACTTTGCAAGTATATTGGTTAAGTGTAGAGAAGGACGTCCTATCAAAATAGAGCCGAACAGAGATGCAAAAGGTGAAACTAATGCACGTGCTCAGGCTTCGGTACTTTCTCTTTACGATAGCTATAGACTTCAACAACCTGTAAAAGGTGAAGATGTAAAGTCTTGGTCCGAAATAGATAGCGAAATACTAGGTCAATTAGATATATTGGCTAGAGAGAATAAGAAAATGGTACTACTTACTGGTACTATGGCTAGTCCTACTGCTAGTAAGCTTATAAAAGAATTTCAAGCAAAACACCCTAGCTTAGAGCATATAGTATATGACGCTGTTTCTGATAGCGGTGCATTAGATGCTTTTGAGCAAATGTATGGTGTAAGAGCATTACCTAACTATGATTTCTCTAAAGCGGAAACTATAGTTTCTATAGGTGCTGACTTTATAGATCAATGGCAAGGTTCTTCTTACGAATCTTCGTTTATAGCTGGTAGAAAACTTAATGAAGGGAAAATGTCTCGTCATGTACAGTTTGAGTCTGTTATGTCTCTTACAGGTGCTAACTCTGACAAACGTGTGCCAGTTACTCCTAGCGAGCAAGTATATGTTTTGTTGAGTCTTTATAATGCAGTAGTTGGTGCGAATGTATCTACTAAAGCTACTAAAGTAGACAAGGCTATACAACAAGCAGCTGTTCAGTTAAAACAAGCTGGTTCTAAAGCAGTAGTTGTTACTGGTATCCAAGACAAAAACGCTCAACTAATAGCTATGGCTATCAACGAGTATTTACAGTCTACTATAATGGATGTAGAAAACTATAAGCTATTAAGACAAGGAGATGACAAAAAAGTAGCTTCTCTTATAGAAGATATGAATAACGGTAAAGTTGGTGCTTTGTTCATCAGCAACTGTAACCCTATATATACTTTAGCAGACTCTAATAAGTTTGTAACAGGACTTAGTAAAGTAGCCTTATCGGTTAACTTCTCTATGCAATACAACGAGACTTCGGTTAATACTACTTATTCACTTGCTACTTCTCATTACCTAGAAAACTGGGGAGATATAGAAATGAAAAAAGGAAACTTCTCTTTGATGCAACCAACTATCAAACCATTGTTCGACTCTCGTCAGTTAGAGGATTGTCTTATGGTATGGTTAGGTAAAACTGAAAAGTATGTTGATTATCTTAAAAAGAATTGGAACGAAAATATACTAGAAGGTAGATCATGGAATACTGCTCTTCACGATGGGTATTTTATAAGCAATAAAGGAACTAGTATTTCTAAAAATGAAGTATCAGTATCTTCACCAGCAGCGGCATTACTTTCAGGAGTTAAGCCAGCAGCTATGGAGTTACAACTTTATATGAAAACAGGACTAGGAGACGGACAACAAGCTAACAACCCTTGGTTACAAGAGCTTCCTGATCCTATCACTAGAGCTGCTTGGGATAACTACCTTACTATATCTGCTCATGATGCCAAAGAAAATGGTCTTATGAACCGTACTGTTGACAACGGTGCACTTAACGGAAGTAAAGTGAACCTAACAGTAAACGGAGTGGTTATAGAAAACGTAGGTGTACTGATACAACCAGGACAAGCAAGAGGTTCTGTTGGACTAGCGCTAGGTTATGGTAGAACTCAGGCAATGAAAGAAGAAATGATGGTAGGTGTAAATGCTTACAAATTCTATCAGAATTCTTCTAAATTCCAATCGGTAACTATAGAAAAAATAGAAGGAGAGCATAAGTTTGCTTGTGAGCAATTACAACATACTATAGCTGGTAGAGATACTATCCTTAAAGAAACAAGTTTAGAAGAATATAATGACAAATCATTAGTTCCTGCTAAGACTTGGAACCTTATGCCTGTAGTTTCTCTTAAACACGAAGAAACTGATGTTACTGATGTAGACCTTTGGGAATCTCATGACAGAACTATGGGGCATCACTTCAATTTATCGGTAGATTTATCTGCTTGTACTGGTTGTGGGGCTTGTGTTATAGCATGTCATGCCGAAAATAATGTTGCCGTAGTAGGTAAGCATGAAGTACGTGTAGGTAGAGATATGCACTGGTTGCGTATTGATAGATATTATTCTTCGGAAATATCTAGCCAAAAAGAAGCTAAAGAGTCAGGTATGAGTATGGGTGATATGTATGCCGCTTTGGAAAGACCAGAAGAGAATCCTGAAGTAGCATTTCAACCTATCATGTGTCAGCACTGTAACCATGCACCATGTGAGACTGTTTGTCCGGTAGCGGCAACTTCACACGGTCGTCAAGGTCAGAATCATATGGCTTATAACAGATGTGTTGGTACTCGTTATTGTGCTAACAACTGTCCATATAGAGTTCGTAGATTTAACTGGTTCAGATATGCCGACAACGATAGATTTGACTTTAACATGAACGACCAGTACGGTAAGATGGTATTGAACCCAGACGTAGTAGTTCGTTCGAGAGGTGTTATGGAAAAATGTTCTATGTGTATCCAAATGACACAAGCAACTATATTACAAGCCAAAAAAGAACGTAGAAAAGTAAGAAAAGACGAATTCCACGTAGCTTGTTCTGACGCTTGTAGTACTAATGCAATGGTCTTTGGAGATATAAACGAAGAGAAGAGTCCTATAACAGAAATGTTAGAAGACAAGAGATCTTATCACTTGTTGGAGGAAGTAGGGACTAAGCCAAATGTTGTATATCAGGTGAAAGTAAGAAATACAACAGAAGCTTAAGAGTTTTAAGAATAATAAGAATTATATTAAATAGATAAATATATGTCGTCTCATTACGAAGCACCTATCAGAACCCCGTTGGTTCTAGGTAAAAAGAGTTATCATGACATCTCTAATGATGTCGCAAGACCTATAGAAGGTAAAGCAAATAAATATTGGTATGTAGCATTTTATATTTCACTAGCAGCTATGCTATGGGGATTTGGAGCTATTGCCTACACGATAGGAACTGGTATCGGTTCTTGGGGATTGAACAAAAATATAGGTTGGGCATGGGATATTACCAACTTTGTATGGTGGGTAGGTATCGGTCATGCTGGTACACTTATATCGGCAGTACTATTGTTGTTCCGTCAGAAATGGAGAATGGCGATAAACCGTTCGGCAGAAGCAATGACGATTTTTGCGGTATTCCAAGCAGGTTTGTTCCCTATTATTCACATGGGGCGTCCATGGATGGGTTACTGGGTATTACCTATGCCTAACCAGTTTGGTACTTTATGGATAAACTTTAACTCACCACTATTGTGGGATGTATTTGCAATATCTACTTACCTTTCGGTATCACTAGTTTTCTGGTGGACAGGATTGTTACCCGATTTTGCTATGATACGTGATAGAGCAGTAAAGCCTTTTCAAAAGAAAATATACGGTTTGTTAAGTTTCGGATGGAGTGGTAGAGCAAAAGACTGGCAACGTTTCGAAGAAGTATCTTTGGTACTAGCAGGAATAGCAACACCCTTGGTACTATCGGTACACACTATAGTATCTATGGATTTTGCTACTTCGGTAATGCCAGGATGGCACAGTACTATATTCCCTCCTTATTTTGTGGCAGGTGCAATATTTTCAGGATTTGCAATGGTACAGACTTTGTTAGGGATAATGAGAAAAGTTTCTAGCTTAGAAAACTATATAACAAGACTACATATAGAGTATATGAACATGGTAATAATGCTAACTGGAGGTATAGTTGCCATAGCTTATGCTACTGAGTTCTTTATAGGGTGGTACACAGGAAGTCCTTACGAGAACTTTACATATATGTCGGTAGGTGCTGCAACAGGACCTTATGGATGGGCATTTTACTCTTTAATATTGTTTAATATAGCGTTACCACAATTATTGTGGTTCAAGAAAGTTAGAACTAGTTTTATATGGTCATTCATCATATCTATAATTATAAATATAGGAATGTGGTTCGAGCGTTTCGACATTATAGCAATTGTACTTAGTAAAGGTCACTTACCATCGACATGGACTAGGTTTGAGCCTACTTTTATAGATGTAGCTATATTTATAGGAACTATAGGGTTCTTTGGAGTATTGTTCTTATTGTATTCTAGAACTTTCCCAGTGATAGCACAGGCAGAGGTAAAGACTATAATGAAGTCATCAGGGCAGTATTATAAGGAACAGAGAGATAATAAACAACAAGACTAAAAGATATGAGCGATAAAGTAATTCACGTTTTATACGACGACGACGATATTTTGTTGGATGCAGTAAAGAAAGTAAAATCTGCGAACCATCATATAGAAGAAGTATTTACACCTTTTCCAGTTCACGGGCTAGACAAGGCTATGGGACTTGCTCCTACTAGGCTAGCAATAGCAGCTTTTATGTATGGTACTGTAGGGCTTATAGTAGCTATTACTATGATGAAATACATAATGATAGACGACTGGCCTCAAGATATAGGAGGGAAGCCAAACTTCGATTTCATATCGAATATGCCAGCTTTCGTGCCTATTATGTTTGAACTTACTGTGTTTTTTGCAGCTCACTTTATGGTTATCACTTTCTTTATGAGAAGTAGACTATGGCCATTTAAAGATGCTGAAAATCCAGATCCTAGAACTACTGATTATATATTCCTTATGGAAATAGCAGTAGATAACAACGAAGATGAGTTGAGAGAATTGTTAGCAGACACTCAGTCTGTTGAAATTAGACTAATAGATAAAAAAGCATAAACTTATGAAATTGAAATTCACGAAAATAAGCGCAATTTTATTGTTAATAGTAATAACTACTATTTCTTGTAAAGATAATACTAAACCAGGATTACAGTATTTTCCTGATATGTACGTGCCTATAGGTTACGAACCATATTCTGATATACAAGTAGGAGAACACTCTATGGGTTCTATGCTTCCTGTAGAAGGAACTATTGCCAGAGGACAAGTATTATATGACTATCCTAATACTATACAAGGTTATGATGATGCTAAGGCTAATTCGAAAAACCCTTTGATGCTAACGACTACTAACCTTGAAAATGGTAAGAAAATGTACGGTATTTACTGTGCTATATGTCATGGTAAAAAAGGTGATTCTTCTGAAAGTACTCTTATGAAAAGAGAAAAATTTGTAGGTGTCCCTAACTATAACGATAGAGATATTACCGAAGGAAGTATATATCACGTTATAATGTACGGAAAAAACGTAATGGGTTCTCACGCTTCTCAGCTTAAATACAAGGAGAGATGGCAAGTAGTACAATATGTAGAAAAACTAAGACAAGATCTATTAAAATAGATCTTGTTTAACAATATTCATATAAACACAAGAAAAGAATGTATCAATTTTCAAAGAAATTAAAAACTCTATCTTTTGCTCTAATAATATTAGGGTTTATAGGTATAGTATATGGATTTTTATCTGCACCTAAAAATGTAGATGATGTAAAAGCTATGATGAGCGAAACTCATCACGAGCAAGGACACGCTGCTGAGCAAGGACACGATTCTCAGACTAAGCACGTATCTAAAGATGATGCAAATCATCATTCAGAAGTAAAAGAAGAAGCTCATGGAACTGAATCTCATTCAGATGCACACGAGTCTGACCACAACGATGCTAATCACGATAGCAAAGAAGCTGTAGTTGTAGCAGGTCATGACGACCACGACGAGCATGCAAAACATTTATTACACCAATTACAAAACAGACCATGGTCAGCATTATACGTTGCTATATTGTTCTTTTTGCTTATAAGTTTGGGTGTATTGGTGTTTTATGTATCACAAGTAGTTGCTTCGGCAGGATGGTCTATAGTGTTGTTTAGAGTAATGGAAGCTATAACGGCTAATATACTACCAACTTCTATCTTCTTGTTAATATTCTTAATATTAACAGCAGGTCATGCTAATCACCTATTCGTATGGATGAAAGAGGGAGCAACAGTAGTAGGACACGAAAACTATGACGCACTGATAGACCTTAAGAGTCCTTTCCTTAATATTCCTTTTTGGATGATAAGATCGGTTATATACTTAGTAGGATGGAATATATTTAGATTTTTGTTCAGAAAATATTCTTTATTGCAAGACAATAGCATTGGAGATATAAAAATACACAACAGAATATTTAATATGGGAGTTGCTTTCTTATTGTTTTTTATGGTAAGTGAGTCTGGTATGGCTTGGGACTGGTTAATGTCTTTAGATCCTCACTGGTTTAGTTCTCTATACGGATGGTATGTATTGGCGACCTTCTTAGTCTCAGGAGTTGTTCTGATAGCTATGGTAACCATTTACCTTAAGTCACAAGGGTACTTAGAATATGTAAATGATAGTCACTTACATGATTTGGCAAAATTCATATTTGGATTTAGTATATTTTGGACTTACCTTTGGTTCTCTCAATTTATGCTTATATGGTATTCTGATATGGCAGAGGAAACAGTTTATTATGTACAACGTTTCGAAGAATATAAAGTACCATTCTTAGGTATGGTAGCTATGAACTTTGTATTTCCATTCTTGGTACTTATGAATAGCGATTTCAAAAGACTACCTTGGTTTATACTAATGGCAGGTGTAGTAGTACTAGCGGGTCACTATATAGATATATATATAATGGTAATGCCAGGTACAGTAGGAGGTTCTTGGTTTATAGGGATACCTGAAATAGGAGCAGTATTGTTCTTCTTAGGGATATTCATATACACAGTATTTAGTGCTTTGGAAAAAGCTCCATTACTAGCCAAAGGAAACCCTTACCTTAAAGAAAGTGAAGGATTCCACTATTAATAAAACGATAATTAATTAAAATTAAATAAATAAATATGCAGGCTTTATTTTATATTTTTGTAGCTATAGCGATTGGGGTAGGTTTTTGGCAAATAGCCAAGCTTTCGAACCTAAAACAAGTAGTAGCGACAGAAAAAGACAACGATTTACAAGGGAAACTATTTTTAGGTTTCCTTGTAGCATTCTATGCTATGATGGCATATTGCCTTATAGCACTAGACGCAGTTACTTTACCAGAATCGGCTTCGGTAGAAGGTGAACACTACGATAACCTATACATGATTACTTTTGTACTTATAGGTATAGTACAGTTTTTTATACAATTCTTAATATTCTTCTTTACTTTCAAATATAGAGGTATTAATAATCGTAAAGCATTGTATTATGCAGATAGTCATACACTAGAAATAGTATGGACAGTAATACCTACTATAGTGCTTACAGCTCTTATAGGTTACGGTCTTTGGGCTTGGAACAATATAATGGATCTTTCTGATGCAGAAGACCCTTTGTATATAGAAGTATATGGAAAGCAATTCTCATGGGAAGCTCGTTATGCTGGTGCTGATGGTTCTCTTGGAGATGCTAATGTACGTTTCATAAAAGGAAAAAATACTATGGGTGTGGATATGACTGACCCTACTTCGGCAGATGATATTCACGTACGTGAGTTACACTTGCCAAAAGGTCAAAAAGTAATATTCAAATTCCGTTCGCAAGACGTAATGCACTCTGCATATATGCCTCACTTTAGAGCTCAAATGAACTGTGTTCCTGGTATGGTTACTCAGTTTGGTTTTACACCTAAGTTAACTACTGCGGAAATGAGATTGAACCCTAAAACGATGGCTAAAGTTGCTAACATAAACAAAATAAGAAAAGAAAAAGGTGAAGATGACTATATCTTTGATTATTTGTTGCTATGTAACAAAATATGTGGGTCGTCGCATTACAACATGCAAATGAAAATAGTTGTTGATGAACCAGCAGACTACTTAGTGTGGTTAGCTACTCAGAAAACATTAGCGCAAGAGTTAAATTAATATTGATATTTATAAATAAGTAAAAATATGTCACAGCATCATCATAAAGAAACTTTTATGACTAAGTATATCTTTAGTCAAGATCATAAAATGATTTCTAAACAGTTTTTAGTAACAGGTATTATAATGGGAGTAATAGGTGTATTCATGTCTATGTTATTTCGTTTGCAAATAGCTTGGCCTGATCACAAGTTTACTCTTGTAGAAGCATTTTTAGGAAAATGGCAAAACGACGGAGTTATGACTCCAGATATTTATTTGGCATTAGTAACTATTCACGGTACTATAATGGTATTCTTTGTACTTACAGCTGGTCTGAGTGGTACCTTTAGTAACTTACTAATCCCACTTCAAATAGGTGCCAGAGATATGGCTTCAGGATTCCTTAATATGGTTTCTTACTGGTTATTCTTTATCTCGAGTGTACTAATGGTATCTTCTCTTTTTGTAGAAGCTGGTCCTGCTAACGCTGGATGGACTATCTACCCTCCTCTTAGTGCATTGCCACAAGCAATCTCTGGTTCGGGTATGGGAATGACTCTTTGGTTAGTATCTATGGCTATATTTATAGCTTCTTCTCTTATAGGGTCGCTTAACTATATAGTTACAGTTCTTAACTTAAGAACAAAAGGAATGAAAATGACAAGATTGCCACTTACTATGTGGGCTTTCTTTATCACCGCTATAATAGGTGTAGTTTCTTTCCCTGTATTACTTTCAGCAGCTTTATTGTTGATATTCGATAGAGGTTTCGGTACTTCTTTCTTCTTGTCTGACATATTTATAAACAGCGAAGTATTACATTATCAAGGAGGATCACCTATATTGTTCGAGCACCTTTTCTGGTTCTTAGGACACCCTGATGTATATATAGTATTATTACCAGCACTTGGTATTACTTCTGAAATAATAGCAACTAACTCTCGTAAGCCTATATTTGGTTATAGAGCGATGATAGGTTCTATAATAGCGATAGCATTTTTGTCAACAATAGTTTGGGGACATCATATGTTCGTTACAGGTATGAATCCTTTCTTAGGTTCTGTATTTACATTTACAACTCTGCTTATTGCTATACCATCGGCAGTAAAAGCATTTAATTATATTACTACTCTTTGGAAAGGTAATTTGCAACTAAACCCTGCTATGCTTTTCTCTATAGGTCTAGTTTCTACGTTCGTTTCGGGTGGTCTTACTGGTCTTGTACTAGGGGATTCTGCTCTTGATATTAACGTACACGATACATATTTTGTAGTAGCTCACTTCCACCTTGTGATGGGTGTATCTGCTATACTAGGGATGTTTGCTGGTGTTTATCACTGGTTCCCTAAAATGTATGGTAAGATGATGAACAAAACTATGGGATACTGGCATTTCTGGGTAACTATAATAGCTGCTTATGGAGTATTCTTCCCTATGCACTTTATAGGACTAGCAGGTGTACCACGTAGATATTACGAAAATACTTTCTTCCCATTATTCGACGATTTATCTGATATTAACATAGTGATTACATCATTTGCATTGTTAGGAGGTATCGGACAATTGATATTCTTAGCTAACTTCTTTATCAGTATTTATAAAGGTAAGAAGGCAGTACAAAATCCTTGGAGATCGAACACCCTAGAATGGACAACTCCTGTAGAGCATATACACGGAAACTGGCCAGGGAAAATACCAACAGTAGAAAGATGGCCTTACGATTACTCTAAGCCAGGTTACGAGGAAGATTTCGTACCTCAGACTGTTCCACTTAAAGATGGAGAAGAGGAAGGATAGAGATATCTTTTTTATATAAAATACAAAACAAGCCTATTGATATTTATTTATTGATAGGCTTGTTTTTTTTGGTTGTGTATTTCTAAAGTATACACCTTCATAATGTTCCCCCTGTACGTCACCAGCGAGGTACGAAGCAATCTGTAGGGATTGCTTCGTTCCTCACTCGCAATGACGTACAGGGGAGGTTTAAAAATACTCGTCTAATTTATATTGAGTCATAATAATTTTAAATACAAAAAAAAAGTAGTCTAGTTGGGCTACTTTTTGTATCTTTGTCTTATGGCTAGAAAACGAAGACTATATTTTTATAAAAGTTATTTTGAAAAGTTTTTCGATAGTCAAACAGATAAGGTAAAGAAGAAAATTATATGGACTCTACGAGTTATAGAAGAAATTGATAGAGTTCCAGAAATTTATATGAAGCATTTGACTAATACTATTGGTATTTATGAAATAAGAGTTCAGGTAGGTAATAATATATTTAGAATTTTTTGTTTCTTCGATTTAGATAATATAATAGTAATCGGTCATGGGTTTCAGAAAAAGACTCAAAAGACACCAAATAAACAAATAGAAAAAGCTAAACAGATTAAAAAAGAGTATTATGAAGACAAAAAATAATTTAAAAAGCCTAGGAGAGTTTGTTGATGATAAATTTGGCGAAAGAGGGACAAAAAAGCGTGAAGAGTTTGAAAAAGATTATGATACTTTTAAAATAGGAGTGTTAATTCAACAAGCTAGAATTGATAAGGGTTTAACGCAAGAACAATTAGCCGAATTGGCAGGGACTAATAAATCATATATTTCCAAATTGGAAAGAAATTTAAAGGATATTCGTTTTTCCACTTTACAAAGGATAATATCTGAAGGTTTGGGAGGTCATCTTGATATCTCAATTAAGTTTGATTAATAATTGATGATAAAGAATAAACGGATGAACACTAAAGACAGGAAAGATATAAAAGATTCTGTTTACGGAGAAAAAGGAACAGAAAGACGTGATGAACTAGATAGAAATTTTGAATCTTTTAAAATAGGATTACTATTAAAAAAGGCTATTTATCTAGGTTTAGATAGTGGTATTGCAGATGATTTTGAACCTCAAAAACATCTTGAAGCCTTGAAAGTAAATAGGAAATAGGGTGTATGATTATAAACTGACTACCCTGCACGTCATTGCGAGGAACGAAGCAATCTGTAGGGATTGCTTCGCTCGTTCCTCACTCGCAATGACTTGCTGTTGTACAAAGAAAGCTAACCTTACGATTACAGTAAACTAGGTTACGAAGAAGATTTAGTACCGCAAACTGTACCTCTTAAAGATGGAGAAGAGGAAGGATAGAATGTCCTTTTGATTTAAGAATTATATATGACCCCATGAGAACTTTTTGTTTTTATGGGGTTATTTGTTGTTTCCTAGTTAGTTTTTATTTGTAATTAATATATATTTGTAAGACATTACTAAAAACTATCTAATACCAACCTAAGTTTGCAAAGTAGTATATTTAAGAAACTATAAAAAGAATGAAAAACAATACAATCGAAATATTAAATGTTGGTCCATTAAAAGAGATTAAATTAGATTTGAATAAAATCAATGTTTTTATGGGTAAGCAGAGTAGTGGTAAAAGTACCATTGCCAAAATAATTAGTTTCTGTAATTGGGTTGAAAAAGATATAGCACTACATCAGTCTTTTGATAAGTATGATGATGATAAAAAGTATTTCATTAAAAAACTAGAAACTTTCCATAAGATGAAAGGCTATTTTAATGAAAATAGTGAAATAAAATATGAAAGCAATGTTTTAAAATTTCATTACCGATATGATGATTTTACTATTAGTTGGAAAGATAGATTTGATTATAAAAGAAGTAAAACCTCGTATATACCATCGCAAAGAAACTTGTCAGTACTACCCGAAATGGAAAAAGTTGATTTGCCTAACAACAATCTAAAAAGCTTTTTGTTTGATTGGTTTGACGCAAGAAAACTTTACCCTAAAGATAAAACTTTAGCATTGTTAGATATTGATGTCAAATATTATTACTCCGATGATAGTAAAGAAAGCCATATTATAAAAAATGATAATACTTACGATATTTCATTAGCAAATGCATCGAGTGGTTTACAATCAATAGCTCCATTGGTTGTTATGATTGATTATCTGACAAAAATATTTTACGAAAACAAACAAGAGTCTTCTTATGAAATGGATAAGGCAAAAGAAGAAGTTATCAGAATGTTAATGCACGAACTATTACTAAAGCCTATCTATGGTGAAGATGTAGATGATGTAGAACATAAATTTAAGGAAATTGGAGATAAAATTGACGAAGGAGATATCTTTATTGTATCTGTATTTAAAAAATATTCAAAAGTTAGGGATAACCTATTCAAAATACATAGCACAAACCTAGTTATAGAAGAACCAGAGCAAAATTTATTTCCATCAACTCAAAAAGCCTTAATTTATTATTTGTTAGAGAGTATTAATAAGGGTAGAAATCATAATTTGATATTAACAACACATAGTCAGTATGTTTTATATGCTATTAATAATTGTATAATGGCTTATCTGGTGTCTGATGAATTAAATGATAAAGAAAAAGAGAAATTAAACTGTCTGGATTCAAGAATAGACCCTAAATCTATTTCTATTTACCAGATAGAAGATGGGTATATTGAAAGAATACAAGAAGAAGACGGCTTGATCAAAGAAAACTTCTTCGATGAGCAGATGAAAGAAGTAATGGATGAGTTTTACGTTATGTTAAACCATTTGTAGATGATTAAAAAACAAATCAAAAATAAGTATATAGATCATTACAATGTAATTGAAAATTTCACTGATAATTTTTATATAGCAGACTATACAAAACAAACGAAAAACTCAAACAACAAAAGAAGTGTAGAGTTTTTTAGCCCTGACCCTCCAGCAGATATTAAATGCTTGACAGTCTTAAACAAGAGTAATATGTCGATTGATGGTATTAAATTTGATAATAATAGCTTTGTTGATGCTGATGATAAGTCTAAAACACAATGTGAAACAGTTTGTTTTCCTACAGAATCTAAATCAGATTCATGGGTGTTGTTTAGTGAATTAAAATACAGTTCTAATACTTCTAATAATAGGAAGAATTTAAAAAAAGCAATAAACCAGCTCAAAGAAACAAGAGGTTATTATATTGAGTCTAGTATAATTAATTTAGATAATAGATGTTATTTGATAGCTTCATTACCATTGCAGAGTGAACCGTTTGCTAATTTTATTATAGAGATTCCTATGCTTATGAGATTAAAGAGGGAAGAAAATATAATATTAAGGATGCAAAATAAAGTTGAAATAATAAGTGATAAGATTATTTCGATATAAAAAGATATTTCTTAGCTAAATTTTTATCAGTATTTATCAAAGTAAGAAGGCAGAACAAGCCCGTTGGAGATAGAACACAGTAGAATGGATAATTCCTGTAGAGCATATAAACGGAAACTGGTCAGTAAAACACCAACAGTAGAAAAATAACCTTACGATTACAGTAAGTCAGGTTACGAGGGAGATTTCGTACCTCAGACTGTTCCATTGAAAGAGAGGAAGAAGGATAGAGTTTAGGTTTATCTTTTGAGATGAAAATTAGATATAGCCCCATTGATAATTTATTATTGATGGGGTTTTGTTTTTTTGGTTTTAGATGATGTATATTTGATTTTTCAAACAAAATTAATTATGAAGAAAATATGTTTTTTGTTTATTTTAGCTATTCATCAAATGTTTGCTTGTGATTGTGATTCGCCTCCTATACTAAATAAAATTAATAATTCAGATTTTATAGCTACTGCTAAGATAGTGTCTATAAGTATAGATGAAAAAGATGAAGATTATCATAATATTAAAATAGAAATCATCGATTTGTTTAAAGGAAACAAAGTGTCTAGTATGAAGATAATTAGTGTTCTAAATAGTAGTTGTGCTTTTTATACTCCTAGGAATACTGTATGGCTTATTTATGCTACAAAAGATAGGGATGGAGTTTTGTCTTTTGGTAGCTGTTATGGAGCAAGACGGATAGATAGAAAATTCAATGATAAGAGATTTCCAAATGCCTTTAAGAACAATAAAAGATCTGTTGAATTAGAATTGCAATTATTGAAATATTTGAAAAATAAAAGCATAAAATTAAATGTAGATTCTGGAATTAGTTATTCTTTTTTAAGGTCAGGACTAGATGAATTTAAGGGGGTTGAAGTTGTAAAGGAACGATTTGCTCTGTATGAATTGGTAATTAATAAAGACTTAGATATTATAAAAGTAATACCTTTAAAGGAGTTTGATAATGAAAAATTACATGATGATTTATTAAATTGCATAAAAAAAGAAATGAAAATACGTAAAATACGAGAAGACAATTATATTAAAGATGAATTTAAAATAACTATTAGTTTATTCTATTATCAATCAGATGAGAAATATCAAAGTTTCATTAGTATATATTTTTTATAATACCAACAGTAGAAAAATAACCTAACGATTACAGTAAGTCAGGTTACGAGGAGGATTTCGTACCTCAGACTGTTCCGTTGAAAGAGAGGGAGAAGGATATATTAATCTTTTTGAAATAAGATTAATATATGGCTCTTGAGAACTTTTTGTTTTTGTGAGGTTGTTTTGATAGAATATCTTTATATTTGGATGTTAAATGATGTTATAAGTGTTAAAGGCACTTGTTATATATCATTTGTAATTTAAAATGATACTAATGAAAAAAGAAAAAATAATATTAAAATTAGAAAAACATTGTACTGAAAAAATATATGTTCGGTTGACAAGAAGTAAAGGGAGCTTTGAAGCTATTTCTACTGGTTTCATTTTAGATAAATCAATCGATTTTATATTATTTCAAGAAACAGATGAGTTTAGAATTTTAGGATATCAAATAATTCCAATTGATACTATTAAACATGTGCGATATAATAAAAATGATAAAACTGTTGAGAAAATTTTAAAGGGAGAGGGTTTGTTTTCGGATGTTAAGATTAAATACAAAATAGACTTAACTGATTGGAAATCTATTATGAACGGTATAAAGAATACCAATTTGACTATTATATCAGAATGTGAACATCCAAAACTTAATTCTTTTTGTATTGGTATACTGAAACAAATTAAAAGAAAATCTATTTTAATAAGATACTTTAATGCCCAAGGAGTATTGGATAAAGAAAATACTAAACATAAATTTAAAAATATAACTAAATTAAGTTTTGATGATCGTTATGCAAATGTGTTTTCAAAATATTTGATAGAATAATATGAAGGATATATAAGGAATTTTAAACAAACAAGGAAGCTGGTATATTGTATAAATTATAGAAAAATGTGAGCCAGTTAAGAGAAACGAAAAACAAGAATTAAGAAGAGTGACAACTTGGGGTAATCATCATCTGATTAAAGCAGAATCTCTCGAAAAAGCATTTGATAAAGCAGTAAGTCTAGGGAAAGAATAAGAATAAATATTTACTAACTCAGACAAAATAGAGATGGAATGGATTTTTGTGTTTGTGGGGTTATTTGATTTTAGGTAGTTAACTTATTTTTAGGAAACTCTTTTCATAGTTTTATTTTCTAGAACATAAAAAAAAACCATTCTTAATTAATATTAAGAATGGTTTTTACTTTGAAAGTAGTAGCGGGAACTGGACTCGAACCAGTGACCTTCGGGTTATGAGCCCGACGAGCTACCTACTGCTCTATCCCGCGATTTGTGTGGCAAAAGTACTACCTTTTTACTTATTAGCAATGGCTTTTTTATCTTATTTTAGATTGTTTTTTATTAGGTTTAAAACAAGATGGTTAAGAGTTGTTTTGTTTGCTGTTTTACCGAAGTATGTTGTTTGTCTTGTTTTTTTACCGTTTTTGAAGTTAGTAGTAGATTCAAGTTTTCCGTTCTTATGGTATGTCTCTGTTTTTCCATTTTTCTTTCCGTTTTTGAAATTCATTATTGATTTTAGATTTCCATTTTCATAAAAAGATTTAAACTCTCCATCTATTTTTTCGTCCAGATACATACCTATGTCTTTCTTGCTTCCGTTCTCGTAAAAAAACTCAAATTTACCGTTTATTTTACCGTTATGGTAGTTGAATGAAGAGTCTAATTGTCCGTTTGTATAATATGTTTTGACTATACCTTCTATTTTTCCGTTTATTAGGGTTTTAGATTCTTTAATATTTCCGTTTTCGTAAAAATCAAGATCTATACCTTCTATTTTACCATTTCTTAATGTTGTCGAAGATTTTAGTTTTCCGTTTTCGTGAAAGGATCTAAGTTTACCGTCTAATTTATCGTTTTTATATCTTCCTATTTGTTTTATATTTCCGTTTTTGTAAAAATATTCAAATTTACCATCTATATTGCCAGTAGTGAATTTATACGACTCTTTTTTGTTTCCATTATTATAGTAACTAGTTTCTTTACCGTTTTTTCTTCCGTATTTATATAGTGTAGATCGTTCTATGTTTCCATTTTTATAATAGGTTATTTCTTTACCGTGACTTTTTCCGTTTTTATACTTCTTTGTTTGTTTTATATTTCCATTTATGTAATTTTTTGTAAATAAGCCAATAAACTGATTATTTAGATAGGTGTATTCGGCTTTTATGTTCCCGTTGCTGTGGTAATCGGTGCTTTTACCACTATGTTTGTTGTATTTCTTTTCTATATCACCTGAAGAGGTGTAGTATGTTATACTTCCTTTGATTGTTGTGCCTATATATGTAGCCGAAGTTTTGATACATCCCATTTCGTCATAAGTTTTATATAAGCCTCTTATTTTGTTGTCTTTTATTTGGCAAGAGCTTTTGATATTTCCGTTTTTGTAAAACATCTCTAGTTCTCCATTTATATTTCCTTTTATGTATCTCTCTCTTGATTTTAAATATCCTTGTTTGTCGAAAATTTCTTTTACACCATTTGTTTTATTTCTCAGGTAGCTTGTTTTCTCGTATATTTCTCCGTTTTTATGGTAGCTTATATGATTACCTTCTATATTTCCTTTGTAGTATTGACCTATGGCTTTTATATTACCTTCGGTGTAATATGTCTTAAAAATTCCATTTCTAAATCCGTTAACTAAATCTCCTTTCTCTTTTAGTTCTCCGTTTTTGTAGTAAGAATAAAAAGAACCTTCTTTTATCCCGTTTTTGTAGTCTTCTTTTAATCTAAGAGATCCGTTTAGGTAGTAGTATTTGTATTCTCCTTCTATTTTTCCGTTTATGAAGTTTGCTGACTCACGTATTTCTCCGTTAGAATAAAAAGACTTACTTATTTGGGAATAAGATTTCTGTAAGATAAATACAAGTGTTAGCGTTAGATATATTCTTTTCATATTGTTTTTAGTTAAGGAATATAAATATAGTGAATTATAAACTAAGCAACTAGAGTGAATATAACGCAAAAAAAACCAATCTTAATAATTATTAAGATTGGTTTTTACTTTTAAAGTAGTAGCGGGAACTGGACTCGAACCAGTGACCTTCGGGTTATGAGCCCGACGAGCTACCTACTGCTCTATCCCGCGATTTGTTTGGCAAAAGTACTACCTTTTTTCCGATAAACAATAAGTTTTTGACTCTAAAATTAATATTTATTTAATATATAGTGTATAGTGTTGTGGTATAGAATGTTATATTGTGTATTTATTTAATTAAACTATATTTAAATTAAATTATCTCATTTAGACTGAACTATTGTATTTTTACAATCATATTATATAAACCTATGGCTAAGCAAATCAAAACACCCAAAGACTATATCCTTATAAAAGGGGCTCAGATGCACAACCTTAAAAATATAGATGTAGATATACCCAAAAATAAACTAGTAGTCATAACAGGACTTTCAGGTTCGGGTAAGTCTTCTTTGGCTTTTGATACTTTGTATGCCGAAGGACAAAGAAGATATTTGGAGAGTTTATCGTCTTATGCTAGGCAGTTTTTAGATAAACTCGATAAACCTAAAGTAAAATCGATAGAAGGTCTTTCGCCTGCCATAGCTATAGAACAGAAAGTAAATACCGTAAATCCTCGTTCGACAGTTGGTACAACTACCGAAATATACGATTATATGAAGCTTTTGTTTGCCAGAGCTGGTATTACATATTCTCCTATATCGGGTGATATTGTCAAAAAGCATAGTGTAACCGATGTCGTTGATTATATTAAAACCAAAACAATAGGAGACAAATTGTTACTTTTATCTGAAATAAAACTAGCTAAAGCTCAGAAATTAGATAAGCTGTTAGAAGTACTATTGCAACAGGGCTTTGTAAGAATAATGATAGAGGATAAAGTATATAGGATAGGAGACGATATACCTAAGGTTAAAATATTCTTCTTGGTAGTGGATCGTATAATAGTTAAAGACGATGAAGATTTCTATAACCGACTTGGCGATTCTGTACAGATTTCTTTTTACGAAGGGAAAGGTAAGAGTATAGTTTATGATCTGAAAACCAAAGAAAAAGAGAGTTTTAGTAATAAATTTGAACTTGACGGTTTAGAATTTATAGAGCCTAATATTCACCTTTTTAGTTCGAATAATCCATTAGGAGCTTGTCGTAATTGTGATGGCTTTGGTTCGGTATTGGGTATAGATAGAGACCTAGTTATACCCAATAAAGGTTTATCTATATACGAAAATGCTATAGTTGTATGGAGTACTCCTTCTTATGAAAAACATAAATTTACTCTTATAGAAAAGGCTAATGATTTAGATATTCCTGTTCATAAGCCTTGGCACGAATTAACTAAGGAATTACAAGACAAAATATGGTATGGAACTAAAGGTTTTATAGGTGTTTTGCCTTTTTTTAAGAAAATAGAAGCAAAAAACTATAAAATACAAAATAGAGTAATGCTTTCTAGGTATAGAGGGAGAAGTGAATGTGAGAGTTGTAAAGGTAAAAAACTAAGAATAGAGGCTAGTTATGTTAAGGTAAATGATAAATCTGTATGCGATTTGGTCGATTTATCAATAGATAGGTTGTCTGAGTTTTTTGAAGAAATAAAATTAAGTCAAACTCAACTGGAAACAGCAGATAGGCTTATGAAAGAAATAAAAATACGTCTAGGATTGTTAAAAGATATAGGCTTAGGTTATTTGACTCTGAACAGACTCGCTAATAGTCTTTCGGGGGGAGAAAGTCAGAGGATTAATATAGCAACTTCTATTGGTAGTAGCCTGGTCGGTTCTACTTATATCCTTGACGAACCTAGTATAGGATTACATGCTAAGGATAGTGAGAGACTTATCAAAATACTTAAAAACTTACGAGACTTAGGTAATACCGTCGTTGTTGTAGAGCATGATGAAGATATAATGAAGCAAGCCGATTATATAATAGATATAGGTCCTGAGTCGGGAATAAATGGAGGTCATCTGGTAGGTGAGGGTAAATATGAAGATATATTGAAGCTTGATAACTTGACTAGTAAGTATCTGAATAAAGAATTGAATGTATATGCCGATTTCACCCTTAATGACTCTAAAAACTATATAGAACTAATAGGAGTTAGAGAAAATAACCTTAAGAATTTTGATATAAAGATTAATTTGAACGGGCTTACGGTTGTTACTGGAGTTTCTGGAAGTGGTAAAAGTACTCTTATCAAAAAAATACTATACCCTGCTTTACAAAGAAAAATAACAGGTTATGGAGAGAAAGCAGGAGAGTTTACCGAGATAAAAGGAGAGTTTTCAGATATTAAAAATATAGAATTTGTAGATCAGAACCCTATAGGTCGTTCTTCTAGGTCAAACCCTGTGACTTATACTAAGGCTTATGATGAAATAAGGAGGTTTTATTCGAGTCAGCCTTTGTCAGATTCTAGGAACTATACTACCAAATACTTTTCGTTCAATACCGACGGAGGACGTTGTGATCAGTGTAAAGGAGAAGGTACAACTACTGTCGAAATGCAATTTATGGCAGATATCGTTCTAGAATGTGAGCATTGTAAAGGTCAGAAATTCAAAGAAGAAGTATTGGAAGTGAGAGTCGATGGTAATAATATACATGATGTGTTAAATATGACTGTCGATCAGGCTTTAAAGTTTTTCGGTAAATACAAAAAAAGAGGAATAACCAAGCGTATACAAGTATTGTCAGACGTTGGCTTGGGGTATATTAAACTAGGGCAGCCTTCATCGACTCTTTCGGGAGGCGAAGCTCAGCGTATAAAGCTTGCAACTTTTCTTATAAAAGGTAAAGACAATAATAAAACATTGTTTTTGTTTGATGAGCCTAGTACAGGTTTGCATTTTCATGATATAAACAAATTGTTGAAATCATTTAAGGCTCTGATAGACTTAGGGCATGCTGTGATAGTTATAGAGCATAATATGGATGTGATAAAAAACGCAAATTATATAGTAGACTTAGGTCCTGAAGGTGGTGAAAATGGAGGGGAACTCATATATAGCGGTACTTATAAAGGTTTTTTGAAGGATGAGAATTCTTATACTGCAGAGTATTTGAGGAAGCATATTGTTTGAGTCGTGGGTTAGAGCTTTTTTGTAAAATAAAAATATTGTACGGACTTCTGTATGGTGTTACCTTGATGTATTCTGTTTAATATGAATCTTAAAAAAAAAACAACCTCCATTACAGAGGTTGTTTCATAATAATAATAATAAATTATTCTACTTTAAATGATATTGGTAAAGTATAGCTTACCGATACAGGTTTGTTTCTTTGTTTTCCAGGAGTCATTTTGGGTAAAAGCTTAACTACTCTAATAGCTTCTTTTTTCAATTTAGGATGTGGAGCTCTTACCATAATATCCGAGACTAAACCTTTATGGTTTATCTTAAACATAATATTTATCTTATAATTACCTGCGGATAAGCCTAATTCCGAAGCTAACTCGGTGTTGAACTTACGATTTATTAGCTTACTTATCTTTTTTGAAAGACATTTTTTACGATCTTCTTTGCTCTTCTTTTTCTCGCATCCTGGGTATACAGGTGCGTCTTGTATCAACATAAAAGGAACATCTTCTATAACCTCCTCATCGTCATCCTCTTCTATTACAACCTCTTCTTCTTCGTCTGTTTCGGTAGATTCTATTTCAGTTTCCTCTATATCCTCGTCGTCGTCAACTATCAATATAGTCTCTACAGCTGCAAGCGGTGGCGGTGGTGGTGGCGGTGGTGGGGGTTTTACCATTTCTTGAAATATAGCAACTTCTACATCTTCTTCATCTTCTGATGACAAAGATGCCGCTGATAAATCATCAACCGAATCGAAAGCTTTGTGTTCTATGGATACATATACTATATATAGAGCCAGAACCAGCCCTAGTAAGATAAATAATTTAGAGTAGTTCTCTAAATCAGCCTTAGGGTTCTTCTTTTTATTCATGTCAAAATTATTTAAAGGTTAGACCGAAATTTAATTTTCTACAGCTGTAAGTTATGGTAAAACTAACAACAGTTAATAGTTCTATATTAATAATTATATTGATAGGATTTTAATGAGCTTAATGTTAAGCTAATATAATAAAAAAAAACACCTTTCTATCATTAAGAAGGTGTTTTTTTTGTTTTTTGATAAGAAATTTATTCCTAAAACATCCAAGTATAAGTTGCTACGAACTGAGAGCTATTTTTATTTTTATCTATAGTTATAAGATCATATAGTATTTGATTGTCTTTATTATCACTTTTAGATATAGCAAAATCTATTTTGGAGTTTTCGAAATTAAAACCAAAACCTCCAGAGACAGTTGTCATATCTCTATTAAGCCCATCATTTGTATTCATAGGATGTTCTGTCAAGGCATAACCAGCTCTCAAACTCATCATACCTAACCTTATTTCCCCTCCTACTCTTATATTGTTTACCGATTTGTAGTTCTTCGATATATTTCTGTTTTCGCCACTAAAGTCTAACGGACCACTGATGCTAGAAGTAGAATAATCCATATAATCATAATCTACAGATATAAGCCCCATTCCTCCGAATATATAAGCTGCACTCACTGTGTATACAGCAGGTGTTTTAAGATTGTATTCCAAATATGTGCTATTAGCTTGTTCATAGTCGTAGTTGTAATACTTTCTATCGTCTTTTTCGGTGTATATAGTAGTCTCTCCAAGATGTTCATCAGTATAAATGTCGTCGCTTTCTTCTATTATTTCATCATATATTATAGGTGATTTATAAGAGAATCCTAATTTAAAATTATCGACTCCTATATATATAAAACCTATATCCATAGAGAAACCTTTGCCTTCGTTTACACTGCTTATGTATTGATTAGCTTTAAGAGTATCTTCATTTGAGTCTGTATTTATTTCTTCGTAAAGAGTCTTTTGATTCATTTTAAAATCATAGAAATTAAAATTAACACCAAACATAAACTCTTCTTCGTAAGTAGAAGCTAAAGTTAATGCAGTTCTGTCCAAATGTCCTTTAGTAGTTTTACTGAATTCCTGGTAACTAGTGTTGTCGTATTGAGTCAGTTCTTCATCTGGGTCTACAGGAGATTCGTAATAAAATATAATACCACTATCACCTGCAGCAAAATAAGAATCATCAAATTTTTTGATAGTTTCTATGCTAAGAGCGAAAGAAGTATTGGTCCAGCTGCCATAATCGTTGCCAAAAGCTAAAACAAAACCAAATTGATTTATTTTATCGTAATAGGCATCAGTATTTTCGGTATTTCCGTAGTAATTAGTTTCATTACTATAAGTGCTAGAGTCGTAACTAAATGATAATTCGCTATCTAAAAATACAGAGGCACCAGCGGGATTCACTTTCAAAGCACTAATGTCTCCACCCAAAGAACCAAATGCTCCTCCCATAGCCGAATACCTTGCTGTACCACCGTTGCTAGTGTTACTAAGGTCAACAGCCATGTCTTCGTAATTGTTTAGCTGTGAATGTATAGGTAAACTTATTATTGCGAAAAATATAAATATTAATTTCTTCATTATTTTTATTTTTTAACTATTAACCTAGTATATTATTTTTTCCTTTTAGAATAAGATCTAGAATTACTACTGCTTGACTTACTACTTCTGTTATTACTAGCTTTTCTGTAATTACTGTTTTTGTTAGAGCTGCTCTTATAGCTTCTATTATTACTAGCTTTTTTGTAATTACTGTTTTTGTTAGAGCTACTCTTGTAG